>CAZZCL010000052.1:0-22737 GCA_964652295.1 uncultured Chthoniobacterales bacterium
GCGCTTGCGGCGGCTCCGGGAAAAGCAGTTCCTGCTGCGGACGCACATTGCGTTGGGGATGAAGACGTTCTCCGCCAAGCGGTTCCAGCGCAGGATCGGATGCTGCGGGATGCAGCGGTTGGGGTTCCCGGTCCAACCGCGGGGAGAGCGGCTGGGGATGCCCGACTTCAGAAGATGATTCCTGCGTGCCACGCACGGGGAAAATCACTTCCTCGACACCGGATGCCTCGGGTCCTGCACCGGTGTCGGCAGAAACGTTTGCTGCTTCATCGCGCGCCGATTTTCTCTGGCGCGGCGGCGGAAGATGAATCACCACCGTCTCTCCGTGGCGCGGTTCATGTACCGGCCGCCCGGCATTGGCAACATCGGGAAGCCGCCCCGGCTCGCTGGGGGAAGGGTCTGAAGCATCGCTGCATTGGGCTCCAAAGAAGATGCCAGGCCATTCCCCCGGAGTCGTCCGGAGTTTTTCCGCTGGAACAGAGCGGGGTGTATGAACGGATGTTTCGGGTCGGACCATCAGACGCAATCGGCGTAAACCAAAGAGAATCCAGCTTTCAAACGAAGCAGATGTCGGCGCGCTGGCAAGGCTCACAAATGGTCGCATTAAGCTCGACAAAAATGTCGCAGTGGCGAAACCGGCCATCTTTGCTTCCTTCCCGGATGGATCGTCTCCCCGGTTACGCCTTATCCGTTGTTCTGGCTGCGATTATTTCACTGCCTATTCACGCTCAGGATCCGCTTCCGCCCGATGCGGACGCCATTCTCAACCCGGAACCTCTGCCCGGAAACCTTCCCGTGGATGCCCCGGAGGAAATGCCCTCTTTCGATGAACTGACAGGTGCAGGCCAGCCTCGTCCGCCAATCTCTTTCCAGACTGAGGCACGACCCGCCCCGGTTACAGAAGTTGGTGGCCTGCCGCCGACAATCCGGTCGCAAACGGGCGATACCCGGCCGGGAGGGGCCGTCCAACCGCAGGCCGATACAGACGAGGCCATCGTATCGCGCGAACGTGAACCCGCTGCTGAAAATGCAGGGCACCTGCGCAACAATCCCAGTCTTCATACGGCGCTCCTCGTTGTGGCTGCCGGTCTCACACTGCTATTGCCCGCAGGGTTCTCGCTTGTGCACGCTGGTTTGGGACGCGCCCGCAATGTGGCGCACACGACCCTTCTCGCATTCGCAGCGTTCGCTGCGGCGTTGCTCGGATATTGGCTGAGTGGATTTGCCCTGGAGATGGGCGGAGCCGGCGCGAACGCTGCCGGACGCGCCACAAGGTTCGGGGCGGAAACCAGCGACGCGCTGGGCGCGCTGACCTCACTCACGGTGGCCGGAGCGGAACGGGGGCTGGCGGGTGGCGGAATGTTTTTCATGGGAGGACCCGGCTTGACCGCGGATGTCTGGGCGCTGTTCCTTTTCCACGGGGTACTGGCAGGATTTTGCGCGATGCTTGTCGCGGGCGCTTTCATGGAGCGCGGACGACTTGCCGCCGGGATGCTGGCTGCGTTCGTCGTTGGAGCAGCAATCCAGCCGCTGATCGCCTGTTGGATCTGGGGCGGCGGGTGGCTTGCGGGTTTGGGCGCAGCAAACGGACTCGGCCACGGGTATTTGGACGTCGGGGGGGCGACTGTCATCCACCTCACGGCCGGCATACTGGCAGCTGGCGCAGTGTGGATGTTGGGACCGCGCGCGGGGCGTTTCAACAGCGACGGCACAATCAACGCCATTCCTGGGCATAACCTCAACATGGTGGCGATGGGCGTCCTGCTGGCATCGGCGGGTTGGTTGGGGCTGATTGTGGGCATGGCGATTCCCGATCTGGAAGGTGCGATGCCGCGCATGGCGGTGTGCACGCTGTTTGGCGGTGCAGGGGGGGCCACTGCCGGGCTTGCCATGAGCTGGGTGCTGTTGCGCCGTCCGGATCCGCTTGCAACATTGCGCGGCTGGTTGGCGGGTCTGGTGGCATGCTCTGCGGGATGCGCATTTTACGATCCGTGGGCTGCAATTGTCGTCGGAGGCATTGCCGGGCTGCTGGTGGGGGGTGCCACGCATGTGGTGTTGCATGGTATGAAGTTGGACGACCCAGCCGGTATCATCTCTGTGCACGGAGTTTGCGGCGCGTGGGGGGCACTGGCAGCGGGCCTGTTCGCAAGCGATACTGGGCTCGCGGCATGGAACGGGGTGGACGGACCTGTCGGCGGATTGCTTTTTGGAAATGCCGGACAACTTGGCGTTCAGGCAGTCGGCATCGTGGCGACGGCACTCGCGGCGTTGCTTGGCGGGCTTGCCGTGTTTGGCGTTCTGAAGGCGGTGCCCGGACTTCGTGTGTCGGAAGACACCGAGGTATTTGGACTGGATCGTGGGGAACTGGGAGCGCCGGGCTATCAGGCGGACGTCATCCCCGAAGTGGAAGATGCCACGCTCTGAGAAATCGTCCAGGCTCCGGGGTGCCGCAGCCGCGCTGCAGTTCAGTTCCGCCGATTCCTTTGCGACCGCCTATGATCCGCCCGCCTGAGGAATTTGTTCCACTAGAATGCCGTGGTCTTCAATTGTGAATTGCACACCGCCGAGGCGACACACGTAACGCAGCGCTTCAGGAAAGGGCATGTTGCTGACTTCCATGGTAATAAACATGGAATCTGCGTATCCGGGCGGGAGTTGAAGGATAAAATTGGGTTTTAGCGCGCCGTCTGTGGCGCGTTCAGTGGCCTGGCGCAGAAACTCGATGGCGCTGGAGAGCGACGCATCGCGGAACTTCACTTCCGGCAGGACAACTCCGGAAAGGCGCCGCTCGAGCGAGCCACCCGAACCAGGCAAACGGCGTTCTGCGGCGATCATACGCAGATAATTGCGCGCGCCCTCGTGTTGAGGCTGGGCGGCAAGCACCTGTTGGAAGAGAGTGGCGGCTTCATCGCTCTCGCCTGCCAGATACGCGCCTTGCGCCCGTGTGTACAGGGTGGACACGGTTTGCTTTGCCGCGGGATTGTCTGCGGATTGGGATTCCCTGGATTGGGCGTCGACCTTCGCCGACGCGATCACCGCGAACACCGTGATCACGACGAGCGTGAAATGAAGGCATGCAAAAAGCGAAGCGAATGATGCGGCAGGTCGATGCCTGGGCGTCGTGTTCATGAATCCTGGATAATCGCAAAGGATCGCCCGGCCGACAAGCCGCCCGCGCACCCGCGCAGAGTGGTGGCGTCGGGACCCGCGGCCACGCGGGATGCTCTGCAGGGATTTCGCTTGCGCTTCCCCCGGTCTGCTGTCGAAACTTCGCGCCAATGGGAAAACCTCCAAAAGACCAGGCTGCCTCTCAGGGGGAGCGGGCCATGGAAAAAATCACGAGCCTGTGCAAACGCCGCGGTTTCATCTTTCAATCCAGTGAAATCTACGGCGGCCTGAACGGCTTTTGGGATTACGGCCCGATGGGCGTGGAACTCAAACGCAACCTCAAGGATTTCTGGTGGCGAAGAAACGTTCTGGAGCGCGAAGACATATCGGGAATGGACGGGGCCATCGTCATGAACAGGGCTGTGTGGAAGGCGAGCGGCCACGAGGAAACGTTTTCGGATCCCATGGTGGATTGCAAAACATGCAAAGGCCGCTTCCGAGCGGATCAACTCGACACCACGCCGTGCCGTCAGACTCCCGGCAAGTCGGTCAGCCAATGTGCGGGAGAAAAAACCGAGCCACGCGCGTTCAATTTAATGTTCAAAAGCTACACCGGCCCCGTGGAAAGCGAAGACAACCTGGTTTATCTGCGGCCGGAAACCGCCCAAGCCATGTTTGTGCAGTTTCGAAATGTGCTTGATACAACGCGCCGCAAGCTTCCCTTCGGCATCGCGCAGATTGGCAAAGCGTTCCGCAACGAGATCAATCCGCGCAATTACACCTTCCGTTCCCGCGAATTTGAGCAGATGGAAATCGAATACTTCTGCAAACCTGAAGATGGTCTTCGTCTCACCGACGAATGGCTGGAGACGCGGCTGCGATTCTATGAAGACATCGGAATTCCGCGCGCCCGCATTCGCGTGCACGATATTCCCGATGGTGAACGCGCCTTTTATTCGCTGAAAACTTACGATCTCGAATACGAATTCCCGTTCGGAGTCAACGAACTGGAAGGGATCGCCTACCGCACGGATTACGATTTATCGCGGCACATCGAGCACAGCGGCAAACCGCTGGATTATTTCGACGAGGACACGCGGGAACGCCTTGTGCCGCATGTCGTGGAGCCGAGCGCGGGCGTGGATCGCACGGTGTTGGCGCTGATCTGTGAAGCGTACAATGAAGAGACGGTGGAGGGGGAAAACGGCAAAAGTGAAGTGCGCACCGTGCTCCGCTTTCATCCGCGCATGGCGCCGGTGAAATGCGCGGTTTTTCCGCTCTTAAAAAACAAGCCGGAACTCGTCGCGCGCGCCCGCGAGATTGCGGCGGTCCTGCGTCCGCGCATGATGACCGCGTACGACGAGGCCGGAGCGATCGGAAGGCGCTACCGTCGGCAGGATGAGATCGGGACGCCGTTCTGCATCACCGTAGATTTCGACACAGTTGGGCTTGGGGATAATCCTGCGGCCAAAGACACAGTCACAATCCGTCATCGCGATGCGATGACGCAGGAACGCCTGCCGATTGCGGACGTGGAGACCTTTGTGTCGTCGGTAATTTTTTAGTCGGCGAACTTCCACACTTCCGCCCGCGAATTCGCCTTAATGCCCGGAAAAGATCATATTTACGGTCCGTTCGATACCGCGTTGGAAAACCTGCGCAACAATGTGCTGATGATGGCAAGCCTCACAGAGCGGAGCACATTCAACGCCCTGCGGGGACTTCTTGAGCGCGATTCCGCGCTGTGCAACCAAGTCATCGCCGACGACCAGGAGATCGACGCCCTTGAGGTCGAAGTGGATCATGATGGCGTCAATATCCTGACGCGTTTTCACCCTGTTGCCACCGATATGCGGCGCGTGATCGCCGCCATGAAACTCGGGGCAAATCTCGAGCGCATTGCCGATCAGGCGACGAACATCGCTCGCAAAACCCGCAAGCTTAACGAGGAGCCGGCGCTCGATTCCGTGGCGCTGGTGCATCCTCTGTTTGAATCCGCCCTACGCATGTTCCGCGACACGCTCAAGGCTCATGCGGACGACGATACGGTCACTGCGCGCGAAATCATCCGGCGCGACAAAGCGCTCGACGAACAGAACCGCGAAATCGCCAACCGGCTAACACGCGAAATCACCATCGTGCCAGACCGTGCGCGCGATTATATCGCGCTCATTTTTATCGCCGGCCACATCGAACGAATCGGCGACCATTGTAAAAGCATCGCCGAGGACACCGTGTACAGCGGCGCCGGTTCAGACATCCGCCATAAGCCGCGCAAATAGGCCACGGAAACAGCCCCGCAATAGAAGCTGAGCAACCGGATGACGCATCAACCGCCATCGCGGGCCGCGCTCACTCAAGAAATGTGGAGAGAGGACTGGTTGCGATGGCGGTGTCCGACGCAGTGCCAAGTCCGGTCAGGAATGCTTCCCGCCCGGCTTCGACGGCAAGCCGGAAGGCGCGGCTCATGCGGGCCGGATCGTCCGCCACGGCTATAGCGGTGTTTATGAGAACGGCGTCCGCCCCCATTTCCATGGCGGCTGCAGCATGGCTTGGGGCGCCAAGCCCGGCATCGACCACCACTGGGACCGTGGCCTGCTCAATGATAATGGCAATTTGCGCGCGGGTTTCGAGCCCGCGATTGCTGCCGATGGGCGAACCGAGCGGCATGACGGTTGCCGTCCCCACGTCCTGCAGCCGTTTCGCCAGCACAGGATCGGCATTCATATACGGCAGGACTGTGAAGCCTTCATTTACGAGCGTTTCGGCGGCCTTCAACGTCTCCACGGGATCAGGAAGCAGATAACGCGGATCGGGATGGATCTCGAGCTTGACCCATTTCGGAAGGCCGGCCGAGGCAGCGAGCCGGGCGAGGCGCACCGCTTCTTCGGCGTCCATCGCACCGCTTGTGTTGGGCAAAAGCAGACAGCGTTCCGGGTCTATAAACTCGAGGATGTTTGCATACGGATCTTTTTCCCCGCTGAGATCGGCGCGGCGCAGCGCGACTGTAACCATTTCTGCGCCGCTGGATTCGATGGCCGCCTGCATGAGCTGCGGGGACGCAAATTTTCCCGTGCCCAGAATGAGCCGCGAGCCGAATGCGCGCCCTGCCACGATAAACGGGCCTGAGGCGACTCCTACGACGGCGGAACTCCCACCCCCCGCACTCATCGCGCCACTGTCGCTGAATGTCTTTTCCCTTTATTCCCCCTGCGACACACGCCGGTGCGATGCAATTCATCGCAGGTGGCGTCCACCCGGAGTTGAACGTCCCGCGCCACAAATCCGAGGGAGCGAATCAAGGGCGCTTCACGCAATCCAAGACAATGATCGTCGAAGGGAAACATCTGATCGCAATCGGTGCACCAGATGAAACTGTGATGAGACCGCGAATGCGGGTTGGGTTCATACCGCGCCGGCTCGTAATCGAGAACGATTTTACGCAGAAAATGCGTTTCCAACAGAAGCGGCAGGGTACGGTACACCGTTGCGCGCGAGACACCCGGGTTTCGATCCCGCGCCTGTTCATAGAGTTCCTCTGCAGTATAAGGGTGCTCCTGACAAAACGCCGCCTCAATGATCGCGCGACGCTGAGGGGTCATGCGCCCTGAGCGGTCGGCGATAAGGCGGATTGCCTCTTCCAGCATCTCGGGCGGAGCCGAGTAAGTCGCTTCGGTCACAGTACCACATCTTGCCCACGGCCATCGCCGGCGCAAACGGATTATCTGGCGGCGCAAGGCAGCATTGCCCTCAAGGCCATGGCGGCCCCACGCTCGTCCGACATTCAGAATGGTCGGTTCACTCTCGGATGGTGCCTTGCGTGTAGGCAGACAGACGCTCAAAAAAGCTGGCGCGCTCGAAATAGGCGTTGTGCGCTCCAAAGATGCCTGCGTCCGTCCGGTAATCGCGATCTTTCACCCCGCGAAATTCTGGCGCACACAAAAACGCGAGGGCATCGGACGGATCGATGACATTCACCCATTCCCGCACATTTTCCGGCCGCGCGGCTTTCCCGCTGCCAACTGGTGCCGCGGGAAAGAGGTTAAGCTGCCGGAACAAGGCGACCTGCGATCCGACAGTCACAAGGCAATCGATTTTAAGGCGCGGACGCCAAAAACCGATCACGTCGAAGGCGATGTTGCCACCCATGCTATGCCCGATAACGATCAATGGCGCTCCCAGTTTGTTGGCAGCAAGCCGCGCGTCATCCAGGGCTTCGGTGACAAGCTTTGGGATCGGACCGGGGCGCGATTTTGATCCGCGCGTGCCGAGATATCCAAACACATCGCCGAGAAACGAGGCAGCCGCCTGCGTGATTCGCGGTCGCACCGCATCGAATGTGGCAGCGATCGGGTGCAGGAATCCTGCGGGCACGGTTTCTCCCGAACCTGCGAGCTGCACGGTCTCCCGCCCAATTGCGCGCTCAAGATCCGCCGCGAGATCCGCATCGTTTGCTGGATCGAACCATCCCGGCCGCGGTTCGGCACGCGCGTAACGGGCTGAGTCGATCGCTGCTTCCGCCACGGTGTCGAGTTTCCCTGCTGGAACATCCTCCATGGCACGCGCGAAAAAGGCGTCGACCGCGTCCGCAAAACCTGGTGCCACTCCAGATGCAGGCGGGACCATTTCCCCGGCCGCCGTAGACAATGCCTGCACGCTGGCAGCTCGCGGCACGATCGGATTGTCCGGCGGGGACAACGGCCCCAGGAGATCGCCCCACGCCGGATTGAGAACGGAAGCATCCGGCGGATGCAGAAGCGCAGCCCGAATCAACGCATCGCGGGCGGCCGTTTGGCGGGCGGTGCGCGGGTTAGAGCGTGTGGAGACCCCGTGAAGGAAGACAACTGGCATAAAACGCTGGGCCACCCCGGCGCGCAGGCGGCGTTTCGACAACCGGAAAACTCAGGTCTCGTCGGGCATAGTCATGGCGGAGGGATTGAGTGCAGCTTCCAATTCAGATTCCGGCAGCACCTGTTCTTCGCAACAGATCTCGCGCACAGTGCGGCCGGTTTCGACGCTTTTTTTCGCGATGGCCGCGGCGCGATCGTATCCGATCTTCGGGGCGAGACTGGTCACCATCGCAAGACTTAACTCAATCAATTCTTCGCAACGCGCGCGGTTGGCCGAGATGCCTTCGACGCATTTCTCCTGGAAAACACTGGCAGCGGCAGCCAGCAGGCGGATGGATTCGAGCAGGTTCCATGTCATGACAGGCGTCATGACATTCAGCTCGAAGGTGCTGCCGCTGGCGGCCGCCCACGAGACGGCAGCATCGGCTCCAACAACCTGAGCGCAAACCTGCATAAGGGATTCGGACATCACCGGATTGACTTTACCGGGCATAATCGAGCTGCCGGGTTGGGTTGGCGGCAGCGAAATCTCGCCGATCCCGCACCGCGGCCCGCTGCCGAGCCAGCGGATGTCGTTGGCAATTTTGTGCAGTCCGATGGCGGCGGTCTTCACAAGGCCCATGGCTTCCACAATGGCGTCGCGCGCACTTTGCGCTTCAAAATGATTCTCCGCTTCGACAAACGTAATTCCGGTGCGCTCTGAAACGAACGCTATGGCGCGACGCGCAAAATCCTTGTGCGTATTAAGTCCGGTGCCTACCGCTGTGCCACCGAGGGGAAGTTCTTCCAGCGCCTGAATGGCAGCGTTGCATCGCAGAGCGGCGTTCTGCGCCTGGGCGGCGTATCCGTCAAAAACCTGGCCAAGCCGCACCGGTGTGGCGTCCATAAGATGGGTGCGCCCGATCTTGAGTATGTCCTGAAAATCGCGGGCGCGCTCGTGCAACGCCTTGTGCAGGCGTTCCAGCGCGGGCGCCAGATCCTCCCTGAGCGCCAGCGCGGCGGCAATCTGCATGGCCGTGGGAATGACATCGTTGCTGGACTGGCCGAGATTGGCGTGGTCGTTGGGGTGGAGGGGATCGCGGCTGCCGATCGGTTTACCGGCGAGTTGTGCCGCGCGGTTCGCCAACACTTCGTTGGCATTCATATTGGTGCTGGTCCCGGAGCCGGTCTGAAAAATATCGACCGGAAAATGGGCGTCCAGTCTACCGTCGATGAGTTCCTCAGCAGCGGCACACAAAGCCTGAGTCTGCTCGCGGGTAAGACGCCCCAGATCTCCGTTGGCGCGCGCAGCAGCCCATTTTACAAGGCCGAGCGCCTTGAGAAAGATGCGGGAGAACCGCCAACCGCTAATGGGAAAATTGAGAACGGCACGCTGGGTTGAGGCTCCGTAAAGGGCAGCAGCGGGCACCGCCATCTCGCCCATGGAATCCTTTTCTATGCGGGTTTCTGACATGAGCCAAGCCGTCGCGGACAACACGCGTGTTGTCCAGTCCCAACAACGCACGGGGTGCCGGCCGATGCCCCAGCTGGGGGCGGTCAGCCCGGCAACGGCGGGGTCTGTGTGTGCCAGTCTGTGGACTGCTCGTATGCGTGCGCAATCTGGAGCAGCGCGGATTCATCGAACGGTTTGGCAAGCAACTGCAGGCCAATGGGCAACTTCACGCCAGCGATCCGGGCAAAACCGCACGGCAGGCCGATACCACAGATGCCGGCGAGATTTGCGGCAATGGTGAACACATCGGCAAGATACATGCGAAGCGGATCGTCGGTGCGTTCTCCGCGCGCAAAAGCGGGCTCGGGCGTGGCGGGACACACCAAGGCATCGACCTGCTCAAACGCCTCGATGAAATCGCGCCGGATCAGACTACGCACTTTTTGTGCACGAAGGTAGTATGCGTCGTAGTACCCGCTGCTGAGCACGTATGTGCCCAGGACGATGCGGCGTTTGACTTCCGATCCGAATCCTTCCTCACGCGAGCGTCCATAGAGGTCGAGCAGATTTCTGGGCTCCGCCACGCGGCGCCCGTAACGCACCCCGTCAAAGCGGGCAAGGTTCGCCGACGCCTCGGCCGTGGCCACGATGTAATAGACGGCAACGGCATATTCCGTGTGCGGCAGGGAAACTTCCGCAATCTCCGCGCCAAGATCCTCAAGTTGTTTTACTGCGGCGCGCACGGCAGCTTCAACCTGCGGATGGAGTCCGCCGACAAAATATTCTTTCGGCAACCCGATGCGCCGCCCTTTGAGATCGCCGTTAAGCCCTGCGGCATAATCCGGGACCGGCACATTGAGACAGGTGGAATCCCTCGGATCGTGGCCAGCGATGGCATTCATCAGCAACGCGGCGTCCTCGACCGTATGCGTGAGCGGCCCGATCTGGTCGAGTGATGAGGCGAACGCCACAAGACCATAACGCGACACCCGCCCGTAGGTTGGTTTCAACCCGACACATCCGCACAGGGCGGCAGGCTGTCGAATCGATCCCCCTGTGTCCGACCCAAGCGCGGCGTAGGCTTCGCGTGCCGCAATCACGGCAGCCGATCCACCGCTGGATCCTCCGGGAATGCGGTCCAGCGCCCACGGATTGTTGGTGCGACCCAGCGCCGAATTCTCCGTGGACGATCCCATGGCAAACTCGTCCATATTGACGCGTCCAAAAGGTATGGCGCCGGCTGCGCGAAGGCGGGAGATGACCGTTGCGCTGTACGGTGCGGTGTATCCTTCGAGAATCCTGGAGGCACAGGTGCAGGGTTGCCCTTCGACATTGATGAGATCCTTGATGGCCACCGGCACTCCCCCAAGCGGCAGCGACACGTCGGCATTGGCCGCTTCACGGCGGGCGCTTTCAAACTCCCGCGAAAGATACCCCCCCACAGCGCCATCGACTTGTTGAATACGCGCTTCAAGCGCCTCAAGCGCTTCGACCGGGCTCAGTTCCCGTGCGACGAGCCGACGGCGCAACCCGGCCACCGTCCAGTCCTGACCGCTTGTTCCGAGTACCGCGGATTCGGCTGCGGTCGCACTTGCTAAAATCGCATCCGCAGCTTTCGAAGTTCTTTTTGCGCCCCCGGCGCGTTTCCCGGATTTCTTGTTCGCGCTCATTCCACCACCTTTGGAACCATCACCAAATCATTCGCTTTGCGCGGAGCGTTGGCCATGACGACCGCGACATCGAAACTGGGGCCAATCGCATCTTCGCGGACGATATCGAAAACCGCGCTTGCATGCGCCATGGGCTCCACGGTCGAGACATCCACGGCGGAAAGCTGATCGACGAACTCGAGTACTTTACCAAGCTGTTTCTGAAACGACGCAATTTCCTCCTCGCTCAGATTCAGTCTGGCAAGCTGCGCGACGTAACGGACATCGAGATCTGTTGAAGCCATGAAGAACCGCGATCATGCGCGAATGGCGCGCCCAGGACAAGTGGGGATTCGCTTCCACGACGACCGCGCCTATCTCGGGGGACTCCGGCGGAACGCGTTCAGACTCCGGCCATGGCGGGTTCACGGCTCGCAGGCGCAGGCGCTCCTTCCCTCGGATCTCCGGAACCGCCGACCTGTCCGGCAGATGGTGGCGCGCCGTCCGGCTCGGGATCTTCCGCAATGCGGTCCTGGACGCCTTTGCGATCTTTTGCGATGAACATGTACAACGACGGAACCATGAACAGGGTGAAAATGGTGCCGATTGCCATGCCGGTCACAATAACCAGCCCGATCGAGTTGCGGGCCTCAGCGCCCGCACCGGAGACAAGCACGAGCGGGAAATGGCCCAGTACCGTGGCAAAAGACGTCATGAGCACCGGCCGCAACCGGGTTCGTGCCGCATCCCGGATGGCGGCAAGTTTGCTCAGCCCTTCGAGCTGGCGTTGATTGGCAAATTCCACGATCAGGATGCCGTTCTTCGCGATCAATCCGACAAGTGTCACAAGGCCGACTTGGGAATAGATATTCAGCGACGTCGTCCAGCCATCAGTCCAGAAGGGCACATCGGGTGCCGGCATTTTTAGAAACACAACGACCAAAGCGCTGAACAATGCCAGCGGCACACAGCCAAGCATGATGACGAACGGATCCCGGAAGCTGTTGAATTGCACCGACAACGCGAGGAAAATCAGGATCAGCGCAAAGATCAGCGCAGGCAGAAATTTATCGCCCTCTACCTTGAGCTGGCGGGATTCGCCGGTGTAATCCACGCTGTAGCCGTCGGGCAGCAGCCTTTTCGCTTCCGTCTCAAGAAAGGTGAGCGCTTTGCCGAGCGGCACCATGGGAACTCCGCTTATTTTCACGGCGTTAAGCTGCTGAAACCGGTTGAGCGACCGCGGCACGCTGCGTTGCTCGAGATGCGCGATGGTGCTCAACGGAATGAGATCGCCGCCCGGCCCGGTCACGTACACCTGCTCAAGCTGATCGGGATTCAACCGATCCACACGCTGCACCTGCGGGATGACTTTATAGCTCCGGCCGAAACTGTTGTAGCGGTTCACGAAATTGCCCCCAACCATGGCGCTGAGGTCTCCGCCGATGGAGCCTAGCTCCAGTCCAAGCGATGCGATCTTATCGCGGTCCAGCATTAATTCGGACTGCGGCTGATCGAGTTTGGTGTCGATGAGCGGCGGGAACGCGAAGATGCCTTCTTTCATCGCGATGCCCTTAAGCTGTTTCACAAACTCGAGAATCTGTTCGGGTTCGGCAGTGGAAAGCACCACGAATTCCACAGGAAAATCGCCGCCGCCCGGAAGCGCCGGAGGCATCACGGGAAACATCTGGATACCGGGAATCCGTGTGAGGCCCATCCGCACTTCGGGCATGATCTCAAACGCATCGCGCTCACGCTGCCCCCACGGTTTCAACAGCATCCCCCCGAATCCGCCCGATGGGAACGTGATCTGAAAAGAATGCTGAAACTCCGGCACCTCCTCGAAAACGCGGTTGGCTTCTTCGGTAAAGGAAACCGTCTGCTCGATGGTCGCATTGGCGGCGGCATCCACAATGCCGAAGATCACGCCCTGATCTTCCGTGGGCGCAAGTTCCTGACCGCCCGCTGCCATCTGATACATGGGGATAGTGAGCGCAAACAGACAGAACCACACAAAGTACACGGCGTAACGCGCTTTCAATGTGGAATCCAGGGTGTGACCGTAGCGTTTGCGTAAGGCGTCGAACTGCCGGTTGAGCCAGCCGGTAAATCCCATTTCCTCGCGTTCGGCACGGAGCAATCGCGAGGACATCATCGGAGATAACGTGAGTGCGACGATGGCGGAAATCGTGACGGCACCGGCCAGGGTAAACGCGAATTCCCGGAACAAGGATCCGGTGAGGCCGCCCTGCAATCCGATTGGCGCATACACCGCAACAAGTGTGATGGTCATTGCAATGATGGGTCCCACAAGTTCTCGCACGCCGATTAATGCGGCGTCGACCGGTGTTTTGCCCTCACGCAGATGGCGCTCCACGTTCTCCACCACAACGATGGCGTCGTCCACGACGATTCCGACAGACAAAACGATCGCCAGCAGTGTGAGCAGGTTCAACGTAAACCCGAACAACTGCATGAGAAACACCCCACCCACGAGCGACAGCGGGATGGCCACGAGCGGGATGAGCGCCGAGCGCACAGAGCCGAGGAAAAGAAAGATCACGACCACGACGATGAGCAGGGTTTCCCCCAGCGTCTTGAGCACCTCGACGATGGCGTCGTTGATGTATTCTGTGGAATCGTAGGCGATCCGCCCGCTGAACCCGACCGGGAATCCCGCCCGCAGATCCTCCAGCTCCACACGGACGCGTTCTATCACATCGATAACATTGGAATTCGGCAGGGCCCAGATGCCCATGAACACCGCGTCTTCCCCGGAAAAACGGACTTCCGTATCGTAATCTTCGGCGCCGAGCTGCACGTCGGCCACGTCTTCCAGACGCACCAGGACGCCGTTGGACTCGCGGATGACGAGCTTGCGGAACTCCTCGGCAGAATTCAGATCGGTGTTCGCAGTGAGGTTAACCTGTACAAGCGACCCTTTGGTCCTTCCAATTGCAGAAAGATAATTGTTGGAACCAATGGCCTGCCGGACTTCATCCGGGCTGATGTTGTACGCGGCAAGCCGGTCGGGTTTCAACCAGATGCGCATGGCAAAGGTGCGTTTGCCAAGGATATCCGCGCGTTGCACGCCCTCCAGCGCCGATAACCTGGGCTGCACAACGCGTGTCAGGTAATCGGTGACTTCATTCGGCTCAAGAAAGTCCGAGCCGAAAGCAAGGTAAGCGGCAGCTCGCTGGGAATCGGCCGATTCGATGTTGATCACCGGCACCTCGGCCTCCGGCGGAAGATCGCCACGCACCTGATCGACTTTCGCGCTGATCTCAGAAAGCGCCTTGGTCGCGTCATAGTTGAGCTTGAGCCGCGCGTTGATCGTGGACAGCCCAAGTTCGCTTTTAGACTCGATGTAGTCAATTCCGTCGGCCGCCGAAATGGCCTGCTCGATCGGTGTGGTGATGAATCCGCGCACCAGTTCGGCGCTCGCGCCAACGTACACGGTCGCGATGGTTACGGTGGCGTTTTCGCTCCGTGGATATTGGCGTACGCTCAGGTTAAACCACGCCTGGATGCCCAGCACGAGGATCAGCACGTTCACCACAATGGCCACGACGGGCCGCTTAATGAAAAGGTCGGTCCAGCTTTTCATGGATAATCAGGCGTCAGGTGGACTGGGTTCCATTTCGGCTTTGGGCGCGAGCGTGTTGTCGATCTCAACCCGCATCCCGTTGGTGAGCTTAAACACTCCGGAGGTGACAACCTGCTGGCCCGGTTCGACGCCGGTGACAGCGAGGAAGTCCCCGCGCGTATCGCGGATACGGATATTGGCCTGGCGGAGGTACAAGGCTCCCGACTCTTCCCCGGCTGGAGCGTCCCCGGACGCGTTCTGCGCAGACTGTTCTTCGGCTGGCTCTTTGTCATCGGGCGGGGTCGGCTTTTCGTTCTGAACCAAAAAGACGGAGTCACCGAACGGGGAATACAAAACCGACGTGATCGGGATCATGATGACATCGTCCTGGATGCCCATCACAACTTCGACCTGCGCAAACATGCCCGGCCTCAGCAGGCCATCGGGATTCATGACTGTACCCTGCAGCGGCACGCTCCGGGAGCGCACGTCAAGGTTGGCATTAATTGCCGTGAGCTTTCCGGAAAACATGCGTCCGGGATAGGCATCGACCCTCACACGCACTTCAAGGCCGGGCTCAAGATCTGCCAGGCGTTGTTGAGGCAGGGAGAAATCGATATGGATCGGGTCCAGCGCCTGAAGCGACACAATGGGTGCCCCGGTTTCAAGGACTTCGCCGAGATCGATCTGGCGAATGCCAAGCCGCCCGTCGAATGGTGCCCGGATCGTGCGGTCGTCGATGTCGGCCTGGATGCGTTCCCCCTCGGCCTCGGCTTTTTGGAGCGCAGCCTCGGCCGAATCGACTTCCGCCGTCGAAATGCTCCGCTGCTCCAAAAGATTGCGCGCGCGCTCGACTTCCCGGCGCGCAAGCGCAACATCGGATTCGGCAGCACGCAGTTGGGCTTTCTGCGCGGCGACATCGAGCTGCACAAGCAGGTCACCCGCCATGGCATCTGATCCGGATTCGAAATGAATGGATTCCACGCGTCCTCCAACTTCGGCGCTGACAATCACTCCCTGCGAAGCGGTAAGGGAGCCAATGGCACCGAACTTACGTTCCCACTGCGCGGCTTCGACCGGAGCGGTTGTGACGATGGTGGCGGGCATCTCCGGTGGAGGACCCTGCAAGGCGCCAATCTGCAGGGCTTTGACCCCGACAAGGGCACCGGCGATCACGAGCACCGTGATGATGGCGATAAGTGCGGCTTTCATAAGTTGGCGGATTCCATGGAATGAGCGGGTGCGTTCCTGGGGGGAACGGTGCAGGCACCGGAAAAGAGCATTGCGCAAAGGTTGCGCACCATGTGCAACTGACGGCCGATGCGCTCGGCATCAGTGCTGGGTTCGCGCGGCACAATGAGTTCATTTACAGCAAGCCCATGGTGGACTGCGCAAATGAGTTCCGCCATTTCCTCGGCGGTAAAGCACGACAAAGCCGGGCGGGCTTCCGGAGCGTTTTCGATGAGTTCCACAAAGGCGCTCCGCACACTCAACGCCACGTCCTGCACAATTGCTGCGACACGCGGGCTGCGGCTGGCCTCGGCAAAGAGGTCCACGAGGAATGCCGCCTCCACAGCCGGCGAATCGTCGCATGGCTGAGCGAAAAAGATTTCGATGGCCTCGACCAGATTCGGCGCGTTGCGAGCTGCTGACATGGTTTCATCGATAAACGCTTTGTGAGCGTCAGCCATGCCTGAGATGAGAGCTTCCTTGTTATCGAAGTAGCGATAGATGAGACCAACACTGATGCCGGCTTCTGCGCTGACATCGTGCATGGTGGTTTGATGAAACCCCTTGCGGGCGAAGCAGCGGAGAGCGGCATCGAGAATCTGTTGGGGACGATCTATGGGATCCTGAGGTGGCACGAGTAAAAGGGAGAGAAACGAAGCGGAAAGAATCCAAGGGAACAGGAGGCAATCTGAACGCCGATTGCCCACTGAATGAATATTCATTCAAATGTCAACCCCTCTTGATTACAGCGTGATTTCTCTCACAGCTTCGCGGCGTTGCTTTCAAGCATCCCTCGCAGGGTTTCTGTCCTCCGCGCAAAATCCTCGTCCGCAAGCACCGGTTCATACAGCGTTTCTGCAGGCGGTTCCGGCAGCTCAACCCAAGACCGGCAGCCGCCATACGATGCGCGGTCTGCCAAACGCCACTCCGGCGTCAGCCGCCAGATCCGTACCACGGCATAATGCAGCGCATCCGCGCCACCATAGCGAAAGCGTTGTTCCACTACGGACTCCTTCCAGATGTGAAACGGCGACAGGCGCTGCACGGCTTCGAAATTGGTCAGCACTCCCGCCGCGGCAACGTGGGCACGCAGTGCGATCCCGATCCAGCCATCTCCCGGAGCAGGCGGCAGCACCGCTCCCTCTGGCAATCGAAGGCTTTCGATCTGCCCATGATAATAGGTCGGAAACAGGAAAAAGTCCGTTTCGCGGAACGAAAAGCCTTCGCGCCCCTCAGCGATGCCGCCTTTGCGCAGAAGCAGCGTCTGACGTCCGGACGCGAGCGCTTCGCAGACGAGGGACCATTCCTTGAACGCCTGAGCCATGAGATCGAAGCGGGTGACGCGCCGGACGTGCCACGGTGCTAACGCGCTGCAGGCACCGGGGCCGGGGCTTCGACGGCTTTCGCTTCAGCCGGCGTCGTTGCATGTTTGGGCGAGATCTTCCAGAACTTCGGCTGGAATTGCGCCCAATCGGCGAGGATTTCACGCGCCTGTTCGCTCTCTGTGCGGTCCAAATGCATGTAGATCAGCTCCTTGAGCGTGGTGATGTCTTCCGTGTCGGCAAGACGACCGATTTCGACAAGCTGCGGGTTGTACAACCGCTCAAAAACATCATCAAGATCGAGCACAAACGCCATGCCACCGGTCATACCAGCCCCGAAATTGCGCCCGGTCGGTCCCAGGATCACGGCGCAACCATTGGTCATGTATTCGCAACCATGATCGCCCACACCTTCCACAACGGCAATCGCGCCGGAATTCCGGACGCAAAACCGTTCTCCGGCGCGTCCACACGCGAAGAGTCGGCCGCCGGTAGCGCCATAGAGAACGGTATTACCGATTATGGAATTGTCGCGCGCAACGAATTTGCGATGCGCAACAGGGCGCACCACAATTTCTCCGCCGCTCATGCCTTTGCCCACGTAATCGTTGGCTTCACCTGTGAGATCGAGTTTGACGCCAGCCGCAAGAAAGCAACCGAAACTCTGGCCGGCTGTGCCCGTGAGTTTCAGGGTTAAGGTACCTTCGGGCAGGCCTTCGCGGCCATGTTGATAACCGATTTCACCGGAAACTTTGGTGCCCACATTGCGAAACGTGTTCCGGAGTTTGTAGGACAGCGTCACAGGCTGACGGTCGTTGATGGCATCCTGCGCATCCTGCAGGACGGTGTCGTCGAGTTCGCGGTCGATAGGCGGATCGTTGCGCAGACGTGTGCAATGCCGCGACTCACCTTCTTCGCCGAGAGCGGCATCCGACAACAACCGCGACAGATCGAGCGTGTTGGCTTTGGGATGGCCGGGCACATCGCGTTGTTCCAGCAGATCAACGCGACCCACCAGATCGTTGATGGTGGGAATGCCAAGCCATGCCATTAACTCGCGCACCTCCTGCGCCACAGCGTCGAAGAACGCGATGATGTGTTCGGGTTTGCCTTTGAACTTGCCGCGGAGCCGTTCGTCCTGAGTGGCCACCCCCACGGGACATGTGTTGAGATGACACTGCCGGACGTAAACACATCCTGCGGCGATCAGCGCGATGGTGCCGAAATTGTATTCTTCGGCTCCAAGCATCGTGGCATGCACGATATCCGTTCCGGTTTTGAGCCCGCCATCGGTGCGCAGAGTCACGCGATTGCGCAGGCCGTTGAGCATCAATACCTGATGCGCCTCGGCGAGACCAATTTCCCACGGGGAACCGGCATGCTTGATCGAGCTAAGCGGCGAGGCACCTGTGCCGCCTTCATGCCCTGAGATGAGCACAATGTCTGCATGCGCCTTGGCAACCCCGGCCGCCACCGTGCCAACGCCCGCCGCGGCGACCAGCTTCACGCACACACGGGCACGCGGATTCACCTGCTTCAGATCGTAAATAAGCTGCGCAAGATCTTCGATGGAATAGATGTCGTGATGCGGCGGAGGTGAAATGAGCGTAACGCCCGGCATCGAGTGCCGAAGCCTGGCAATGACGGCGTCGACCTTATGGCCGGGGAGTTGTCCGCCCTCTCCTGGCTTTGCGCCCTGGGCCATTTTGATCTCGATTTCCTTTGCGCTGGCGAGGTACGCCGCGTGCACCCCAAAACGTCCGGACGCCACCTGTTTGATCGCGCTGTTGGCGAGATCGCCGTTCGGACGCCGGTGGAAACGCTCGACATCTTCACCACCTTCGCCGCTGTTGGATTTTCCACCAATTCGATTCATGGCAATGGCAAGACATTCGTGCGCTTCGGGGCTCAAGGCTCCGAGAGACATGCCGGCCGTTGTGAAACGGCGACGAATATCTTCCACGGGCTCGACTTCCTCGATGGGAATTGGCCCGTCCTCGGATTGCCGAAATTCCAGAAGATCGCGCAACGAGAGTGGGTTGGCAGTTTTAATCGCGTCGACGTATTTGCGATAATCTTCCGGGGCACCGGACTTCACGAAGGTGTGAAAGTTTTTGATGACCGGCGGCGTGATGGCGTGTGCTTCGCCAGCGCGTCGGAACCTGTAATAACCGGGATCCTCGAGTGAGGGCGTTTCGTCCTCCCTGGGCACTGCCTGCGCGTAGGCCTGCGCGTGGCGGGTAAGTGTTTCCTTCGCAATCTCCAGCCAACCGACTCCGCCAATCTGGCTTGCCGTACCCGCAAAACACCGGTCGATCACCTCGCGACCGATGCCGATAGCCTCAAAGATCTGCGCGCCATGATAGCTCCCGAGCACCGAGATGCCCATTTTGGACATGATTTTGTGGATGCCTTTGTGAAGCGCCTCACGGTAATTGGCCATCGCCTCAGAATAATTCTTGCCGGACACATCTCCTTTCTCCACGAGTTCACGCACGGTTTCGAACGCGAGATAGGGGCAGATGGCGCTTGCGCCGTACCCAAACAGACAGGCGGCCTGATGGGTATCGCGCGCCTCCCCGCTTTCGCACACAATCGAGGCTTTCATGCGCAAGCCTTCGCGGACAAGATAATGATGTACCGCACCGGTGGCGAGAAGCATAGGAATGGCCGCGCGATCGTGATCGGCGCTGCGGTCGGAGAGAATCAGAATGCGCCGCCCTTTTTGCACGGCGGACCGTGCTTCCCAGCACAGATGTTGGAGCGCTTTTTCAAGCCCTTCCTCCCCGTCCCGCGCGTCCCAGACGGCGTTGAGCGTGGCGGACGCAAATGCCGGATCCTCAAGGCTCCGGATGGCCTCCAGCTCGTGCTCGAAGAGAAACGGGGAATCCAGCTGGACGAGATGGCAATGCTCCGGCGATTCGTCCAGCAGATTGCGACGATGCCCCAGGGTCATGACAACGGACATGACCAGTTTTTCCCGGATCGGATCGATCGGCGGATTGGTAACCTGAGCGAAGAGCTGCTTGAAGTAGGTGTAAAGAAGACGCGGCCTTAGCGAGAGCGCCGCCAGCGGGGTATCGTCACCCATCGAGCCGACGGCTTCTTCGCCTTTTTCGACCATGGGCTTCAGAACCATGTCGAGTTCCTCGGTGGTATAGCCGAAAGCCACCTGGCGCTGCGTAAGTGTCAGGATGTCCAGTTCGCCCGAGGGTGTCTGTACCTCGGGCGACACAAGACCCCGGAAGCGGACGAGGTTTTCGTCCAGCCATTTGCCATAGGGGCGGCGGGCGGCGAGTTCCGCCTTGATTTCATGATCGCGCAGCAACCGGCCCTCGGCGGTGCGGACTCCGATCATCTCGCCCGGAGCGAGCCGTCCCTTTTCGACAACCACAGTGTCGTCAATCTGGGAGATGCCAACTTCCGAACCCATGATGAAAAGACCGTCTTCGGTAACCTTGTAACGGGCGGGCCGAAGGCCATTGCGGTCAAGGCAGGCGGCCACCGTTTCGCCGTCGCTGAACACAAGCGCAGCCGGGCCGTCCCAGGGTTCCACAAAACAACGGTGATATTCATAGAGCGCCTTGATGGCAGGGGTGAGATCGGCGTCGTTACGCCACGCTGGTGGCACGAGCATGGTCATGGCATGCAACGGATCGCGGCCGGACATGGTGAGAAGCTCAAGCGCGTTATCCAGGCAGGCCGAATCCGAGCCGCCCGGGGGGATGATCGGCCTGAGAAGCTCGATATCCCGGCCCCAAAATGAGGCGTCGAGTTCCGCCTCACGGGCGTGCATCCAGTTGCAGTTGCCGCGCAGCGTGTTGATTTCGCCGTTATGCGCCAGCATCCGGAACGGCTGGGCAAGGCGCCACGTGGGGAACGTGTTGGTGCTGTAACGCTGGTGAAAAATGCAGATTGCGGTCTCGTAACCTTCGTCGTCGAGATCGTCGTAGAAGGTTTGCAATGACGAAGAGACCAGGAGCGCCTTGTAAACGATGACCCGGTGCGAAAACGACGGGAGATAAAAATCTTCAATTTCATCGTCCGCAGCCGTCTTCTCGATTTCGTTCCGCGCGAGAAAAAGCGTGCGCTCATACGCGGCATCGTCGAGTCCTGCGGGACGCCCGACCAACACATGCATGATGACGGGCAACGTGGAAAGCGCCTTGTTGCCGAGCAACGCCTTGTGGATTGGCACCGCGCGCCATCCGAACAGAGGAATACCGCGACGTTCGAGGACGTCCCCGACAATCTCGCGAATACGGGCCTCTGCAAAATCGTCGTCGTGCGGCATAAAAACCACGCCAACGCCCAGTTCGCCGGGTTGCAAACCGTCATGACCGAGTTTGGCGGCTTCACGCGCGAAAAGTTTATGCGGAATCTGCGTCAGGATTCCCGCGCCATCGCCCGTCTTGGCGTCGGCATCAATGGCGCCGCGATGGGAAAGGTTGCAGATCGACGTCAGACCCAACTCAAGAACGCGATTGCTGCGTTGGCCCGCGATCGATGCGACGAAACCGACGCCGCACGCGTCGTGCTCCGATTCAGGCAAGTACAAGGATGGACGTTGAGGAATCGCTGCGCGGTGGCGCTTGCGGTTGTGCATGGGATTCTTCATGTCGGCTGGGTCTCCTTTCCGGTTTATCTGTGGCCGTTTCTTCAACTGTTGTTTGTTTCGTTGTTCCTACCGGCCTGTATCCGACCGGATCTGGCCCCCGACGCCCCTCGAAATTGGGCGAAAACGGGAGACGCGCTTATGATACGATTGTCGGCTGCGTTGCGGCTGGCGAATCTGCGTCCTGCGCCAGCAGGTCTTGCGACCTTGATGCCGCGCGGCGGCCATTGTGTGCGTTTCGTCCTGAGAATGATGCGATCTGGTGGAACATCTTCGGGAGCAGGATTCAGGAACAACCGATGGACCGGATGGGCAGGTCGCCCGCCGGAGCCGATAAACTGAAGACCGTCAGGCTTAATCCAGTCCAGCCCCGTTCGTAAACACCCTCCCACGTAGCCTTCCCCGATCCACCCACTTCGATCCTCTGTCGAACCCTAATCCAAACCGAAACACGCAGTTTCCATAATGGACAGCGCGCGTTCGTTCAACATGTAAATTCGTTGAGCTTGCGTCTGCGCGCAAAGACAAACGGTTTTTTAACGTTGCGTTAACGAGGTGCATCCGGGCGCGTCCCCGGCCGGGCAGGCTGGTGGCTTATGCGCCAATATTGCCGTCTGCCAACCAGACAGCAGTTACCGCAGGCATATGAACGACGGCGTTGTTGACTCCGTGATGCCCTCCCGTAAAAAGGCCGCGATGCAATTACATTTCCCTCGCGCAGGACAATATCCCGCCGGGCATCTGCAATGCCATGCCTGACACCGCGATCTTTAATCTTCAATCCGGGACGCAGGCAAAAACGCGTCTTGTGGATGTGATCGGGAGGGACGCAGCAGCAGCGGCGGCGGTGCCTGGCTGCGATGCGGTGGTTGTTACCGGCGGTGGAAGCGGACGCTGCACGCTCTGGCACGGTGGCGCGGAAGATCCCCGGCCGCGTGTACACGGCCG
>CAZZCL010000053.1:0-22370 GCA_964652295.1 uncultured Chthoniobacterales bacterium
GTAAAGCTCCAGCCTTCCAAGCTGGCCACGAGGGTTCGATTCCCTTCACCCGCTCAGCTTCGCTGAATGAGTCGTAGCAATTCCGAGTTTGTGAATCTGCGCGCGTCGCGCCCCGCAGGATCCCTCACGCCGGAGGCCCTGCTCGCAGGGCGGGGCCAAATTCCGGATCAATGCGCGCATCGTTTATGATCACGCGAATGCCGTCCACGAGCCGTTAAAAAAACCTGCGATATCAAGGTCAGCAGGTTGGCCCAAAGGGAACCAGGGAGAAGAATCCTGAGCAACCCCAATTCAAAGCAAAGCGCCGCAGACTCCCATGCCGCATATTGAATGATACATGCCAGTCGCAATACAGGATAAAACCGGTCGCTGCAGACCACGCGCTTGTTGCACCCCGGAGAAAAACCCGTTTTGACAGGTTTCGCTTTCAGCCCATATCGATCCGGAGTATTGGAGTGACTGTTTTGAAAGTATTAATCGTTTATCCGGAGTATCCGGTCACGTACTGGAGCTTCCACCACGCCCTAAGGTTTTTGGGCAAAAAAGCTGCGCTCCCGCCCCTGGGGGCACTCACGGTCGCCGCCCTCCTTCCGGAATCCTGGGAGTTGCGCCTGGTCGACATGAACGCCAACCGGCTGAGGGACAGCGACCTGAAATGGGCCGACACGATCATGATCAGTGCCATGGTTGTGCAGAAGGCGTCCGCTCGGCAGGTCATCACCCGGGCTCGTCAGGTCAACAAAACCATTATCGGTGGAGGTCCACTCTTCACCTGTGAGCCGGATCTCTTTCCCGATGTCGACCACCTCGTGCTCGGGGAGGCGGAGACCACGTTGCCAGCCTTCCTCGACGACTTCGTCAACAACCGAGCCCGGCGACGCTATGATCCTGCCCCCTTCCCGCCGATGGATCGCGTGCCGATCCCCCGCTGGGATTTACTGGATATCCGGAAATACGCCTCCCTCAGCATCCAGTTTTCCCGAGGGTGCCCCTTCAACTGCGACTTTTGCAACGTCACCGTCCTCTTCGGGCATCGCCCCCGCACCAAATCGGCGACGCAAATCCTTGCCGAACTCGAGGCCCTCTGGCAACGGGGCTGGCGAGGCTCCGTTTTTTTCGTTGATGACAATTTCATCGGCAACAAGCGTTACCTCAAACAGGAACTCCTCCCGGCCCTCCTGAGCTGGCAACAGTCGCACGACGAAGGGTTCACGTTCTACACCGAAGCCTCGATCAACCTGGCCGATGACCCTGAACTCATGACGCAGATGTCCGAAGCCGGGTTTAATTCCGTTTTCATCGGCTTGGAAACCCCGTCTGAACAGGCTCTTGCCGATTGCAACAAAAAACAGAACGCGGGACGGGATCTCGTGGCTGATGTCCGGAAAATCCAGCGGGCCGGCATGCAGGTTCAGGGAGGCTTCATCGTTGGTTTTGACAGCGATAATGAGAGCATCTTCGACCGCCAACTGCACTTTATCCAGAAGAGCGGCATCGTTACCGCCATGGTCGGAATCCTGCAGGCACCGGTTGGAACCAAGCTCCACGCCCGACTCAGTGCAGAAAACCGGCTGGTAGGAGAAACCGCCGGCAATAACACCTCCAGTTTCACCAATATTATTCCGAAGATGGACCTGACGATCCTCGTCAGTGGCTACCACCGCCTGGTCAACACTCTCTATTCGCCAAAAACTTATTACGCGCGCATGCGCACCTTTCTTTCCGAGTTCAAAGCTCCGTCCATCCAGGAAACGGTCCGCTTTCAACACCTTCGCGCCTGCCTGCTCTCCCTCATTCGGCAAGGCATCTTCGATGTCGCCTCTTTCCACTATTGGAGACTCATGCTCTGGGTCAGCGTACGCAAACCGAGCCTCCTGCCCACCGCCTTCAGCCTCGCCATTCTCGGCCACCACTTCCGCAAAGTCTCGCTCCAGATCGGGAAAGAAATTCTCTGACGCAGACATCGCGCGGATAACCCTGGACAGGGCTCCCTAATCGGCTGTGGTGCCATATGAACTTTAACGTCAGCGGTGACGCCTGAGTGAGGCGACCTCACTCAGGCGAAGAGCCTTTCTGGGGAATTATCTCTCACGTCTATGCGGGATCGCGACGTTTACCACGAATCTGGCGGAATCGATCTCCCAACATCTTCCCGAGGCGGATTGTTTTGCGGGGGCCGTAAACGACCGTCGCACCGGCTACGAATACCCCGACCGGGTGCGTTTCGAATTGCAGATAAACGAACTGGATTGCTACCGGCGCACCGCCGATTTCCTTAACTTCAACAACGCAGATGTGCTGTGTCTTCAGCATGAGTTCGGCAAATATGGCGCCCCGTCCGGAAGTCACCTGCTGACCCTGTCGAAAGAACTACGCATGCCGGTGGTCACCACCCTGCACACGCTACTCATCGAACCCGGCATTACCCAGCGCAAGGTGATGCTCGAACTCGTCAAACGCAGCGATCGCCTGATCGGCGCCCTCTTTTCCGGGGAATACGCCATGGAATCCGCCGCCCTTTTCAATCCTTCCATCGTTCCTCATCCTGATCAATCCACCGCTCCGCCCGGGGGACTCCGCTTCATCCTCAGTTTGAGAGCGACCAGAAAAGGGCACATCTCCTCCATTGAATTCCGCGCCGGTCAAATCTCAGCGGATGGGCAGGTCTCCGTGGATCCAACGTCCCGCTTCGTGAGTGTTCAAAAAATCGTTCCTGATCTCCTGTACGAAAACGATTCCTTATGCATTAAACTGCGGGAAAGGGAGTTGGACAACGTGCACGCCGACGCGGTGATGGAAGAACTCGATGATTACTTCACCATCGGCGATTTGTAGAAGAGCATCGGCGCCATCGGCACCGGAACCGCAAACCCGGATCACATCCTGCATGAGACGCTCGAAGGCTTTCAATGGCTGGCCGACTCCAATTATGAACTCCTTTTCTCCAATCAGCTGGTCATCAGTGAGCGCATCATTTTCCCGGTCTCCAGAAATGAAAGTCACGGGATCGAGGACGCCCGCTTTACTGGAACGATCCCAGAGTTCTCCTCCGTCCCGCCTGACCTTGGGAGGCGGTGAAGATCGGCAACTGCGGATCCCCGATGGAAACCAAAGCCGGTTGGCTGGTCATCACCCATGGCGTGGGACCCATGCGCAGATACTGTATCGGTGCCGCACTCCTTGATATCGACGACCCGACTCGTGTGATTGACCGCAGTTCCGCCATCGCCAGCGTCAACCTCGATGACCTTCTCGCGGCCCTTCAGTCAGGGTAAGCAAAGGCCCGATTGCACTCCGGAACTTGCATTCTTACCATTATGAATAGGCTGATTGTCATGGAAGCACCCGATCCCCAGGCGGCGCCTGCACCCTTTCTTGAGCGTGGCAATTCCCGAGAGGCCGAGACAGCCGATGTGTTCATGCCCAAATTCGATGCGAACGGTCTCGTTCCCTGCATCACGCAAGACGCCGGAACCGGTGAGGTGCTCATGTTTGCGTTTATGAACGCCGAAGCACTCCGTCTTACAATCGAAACGGGATGCGCCCATTACTTCTCGCGCTCCCGCAACCGTCTCTGGAAAAAGGGCGAGACCTCCGGACACGTCCAGCGCATCGCCGAGATCCGGACCGATTGCGATCAGGATGTGGTGCTTCTCCGCGTCGAGCAGACCGCGGCCGCCTGTCACACCGGCTATCGCTCCTGCTTTTTCCGGCGGCTTATTTCCCCGCCGCAACTGGAACGCACCGAGACCGCCCGCGTATTCGACGCTTCCAAAGTCTACGGCACTGTTGTATGACCACGCATCCTGTTTTGTAGGATTATCCGGGATCCCCGCGCACCCGCAGCACATACAATCAGATCCCTCCCCGCGTTCTCATGCCCGAACCCATCGATCCTGCAAACACAGACACCCGCGAGGGCGAAGACACATCCGCCGATCTGGAACTCACCGATTCTTTTGAGCCCTCCGTGGTCGTTTACCTCACCGACACCGTATTCAGCGACGAATTCTCAACCGCCCTTGGCGACCGCGGTCATCGCACGGTCCAGGTCGAAGATCTGCCCACCGCTTATGCCGTAGTCACAAAACTGTCCCCCGAAGTGCTCGTGGTTGATCCGGCGCTGACCCTCGAATCCAACCATCGCGACCTCGAACTCCTGCGGCGTTTCACGAAGGAGCAGGATTGTGCGCTCATCGTTCTCTGCGCAGCATCGCGGCAGGCTCTTATCGACCGCCTCGCAAGAATTCACGTCGATGACATTGCGGAAGTCAACGATCCGCTCCATCTATTGCTTTATCGGGTGGAGCGCATCGTTTCTCTGCGCCGCGAGAAATTCAATATTGGCAAATCGATCCCCTGACCCGCCCCAATCCTGCCCCGACATGCACACGCCAACCCGTCTTCTTCCCATCTTGGTCGCTGCCGTTTTCTGCGGGTGTTCCACCATTGAAACCCGCCTCGCTGAACGCCGTCCGGCTTTCGAAGCCATGAGTCCGACGTTTCAACGCCTCGTTTTGACCGGGCAGATCACCCAAGGCATGCCGCTCGACGGCGTTTACATTGCGTGGGGCCGACCCGACGCCATTTCGCAGGGGAGCCGCGAGTCGCGCCTCTTCGAGACATGGCATTATTTCATTTACGACACCGTGGAAATTCCCGGTTGGGATTACATCCCGCGGGGGTACGTCGGACGGCGGGGCCGACCGTATTACTACATCGATCCCATCTACACACCCGGTTATGTCACGCGGCGTTCGCTGGCGCGATGGGCCACGTTTGAGAACGGCCGCGTGGCAGCCTGGGAATCGTACCTCGGCCGATTCTGACCGGGAACGGTGCGGGACGGGTTGACGCCGGCGTCCACCGAATCATTCGCAGACTGCGCAGGGGCGTCACTCCGCGGAGAGACCCGTGCCGCAAATGCTGCACACCAGGATGTTGACAGCGGCATAATTAATGATATTGGATTCTCGTTCTCTTTCTATTCCACCGTTTATGAACCGCATCTTATCCTTCGCTCTCCTCTTATCCACCCTTCTTCCACTCACGCTGATGCATCCCGCAGCTTTCGCGGGCTCCCCGGCGAATGATCCGCTTCCCTCGCCGGAAACGCCACCACCGGTCGTTGAGCCGGATGATCCAAGCCTCGGCGGGATCCTCTTTCCGCACATTCATGTCGTCGGCGTTCTCGGCGATTCCACCACCGACCCGGTTGATCTCGCCGTGGGTCATCATGATCCCGATCGCAGTGGAATCAGCCTGCAAAGCGCCGAAGCAGGCTTTTCCCTTCGCTACGGCGAGTACTTGGAGGGCTTCGCTGTGGGCACAACCCGCCTCGATCAGGACGATGAATTCGACAGCGAACTCGAGGAGGCGTTTCTCAAGCTGAAAAATCTGCCGGGCGGCTTCGAATTGCGCGGCGGACAGTTCCTAAACCGCTTCGGGCAGCACAACGCCACACATCTTCATGCATGGTCGTTTGTGGACACCAATCTCGTCAATGGACTGTTCCTTGGCGAAGACGGGCTGATTACTATTGGTGGCGATCTGACTTGGAACCTCCCCACACGGCAGCCTTCAGCCTTGACGATCGCCGTGGGCGTCCCACGCGAGCACGACCATGACCATGGGCACGGTGAGGAAGATCACGATGGCCACGCGCATGGAGATCATGAGCATGGCGAAGCTGAAGCCGGGGAGGATGCGTTGTGGGATCACGATTCGGTCGTTGTCAGCGCCCGCTGGCTCGGACGTTTCGATTACAACGATTTCCACCAGTGGACGGCGGGACTGTCCGGCGCCTGGGGCGAAAACTTTTTCGGGCGTACAACTCAAGTTTACGGTGTGGATCTTGAATATGTCTGGCGGCAGAATGGCTATGAAGCCGGCGGAAACAGTCTGCGCTGGCGCAACGAGTTGCTTGTACGAAATGTGGCATACGATCTTTCGGAAGGGCATGACCACGATCACGATGACCATGAGCATACCGATCACGATCACGACGATCACGAGCATGGCCACCATGACCACGCAGACCATGAAGACCACGAGCATGAGCACGGGGATCATGAAGAGCACGAGCATGATGAGGGCCGCCGTGGCGACGACTTCGAGGTCGGCGCATATTCCACAGTAAGCTATGGATTCGGCGAGCGGTTCGAAGCATCCCTTCGCGGGGGGTTCGTGTCGGGCATAAACGATCTTGGCCTTGAGGAACGCTACCGGGTTTCTCCGGCGTTGACCGCCTGGCTGGACTCGCGACGCAACAACTGGGTGCGTGTGCAATATAATTATGATCACGGCTCCGATTTTGGGGATGAACACAGCATCTGGCTGCAAATCGGTGTCGGTTGGGGCGGGCAGGAGGTGCGATGATGTCGCGCGCGCATTGCATTCATGCAGCGCGGCGTTACGTCGCGGCAATGCTGGTGGCTGTTTCGGCTGCGGGGTTTCACATTGAAGGCTCGTGCGCGGCGGCTGCGCCGGGGAACGGGCGTCTGGCTGTCGCGTCGCTGCATCCGCTCGTGGCGGATCTTGCCCGGGAGATTGGAGCGGGGGCTGCGGATGTCTGGAGCGTTATGCCCTCGGGCGGAGATCCGCACGCATGGGAACCCTCGCCCAGAGACCTGATCCGGCTGGGATCGATGGATCTCGTGTTGGCATCGGGAAAGAATCTCGAGCCTTATCTGACGCGTCTCGTCGGACAGCTGGGTAACGGTGTGGATATCCTTGAGGTGGGGCGCACGATTCAAAGCGTGCGGATTGAAGCCGGTTCAGAATTGTTCGTTTGTTGCCCGGCACACTCCGTGGGGAGCATCGACCCGCACTGGTGGCACAGTGTGCCGAACTGGCGAAAGGCCGGGGAGGTGCTGACTGCTGCGTTCCGTGAGGCGGACCCGGAAAATGCAGCGAGATATGCGGCCAATTACGAGGCGTTCCGCCGGAGAATGGTGGAGCTGGACCGATGGGTGCGCGCACAAGTTAACACAATCCCCCGAAGCAGCCGCACCATCTCTACGGCACATCTTGCGTACTCATATTTTGCACGGGAATACGGCTTCCAACAGGCGCCGGTACGCGGTTTGGATGCTGGCGAAGATGTATCGGCAGCGTATCTCAGGGAAATTGTCGAAGTCCTGCGCAAACACCGGGTTACGGCTGTTTTTCCGGAACATCTCGCCGACCGGCGGGTGATTGAGCGCATTGCGGATGAAGCCGGAGTGCGCATCGGCGGCGAACTCATTGCCGATGGAACGGGCGAAGGCGCCGGGGCATCGTTCGAGGGCATGATGCGGCACAACGTGGCGACACTGGCGGCGGCGTTGCGCTAGACCGCGGGCTCCACGCCGTTCAAGTGTCACGGCAGAGGCTTCGTCACTCGCCCGCCAGATGGGAAGTGGCCACGACGGCATCATCAGGCTTCCCGAACATGGCGGGCCGCGGTCGCAGCATTGAAAATTCGACGTTGAAAAACTCCACGCTGCCGAGTGGTTCACCCTGAATGGCGTCGTCCGCCCAGTTATAAAAGGTGCGAAGCTGCGGCAAGAGAAGCCCCGACGATTGCTGCCATTTGTCGTAAACGATGGCGTGCACTTCAAGGTCATCCACGGGTTTTCCTGCGCGCAACAGCGAATATGTGATGATGTAGTAAACGAGTTTAACCTGATGCGTCCCTGGATCGGCGTAGACGACATAATAATCCACGGGCGTATCACCAACACCGGATTGAAAAGGTGGCTGTGAGCCCATCGTATTCCGCACCCTTGAAGGTGGGTTTCCCGAGGACTTCGATGTTCACGCCCTCATCGCCAAAAACGAACAGAATCGCGAAAAAATAAAATACCGTCCAGATGTAGAATCCTGGCAGCAGAGGCGTGATCGCGTCGGGACCCGGCGCCATCCACACCTCGTCTCCGGCGTTCATGCCGATGGTGTAACTGCCGTCTGCCGCCGTGATGAGGTCGTGGCAGGATTGCAGGTCGAAAAGCTGGCGGTCCTTGAGAATGGCATCGCCGAACTTCCACACAAGATCGTAGGATGCCGTGGCTGTGGCATCCCACGCCGGCTGCCCGCCGCAGGCACCGATCAAGGTATTGATGGAAACGGGTTGGGAATGTCACCGCATCGGCGAAACCGCTATGGCGGCTAGCTTAGGAAACAGAAATAAAGCGATGCGCATGGTGCCGACAGGGCACCCAAGACATTTCCGGGACACAAGCACAAAAGCATCCCGCCGGATGCGAAAGCACCACCGGACACCGCGGTGCGGCAATGCGCGTGCATCCGCGCGTGAAGCGCAATCCCTTTCCACGCGATCGCGCCATTTCAGGATTCCCGACTGTGGCCGGTCATCAGGAAATGATCCCAATCACGGATCTTGTGATGGTTGCGGATCAGCAACGTCGTGGGGACTTCACCCGGAGCTTTTGGACGTTTGAGCAGGCGCAGACCGACCTCTTCGGGAAGACGGTTGCCCTTCTTGGTATTCACGTCCTTGCTTGCGAGCACGCAGTTTTCCCAGCTCGTTTTGCCTCCGCGCGACCGGGGAACGATATGATCGATATTGCCTTCGCCTGGGCGGAGCAGCCTGCCGGTGTACTGGCAGCGGTGACCGTCCCGCTCCCAGATGGCCTTTGCGGAGAACCGCGGCCGTTTCTTCGGGACTTTGCTGTAGCGCGCCAGCACGATGACGGTCGGAACGCGAATGAGACCGCGGGGAGTTTTGACTGCATTATCCGTTTCGCGCACAGGCAATTGCAACCAATCCGACCAACGAACCGGGCGCATTGTGCCCTCATCATCGAGGTCAAGCGCGGTCACAGAATCATTGCACATCTGACAAAAAGCCTCCGCAGGCGTGCGGACGTTTACCGCCTGCCAGTTCCTGTTCAGAACGAGCACCGTCGCTTTTTGCAAAACGTCGCTCATGGAGAAGGTCCTCTTGGTTACCCACGCCTTTATACTCCGCTGGAGACGTTTGTCATCCCGAGATTTTCATCCCCCGGCTTGCGTGACGGGGCATAAGCCGGAAAGATGCGAGCATTGGATCCATGGCAACGGTGAAAAAGCGCGTCGTACTGAAGTTTGGCACAGGCATCCTGACGGGACGCCATGGCGGTCTGGACCGGGCACAGATCCGGCGGCTGGCGGAAGAAATTGCTGCCGCCATGGGAGAAGGTTGGCACTGCATTGTGGTGAGTTCGGGGGCGATTGGCGCGGGAGCAGGAGCACTCGGCCTAAAAGCTCGCCCCGAGGACCTGGCGGCCAAACAGGCCTGCGCTGCGATCGGCCAAACCTTATTGATGCAGGCGTACCAGTTGGCGTTCGCCCGTCATCGGCTGAAGGTGGCGCAGATGCTGCTCACGCACGCCGACCTGGACAGCCGCACCCGTGCGGCCAACGCACGCAACACGCTTGAACATTTACTGGGCTGCGGTGGGATCGTACCGGTCATCAACGAAAATGATGTTGTCGCCGTGGAAGAAATCCGGGAATTGCGCATTGGAGACAACGACGAACTCTCGGTGGATGTGGCGCTGCTTGCACGCGCGGCGTTGCTGGTTCTGTTGACCAGCGTCGACGGGGTCATGCGGCCAGGCTCATCGGGTCCCGAAGTCGTGCCGGAGCTGCGAGAGGTGTCATGCGGGTTGAAGCTAGTGACAGACGAGAAAGGGCGTCTGAGCGTGGGCGGCATGGCTACAAAGCTTCGTGCTGCGGAGCGGGCGGCGGCGGGAGGCATCCGCACCGTAATCGCGAACGGGCGCCGCCCAGGATTGTTGGCGGCTTTGTTGGCGGGACACTCCGCAGGCACGGCCATTCCGGCGCACCGGGCCAAGCGATAAACGCATCAAACCGGCCTTCGCAGGGTGTAGTGGGCGTAAGTTGCGTCATCTCCGTACCGTTCAGGTCCGTTCAGGTCTTTGGTGCGGGTACGGCGTTTCCGTGAGTTGCGAGGACCTCGTCGATGGTGCGATGCAGCGTGTCCATCGAGTACGGTTTCTGCAGGAAAGCCGCCGCTCCATTGTGTAAAAGCTCGCTCACGCCACCGCCGAGACCGTAACCGCTGGTTACAACCACGCAGAGATCGGGAACGATCTTTCGCATGCGATAAAATGTTTCGACGCCGCCCATCCGCGGCATGGTCAGATCGAGAACTACAAGCGTTATGTCCGCGCCGCGGCGCTCCACAATCTCAAGTGCCTCCTGTCCGTCCCCTGCCGACAACACTTCACGGGCTTTGCTTTCCAGACTGGCCACACAGAATTCGAGCAGATCCTTTTCGTCGTCGACCACCAAAATCGTGGCTTCCACGGGACCGCCCGAAAGCGGGGCTGGAGGCTCTGATTCGTCCTCAGGCAATGGCTTTTCGGAAGCGGGCAAATAGACTGAGAAAACGCTTCCTTCCCCGGGAGCGCTGGCCACCTCAATGAAGCCGCCATGTTGTTTGACGATTCCGTAAACCATGGAAAGGCCAAGTCCTGTTCCGTGGCCAACCTCTTTGGTGGTGTAAAAGGGTTCAAAGATGCGTGGGAGATCCTGCTGAGAGATCCCGATCCCGTTGTCCTCCACCTCCATAACCACATAGCTGCGTCCGGTCGCGGTGTTGCCCTGGGTGTCGGCCCCGGTTCGTACTCGCAAAACGATCCGGCCTTTTGCCTCGGGGAGCGCATCGCGGGCATTAATGGCAAGGTTCACGAGCACCTGTTGAATCTGCGTCTCATCCGCCTCCACGGCGGGCAGCTCGGGTTGGATCTGACCTTCGATCTCAATGGAGCTGGGCACGGAAAAGCGGATGATGTCGATCGTTTCGCCCGCCAGCTTGCCGGGGTCCAGCACGCGAAACTGCGTGGGACTCCGTCGGCTGAATGCCAGCAGGTTGCTTGTTAACTCGGCGGCTTTCTTGGCCGAGCGCTCGATTTGTTCGAGCTTAGCTACGGCAGGGTTTTGCAGGTCCAGATCGCGCCGGATAAGCTCGGCATATCCGAGCACGGTGGTTAACAGATTGTTGAAGTCGTGCGCAATGCCGCCAGCAAGTGTGCCAACACTCTCCATCTTCTGCGAATGCAAAAGTTGTTGCTCGACCTCTTTGTCGTGGGTGATATCCCGGAAAAAAAAGATGCGCCCGATGGCGGACCCGTAGGGATCGCGCGTGGGGGTGGAATACCGTTGCAACACACGCCCCGGCGAGGGGCCGACGACGATTTCGTCGGTGTGCTCGGAGGCGTTGTCCGAAAGCAAATCGCCGAACACGACCGCCTCACCCGAGCCATCTCGCAACAGCTCGCCAAGCTGGTGGTCGCTGAGCCCATGCACGGCGAGTTTAGCAACGCCAAACAATTCGCAAAAGCGGCTGTTGGCAAGGCATACGCTGTATTGCGCGGCATTGCGTTCAAACGCAAGCACGCCGACGTCGGTGGAACGCAGAATATTATCGAGATAAAGAGAGGTCTCATCGGTGGCCCCGCGCAGCCGCAGATTCTCCAGCACGAGCGCAATCAGGTCGGAACTTTCGCGAAGAAGACGTTCATCAAGGCTGGTCCATGGCTTGCCCGATGCCGATCGCTCCAAAAACAGAACCACGCCATCCTCGTTTGTGAATCGCAGATGACCGGCGAGAAAATGGTGCCGGGTTTCCGTGGCGGCACGGCCCTGCTGCACATTGGGCGGTACACGCTGGAACCGGGCATAGCCGTGCGGCGCTTCGTCCAGTAAGCTCATGAGCCCGCTCGAATCCTTCGCGCTTTCGCCGTAACCGTAAGCAGGCAGACTGTAGTTGCTCGAAAGAATCTCGACGAGAGGACGATCCTGAGCGGGTTTGCCATCCGCGCCAATTTCCGCAAGCCATGTGTGGTCTGCATGAAAATGATGAGCGATCGCCTGGGCGAGGCGTCCAATGGCGCCGATGACATCTCCGGACGCCACCTGGCACGCTCTTAGCGCGGCTGCCAGAGCCATGCGACGCGCCCGAAGGATCGAGTCGGTAAGATCGCGAACACCGAGAAGACGCCGTTCGTTCGAATCCGGAGGGCGAATCAATCCAAGAACGCGGGAGACCTCTCCTTCGATGACCGCCTCGATTTCCGAATCAGAGGGAATTTGCTGAACGCTCGTAAACGGGATGGAAAACTCGCCCATCCGATCGGCAAGCTGAATACCAAGTTTTGCCAGGGCGAAAGGCACCTCTGGCGCTTCGGCGCTGAGCAGCCGACATCCCCCACGCGTGCAATCGACGATTCGGTCCTCCCCATCGAGATAGACAATGCCTGCACGCGGATCGAGCAGGGCAGGTTCGACAGGACGCGCATCAGGTGCGACGCCGTTGAAGCGAACGGGTGGCGCTTTGATGACATGGGTTGGCCGCGCCGGGCGCGTCACCGGCGTCAGACGGGTCAGGCGATGAAACCTACCCTGCACCCCCGCTGACGCTGCGGGCGTCGCTTTCAACACTTGGATATTCTCTTTCAATGGACAGGCGGCGGAAACCGAAGAAACCCAACGCTAAAGATAGTTAAGGGCTGTTGATGGTTTTTGAAAGAGGAAAACAGAGGCGCGCGTTCAAAACGGTGCCAGTGGCAAAATCAGCCCCGACCCCGGTTGGAACCGGCTGGCGCCAAGTTCCGGGGCTCAACATTTCTGGCTTTGGATCTCCGCTTTTATTTACCGCCTGCACCGTCGCCTCCGGACGCATCAGTCCTGTCCTTTGCGCAAACTTCGACCACCCGATAATCCAACTGACGCGTCAACAACCAGCGCACCCCAAACATGTCCTGAGTCGCTTTCACCGCCCGGTTCCCAAATCCGTATTTGCTCACGCCATGAGTGCGTGCCCGATGATTGACCGGAACTTCAACCAGAGAATATCCCATCCCCTTGATCAGCGCCGGGAGAAATCTGTGCATTCCATAAAAGGGAACCAACGCCCGGCGGCAATCGCGCCGCATCACTTTGAGCGTGCAGCCGGTATCGCGCACGCCGTCGCCGATGAAGCGGCTTCTGACAAAATTCGCCACGCGACTTGTCATGCGTTTGGACCATGTGTCCTTGCGCTTCACGCGATAGCCGCACACCAAATCGATCTGCGGATCGTCCTCCAGCCGTGCGAGCATCCCCGGGATGTCGGCCGGATCGTTCTGCAAATCCCCATCAAGCAACGCGATATACTCCCCCTGCGCAGCCACGATTCCCGCGTACATCGCCGCGCTTTGGCCTGCGTTCTTTTCGAAACGCAGAATGCGCGTGTGGGGAGTCCGCGCAATGCGCTTCACGGTGGTGTCGCGCGATCCATCGTCGACAAGTACGATTTCGTGATTAATTCCCGACAACGCAGCGGCAAGCTGTTCCTGCAGCGGCCCCACGTTATCCTCCTCGTTATAAAGAGGAATCACTACCGAGAGTCTGGGAGAAGTCATAGATCGGTGCTTTTGTAGCGGCGACACTCAAAGACCCGGAAACGCCGCACCGGTTGCCCGTGGCGCAGGACTTCGAAATCGGCAAGCCACTCCATTTCTTCGAAGGCCCGCCCCACGCCCGGTTTTTTCGGGGATTGCAGATCGGGTTTTACATCGTCGGTAACATACAACGCCGACCGACCGATAAAACGATTGACGCCCGCCACCTCGTTAAACGCATCCGGCCCGCGCTCGATCGGGCGTCCGCCCTCCGGAATTGTGAATTCGTCGTAACGCCCCCAGAACGCGAACTGATTTTCGATGGTCTGCGTTTCGGGCATGTAAACCGGAGGATGGCCTGGAAACTCGATGCGGCGATCGGGAAGATAAAACCCGAGTGCGGCAGCTGTGCCATACTTGTTGGCAATGAGAAACACCGGTTCGCCAAGGCGCTCCTCGGCCTGCTGTCTCAGCGTCTGGAAGGCTTCCGCAGCAGTGCGCCATCCGCGGAGTCTTCCACTGGGGTCGCGTCTATAAGGCCAGATCAGTCCTTCGCCATGCGCCGCACCCGATTGCGCGACGCGCAAAGCGAGCCGCACCGAATCGGTGTTGACCGCAAGCGCACTCAGGATTGCGGCAATGATCGCCGCGGCGATGGTAAAGGATTTCCACCCGCGCCGCTCCATGCGCCCGGCCCAAAGCGCCCCGGCATAGATGCCCAACGTAGCAAAACCCGGCGCCGTCCAGTTGGCCTCCCCCGCTTCCTTAATCGAGATGAGAAAATACAACACGATAATTGGGGCCGCGAAACACATAATATATCGCGCGCGATAATGAACAGCCGCTTCTCTCAGCCCCTTGTAGAAAGCCCAGACGAACACGCCAAACACAAGCGGGCTGTACACCCCTGCATGCGCCCCTGTGAATTCGAGAATTTCCGCAGGATTCCATCCCCCCCCTCTGGTCAGTCCGCCACGGTCCCATACATGGAGCGCTGTGGCCCAACCAAACCGGGCGTTCCACCAGACTGTGGGCGCTGCGCAGAGCGCGAAGACGGCAAGCAGCACGTACGGACCGGCCGACTTCAGATGCCGGCGGTACCTCGGGAATAACACGAACACAAGAACCAGCGACAACAGCTGCAACCCGTTGGTATATTTGCTCAACCAACCGAGCCCCATGGCAAGACCCGCACCTGCCCAGAGCCAGACACCACCCTGCTGCCGTTCAAGCGCGAGATACAACAACGCCAGCGCGCTCAGCCAAAAGAAAATCGACAGCGGATCGATCGTCATCAACAGCGAACCGGCGTTGAAAAGCGGCAACAGATTGAGCAGCGCGACTGTGAAAACCGCCGCAGTTTCCCCGTACAACCTTCTCGCAAACAGAAAGAGCACAATGCTGGAGCCCAACCCCAGCAGGGGCGCGAAGAAACGCACCGCGAATTCCGAGCGCCCAAAAAGCTCCATCCCGGCGCGGATTGCTACCGCCACACCCGGCCCTTTGCTGTAGTACGCCCAGTCAAGGTTGTCAGCCCAAAGCGAATAATACGTCTCATCCGGAGACAACTCGAGGCTGGCGGCGGCAAACCAGCGGGCGGCGGTCAACGCAAGCAGACCCGCAAACACGATGAGAGTTCGCCTGCTCACGCCGGCCACCCCAGCAGAGACGCGTGCCGCGCGCGAACCGTCGGCAGCAGCCGCGCCCCGTATCTGCGCCACACCACTTCGAGCGCCGAAACAATCAGAAGCGCAACTCCTGCCCCCTGTGCCGCGGATCCTGCCACGTCCGATGGCCAGTGTGCTCCCACATAGACTCGCGAATAGGACACAATACAGGCCGCCACAAAATACAAAGCACCCCACGGCGGAAAGAAAACCGCCAGCAGCACGGCCAGCACAAAATTGTTGGCCACATGCCCGGAAGGATACGAGCGACCCGCCGGCGGGAAATGGTTCAGCTGCGATGGTTTCACCAGTGCGGGTTTGAACACTCCGAGCACGGCAGGTTCCGTGCGCTGGAGATCCACAACGCGGACTCCATGCACAATTTCGTAGGGGCGCGGCCGTCGCACTGTATCTTTCAGCAATTGCGTCAACACTCCGTCATTGACCAGAAACACCGCCGCCGCGCAAACGAGAAACGCGCGCCAACGAAATCCGCCGCGCCACCAAGCGAACAAAACCGCGGCGGCCAGCAGGGGCAGCCATGCTTCGAATGAGGAGGCCACGGCCATCGCCCAGTCCAGAAAGGGATTGGTCCATTCGTAGTTGATCAAAAAAAACATTAGTCGGTCCATGAGCCGGATGGGATCGTGCCACCGTATGACCGTCAACCGCTATGCACAAGAAAACCGCGCAAGTCGGCGCCAGCCCCGGAATGCGTACGAAATCTGTGTTGCCATCCTTGCAATCGCTGCGCCGAGCCTTTGCACGGCTGCGCCTCCGCCTGCCGAAGCCATTCTTGAAAGCGTGCGCATGAGCGCTGGCGGCCGTTCGCTTGCACTCGAAGGCCGCCTGCGCGAGGGCAGCGCCACCGCTCCGTTCCGCCTCCTGAGTGGCGGCGGCGAGATCTGCTACATTTTTGACGAAAGCGACCCGCCGCTCGAACTGGTGCTGCGCCTGCGGCGCGACGGTGCCGAACTCCTTGAGCGCGGCACCCATGGCAAACTCCTGCCGGCAGATCGTGGCGCGACCGTCGCTGGCATGCCGGTGGAGCGCGGAGAACTTGCTCTCGATTTCCTCTATTGGCCGGATCCGATCCTCGAACGTGAGGAACGCCTGCGGACACGCGACTGCTGGATGCTACGCCTTGAAGCCCCCACGCCAGACGCGCGTTATGCCGTCGTTTTCGTCTGGGTGGACAAATCGAGTGGCGCATTGATGCGCATGGACGGGCACAATTGGAACGGCGATCTCACGCGGCGGTTTGAGGTTGTTTCAGCGCGGAAAACCTCCGCGGGCTGGGTTCTCAAACAGATGCGCATCCAGCGTATCGATCCCGAGACCGGCCGCACCACCGAGCGTGTCTATCTCGAAATCGAGGGCGAACCGGAGTAACGCCATATGTGCAGAGGACACAGGCTGCTGCGCAACATGGCCGATGGAAAGGTCTTCCGTCGGCCACTACGATTTGTAAGGAGGCTTTAGCCGGTTCGCATGCGGTCTACTCACTCTTCTTCTGTGTGCGCACTGTGGTCTGACTGTTGCCGACGGGACCTGTCACCGTGCGTGTGGCTTTCCGCTCGCCTTCCGTGCGTTCAACGCCAGCAGATCCTCCCGAGGTGTTTCCCCGGGGACCGGTTGTGCTTGTGGTCACAACACGCCCGCTTTCTCTTTGCTGCACCGCGCTGTCCACAACGATGGTGTTGCCGGCCGGACCGCGCGTAACCGCCGTGCGCCAGCCCGTTTCCAGGTCGACAGTTACACGGCGTTCGACGCTATTGCCAAACGGACCTGTGAGACTGCCGCTGCGGTCCCCGGTATGGGCCGGCGCGAGGCCCAGCAGAAGGATGCCACCTGGCGCAAGTGCGGTTAAAATGGATTTTGCAGCATGACGCGGGTGCATGAAGGTTTTCTTATGGAATTCTGTGTCTTTCGGTTTGTGCGTTCTTACGGTTGTTGAAGGGCGCGATGGTCCTTCATTCGGTGGACGTCGCAGCGCTGCCCCCGGTTACAGCTGTTGCTCCCCAGAAAACGCCCGGAGCACGGTGCCGCATGCCCCGCTCAATCTCCGGCAGCGAGTTCTTCAATCACAAGTGCCGCAAGGTCCTGAGTCGCCTCGTCGAGCCGCGAGATGGCAGACGTCAACGCTGTGACGTCCTGCGGTTCCGCGACAAGCAATCCCTGAAGCGCTGCGGCTGCAGCATCGATTTCTTCGCGGAGAGCTGGTGCGAGACGGTGTCCTGCGATGGCCAGTGCCGTGGAAGTGGCTTCGAGAATTTCGGCTGCTTTCGCCTTCGACTCCACGCCACGCCGTTGGGCTATGTCTTCGAAAGCATGCTCCAGCGAATCCTCGAGCATTTTTTCCACAGCTTCATCCGATACATCCACGGCGCTGGAGAGCTTAAGAATCTCCTCATGACCTGTGCGAACATCCCGCGCCAGAACCTCGAGAATACCGTCGGCATCGATACTGAACTGCACACCGACGCGCGCCTGCCCGCGTGGCGCAGGCGGCAGAGGTGCCACAATCCGTCCGAGAGACCAGTTATCTTTCGCAAGCTCACGTTCCCCCTGCAACACGTGCACAAGCACCGCCCGCTGGCCGGAAAGTGCGTTGGTAAACATCTCGCCCGCTTTCGCGGGAATGGTGGTGTTTCTTGGCAGAATCACGTTCATCAATCCGCCGTAGGTTTCGATGCCCAACGACAATGGAGTGACATCCAGCAGCAAAACCTCCCCGAGCGCGCCGGAAAGTACCCCCGCCTGCACGGCTGCTCCCAGAGCCACAGCCTCGTCAGGATTTTGGCTGGTGTCGGGCTCCTGCCCAAATTGTTCAGCCACAAGCATTCGCACGGCGGGCATGCGTGTCATTCCCCCCACGAGAATCACAGCATCGAGCGATTTCGGGTCGGTTTTGCTGTCGGTTAATGCGCGGCGCACATGCGGCAGGGTGCGCTCAAGGATGGGAGCCGCAAGCGCTTCGAGTTCTCCACGGAATACGCCGGTCCCGACGGAGCGCGCCCCGTCAAAAAAAGGTAATTCGATGCGGTATTCCATCTCGCTGGAGAGGGCTTCCTTGCACTCGCGCGCAGCGGCCTCCAGCACAAGGCGTTGCATCGGCGACAACTCATGATCGAGCTGGAGTTCGAATCGTTCCACCAGAACCGCCGCCAGCGCGGCATCAATATCATCTCCGCCAAGGCGCGTGTCGCCACTTGTTGCGAGCACTTCAAAAACTCCGCGCCGCAATTCGAGTATGGACAGATCGAACGTGCCACCTCCTAAATCGTAAACGGCCACGCGCGAAGCGTCTCCAAGTTTGTCGAGGCCATAACTTAAGGCGGCTGCAGTCGGTTCGCTCAGAATGCGTTCCACCGTCAAACCAGCCAGTTCGCCAGCTTCCCGGGTCGCCTTCCTCTGTGCATCATTGAAATACGCAGGGACCGCGATCACCGCGCGGGTCGCATTGATTTCAAGCACGCCGGACGCATCTTCGCGCAGAACCCGCAGTATCTCGGCAGAAACTTCCGGAGGTGTTTTTTTTCCTGCTCGGGTCGCAAACGCCGCAGGAGCGCCGGTCGACGTCCGCGCGCCCATGGACCGTTTGACCGACGCGATCGTGTTCTCCGGATCTGCAGCCAGCGCGCGCCGGGCTTCCTCGCCCACCTGCACGCTGCCGTCGGGGGCATAATGCACCACAGACGGAGTCAGCCGTTTTCCATGATGGTTGGGCAGAATGACAGACGCGCCGCCCTCCACGATCGCAACCAGCGAGTTCGTGGTGCCGAGATCGATGCCGAGAATGGGATCGCCATCTCCTCCGCTCATAAGCCGACTCCGGCAGCTTCAACAATCGTGGCTTCAAGGGTGTCGCGCGCGCGTTGCAGAAACGCGATGCGCGGATGCAACTCCCGAAGCGCGGCAATGCGTTGTGCCGGTTGCATCTGGTCCCAGAGCCGGTCGCAATCTGCAATGCGTTCGTTGGCATTAGCCGCAGCGGCTTCCAGCACCGCGAGCGCCTCGCGTGCGGCGTCGGCAGTCGCGCTATGGGTCCTGCGAAACACGGCCTTGGCCACCGAAGTCTCAGGCGGAGACATTTCTCCGGCTGTGCGCAGGGCGGTTCCGGCCGTTGCCGCGTTGAAGATGGCATCGGAGATATCGGCAGGAGGTGCTCCCACCAACGCGGGCTTTGCTGCACCCAAAATTTCAAGGAGTGCTGCGATGCGCCGCGCGGGATTCAGCAGGATTGCGCGCGCCTGCTCCAACCGCGCAAACGAAGCGGTGTCACCGCCGGCGTCCGGATGCAACTCCCGCGCACGCCGGTCAAACCCCTGCTGCAACAGGCCGACATCGATTGCCGGGCGCGCAGGCAGCGAAAATTCGGAAAACGGATCCACCGTCTTCACGCTGCAAAGCTTTCGCCGCAGGAACAATGGGCGACGGCATTCGGATTCGTGACCTTGAATCCGCCCTTTTGCAGATCGTCGCTGTATTCAAGCACCGAGCCGCTTACGAAAAGCGCACTTTTGGGATCGACGACCACGCGTACCCCCGCGTTTTCGACAAGAATATCGCGATGACGCGGTCCATCGACGATATCCATTTTGTATTGCAACCCGGAGCAGCCCCCACCCACCACGGCCACGCGCAGGGCGGCGTCAGTCCGGCCCTGCTTCTCCAACAAGCCTGCCAGCCTACGAACTGCCGCATCGGAAAGGCGTAAAAAACGGTCGTTGCCCCTTTTGATTGCCGGGGCGGATGGTGCGGTTTCAGCCATATCGATGTGCCGCGAATGTAATTCGGAGCGCAGTCCATGCAACAGCGCACGACGTCCTTCAATGGAAAGACGGCTCCATGGGTTGCATCGAGAGAGATTTGGCGCTTGAATCCGCCTTTGCAATGAACATACGCGGTGTTGTGGCCCTTCTGGCAGCGGGCTTGAGCCTGGCCGGCTGTGGTCGCGGGCAGCTCTTGTCCAACGGCGGTTTCGAGCGGGGACTGGACGCATGGACGCATGCGGACGGTCCGCAAGGCTCTGCTGTGCCGCGCTCCGATGCGTCGCACACCGGGAAGCTGGGCCTGCGACTCAAAGACGCGACTGAAACCGAACCCGTCACGATTCGTGCCGAGGCAATTGAAGCCCTGCCCGGAGACCTGTTTCGGATCCGCTTCTACGGCAGGATTGTGGATGGGTATGGCGTTAATCTTTTCGCGCGATTTCTTGCTCTCGACGGCGGCGAAGTGCGGCCGCCTGATAGTGCCGCCTTACGGCGCGAAGTGCCGGAGGGGGCGTCGGACTGGCAAATTTACGAACTGGAAGCTCTCGCCCCGGAGGACACTGCCCGGATCGAGATTTACATCCGCTGCAACAACAGGGCTGTCGTTACGGCAGATTTTGACGACATAGAAGTTTTCCGCATCAACTGACCGCGGATCGGCAGGCAGTCCCGCGCCGTATTCACGCATCTCATGGACGATATCCTCAGCGAATTCTTCATCATTCTCGCGTTGGTCATACTCAACGGCGTCCTTGCCATGACCGAAGCGGCGCTGATTGCCGCAAAGAAGTCCCGCCTGCGGCGTCAGGCCGAAGAAGGCGACCGCAGCGCGGCCATCGCACTTCAACTGGCCGAGAATCCCGGCCAATTCCTTTCTACCGTACAAATCGGCATCACGCTGATCGGGATTCTCGCCGGTGCCTATGGCGGCGCGAGCATCGCTGGAAACCTTGCAGAAAGCCTGCAGCATCTACCCGGCGGCAAAACATGGGCCCAGCCCGCCGCCTTCTTCCTTGTCGTTGCCGCCCTGACCTATCTCTCATTGGTCATCGGCGAGCTGGTACCCAAACGCCTGGCCATCGCGCATCCTGAGGCGACCGCCCGATTCCTTGCGCCACCCACACAGGTGCTCTCGAAAGTTACCGCACCCGCAATAAAATTGTTGTCATTTTCCACCGAGGCCATCCTCAAATTGCTCCGCGTAAAACCTTCCAGCGAGGCTGCGGTATCTGACGAAGAGCTTAAACTGATGATCGAGGAAGGGATGGAGACGGGCGCCTTCCGCGAAGACGAACGCGAGATGGTGGAGGGCATCCTCGACCTCGACCGGCAGCGCGTCGGCGATCTCATGACACCACGTGGACGCATGGTTTGGCTGAATATCCGCGACAGCAACGAGGCGCTGCATCACACCGTGGTGTCCAGCGGCCATTCCTATTTCCCGGTCTATGAAGACACGCGCGACCATGTCCTCGGCATGGTGTCCGTAAAATCGCTCTGGGCCAACCACACGTGCGGCGGACCAAAACAAATGCGCAGCCTGCTTGTCGCCCCATTGTTCGTGCCGGAAACCATGAACGCACACAAATTGATCGAGGAATTTCGCCGGACAGGAAAACACATCGCGCTGGTCACTGACGAATACGGCGGCATCAGCGGCCTCGTGACGCTTATCGATGTCATGGAAGCGATCGTCGGCGATTTGAACGACGACGAAGGACCCAGCAAACCCAAGATCCTGCAGCGCGAAGACGGTTCATGGCTGGTGGATGCCGGCGTTTATATCGAAGAAATCAAGGAGATCCTCGGCCTTGAGGAGCTTCCCCAAGAAGAAGACGCCGACTACAGCAGCCTCGGCGGATTCATCGTCACCCATCTTGGACGCATCCCCATCGAGGGCGAATGCTTCGAATGGGGTGGGTTCCGCTTTGAAGTCGTGGACATGGACCGCCATCGCGTCGACAAAATCCTTGTTCAACGCGTCGCGCCGGAACACGATGCTGCGCCGACAGACGCGCGACCGGACGCAGCCTGAACGGGGTGAACGGGAAGGCGCTTGCAAGACGCAGACCTCCCCCCCGTCCGCCTCGCAATCAGGCTGGCGCGCCCCCTCGGCTTTCTGCGAATGTGTGCTGTCGCAGATGAACGTCTTTTCCATCGCATGGCGGCTTCTGTATGGAGCGGCGAAACGGTTTCTGAAAATCGACGGCGAATTGCGTGCTGCGTCGTTTGCCTATTACGCCTTCTTCTCGCTGTTCTCCCTGTTGCCGTTGCTTGTGTTTCTGTCAGGAACCATTGCCGCCGGGGATGAAGACGTACCGGAGCGCATTGCGGCCTTGGTGAGCAACTACGTTCCGCTTGAAGCGAACGATGAAAGCATGATCCGTGGTGTCATCGCGGGCGTGATTGAAAACCGTGCCAAAGCTGGGATCGCCGGCCTGGCTGGGTTGCTGTGGTCCTCACTGCGGTTTTTTCAGGCGCTCATTGTGGGCGTAAACCGCGCGTGGGGATCGCGAAACTACGGCTGGGGATCGCTC
>CAZZCL010000054.1:0-22049 GCA_964652295.1 uncultured Chthoniobacterales bacterium
TCCACCGCCAAACGGTCGATTCGCGCATGACCATGAACGAAGCGATCTCGTAGAGCGCGTTGTTCATCCAGTCGGTCTTGAAGGCCGTGCCGTGCCCGCATTCATGCCAGCGGGAATCCGAGCTTGTCCCGTAAAGCACCGCGTAGGCCAAATACGGAATCACCGCCCACCATGTGCCCCAGAAGTAGGCGGTCAGGCCACCTGTGAGGGCAAGGAGCCCAAACAGCAGAAAAGTATCGCGGATGGCCGGGCCGTCGCGCCGTTCTAGCAGCTTGCGCATCGTGGCGCGGGGCACGGGCGTTTGATACCAATCGGCTTCGGCGAGTCCCCGTTCGATGGCGCGCTTCGACTCCTCGCCGGTCAGGCTGTAGTCGAGATGCTTCGGGGGCTTGGTGATGACAGATGTGGATTGATTGTGGTCGTGCATGAAAATGCGGATACATTAAAGGTAAACCAGCACCATATTCATAGCGTTATACAAGAACTTGTTTCCATGAGAATATGCAGTCTTGGGACGTTCGTGTAGGCAGATGTTCATCGTGAAGCGATAGGGGCTGCGCCGTAATCTGCGCACGCTCAGCCTTTAACTGCAGCATTGGCATTGTACTTACCGACGCTCGGCTTGGCGCCCGCCAGGGCAGCCCGTCGCCACCGAACGCCGGTCTGACCAGTAGGGTCCGACCAGCGTCCAAGGTGCTGCGACACAAGGCACGAGCCGTCTTTGGAGTGTTATAACAGTCTGGCAAATCCACAGCTCACATCCCGCCGAGGGATCTTCTCCAGTCTTGGTGGCGCCGGTGTCCTGCCGCATCCCCCGGCACGAGTCCCTTGAGCGTGATCGGCGTCATGCTCATTCAGGGTGCGATCGCAATCCAACCGTTTACCCCATTCCCGGTCCGTTTGATTCACAGGGCAGGATAATAAAGCTTTTTAATTGTGTACATCCGGTGCGTCCACATCACGCAAGGAATCGACCCGTCCCTCGCATCGCGTAAAGGCAGGCTCGCACGCCTTGTCCCGCCGCCATATACTCGGGAGGTGAATCCCAACGAGCGAAAGTCCAATCATCATTAACATGGCGTGGGCGTATTGCCCCGATTGAAAACATCCCAGGAGTTCCATTGTATGATCGCGAATCAAATGACCACCCTCCGACGGGCTTCGCGAATCGCGTACCGCTTTTGTACCACACATTGTGCTCATGTCGCGTGTCCCCCGTTTGCAGGCCACGCTATCAAAATTGATCAACGCCAAAGGTCTTTCTTAAATCCATCCCATCTGCAAGGCCCATGGGTGCGACATGCCCGTCCATGAAAAGCACATTCATTCGCTCATTATGCCGATAGGCCTGACGCCCTCCTTTGTACAGGTATCCATTCGACAAAGCGTCCTCCGGAATGGGATTAATGTTGTCGTGGGCTTGCATGACGTCGGTGGGAAATTCGACTTCGCCCACGAGAACCGTGGACGCCTTTCGGTCAAACTTTGCCAGAGCCTCCCCCAGGATGAGCCGTTGATAACCAGGTGGCGCATCGACTTCCACGTAGCCGCGGTCTGCGATGATCTTATCTGTCCAGCCAACGAACGTCATGATGTTGATTGCATAGGTTCGCGCATAAGTGGGGGAATCAGAACCAAAGTCCTCGGGCATTTTGCCGTAGGCAGGGCAGAACAAGCTTGATTTCTCAAATTTGCTTTGGGCAATGGTTGTTTTACCTTGGAAGAAGTAGTCGTTGAGGAGCAAATTCCACCGTCTTGCGCTCGTCGCCGTGATGCCGACTCCGGGATAACGCATGCCGTGCTCCGCGGCATAGAGGTTAATGGCAATGCCGATCTGCCGGAGGTTCGAAATGCAGGCCGACGAATCAGCTGAACGCATCGCCTTGGCAAACACCGATGACAGCAATGAGATCAGAACAGCAAGAATTGCAGCCACTACCAACACCTCGACAAGGGTAAAGCCACGGCTTGCTTTGCAGAGCGGAGAACTCATCAGGAAAGTGTTGCTCTTCTCGTTCTCTGATACAATGACCCGTTCCGTTATAAGAATGCACCCGTTCGATAAACCGACGGAGGGATGACTCCCGGTCGAATCGCGCAGTGCTCGCAGATTTCTACAAGAGGATCATTTCCCTGCAGGGCAAGAGGCCGACGAGTGTCCTCCTTAGCTCGTCGCTTCTGCGATGTTTTCCCATTTCTTGTTTTTCCAGGAGCGAACCATGCCGCCTCAACTGGTTGCGCTTTTTCGGTATTCCACCGGCGAAACACCCGTGACTTGCTTGAACTGGCGGGAGAAAAAGTACGGGGAATTGTAACCCAATTCGTGCGCGATTTCCTTTACGGTGTGCCCGGTCTCGGAGAGCATATGCCTTGCGCGCTCAATACGCGCGTTCATCAGATAAATTTTCGGAGCGCACCCAAGAACCTTGTGGAAGACACGTCCGAAGTGGTCGGGGCTGTAGCCGGCCTCACGCGAGAGTGCTGAGACCGACCAAAGAAACTCGGGCGACCGGCGTAGACGCGCGGCGATTTGCATCATCGTGTCGCGGTGCCGACGATCGGTTCCGCGCGCACGCGGAGAGACGGTAGGGCTTGTGAGTGAGAGAAAAAATTCATCAATCAGCGCGACAAGCAGACTGGTGGCAGTGCGCAGCACGGGGTTCTTCTTGGCGGTGGGCGTGATTGTCATAGAGATGGGATTCGGGCAAAATGCGCCGGTTCGTATGTATTCCTGCTCGTCGGTGAACTTTGGGCGGGGCGCAGCGGGTGATGGCTTCCAGCCGACAAGCGCGTAGGCCGACCAGTAAAGCTCGAGCACACGGCGGGTAACCCCTTCGTAGAGGTTAAAATCAGCATGTGGCAAAAACATCTCGCACGCGCGCAGTTTAGCCGGAAGCGGCGACAGTTGGAGGCTGAAAAAGTTAATGGACAAGGGGGCATGTGGGTTTTGCTTAACTTCGTAAACCACGCCTGGCAGCAGGATCAGTGCGGTTCCGGGATGAAGGCCAAATTGTTTTCCCTCAGAGCAGGTCAGAGTGCCTTGTCCACCCCAGACAAACCAGAACTCATGTTCCCGTACGCTGTTGCCGCTGCCCCAAACTTCATGGTATTCACTATTTGAGTGCCACGTTTGTCGGCCCAGAAGGAGAAGCTCATGGCCCGATTTCATCTTGGACGGGGAGTATCGAGTCAGCATGGCTGGGGGATAGGTGCGCTTCGAGATTAAGTGGCATTCTTTCGATAGCAAGAAAAAGGCATTGCAGACAAAGAGGGTCCGCGCTTTTATCATGCACTCATCCGATATCTGCGTGGACAATGTTGACAGACAATGGGGGTGGCATGGTGTTGTCGAACATGCTTTTTCCCCACAGGATCTGGTCCCCGCTCCTCTGCGGTCTTTTATTAAAGATTGCACATCCCGCGCTTTCAGCACCCCGCCCTGCCGAAGAGATGCTGGCTTCCATCCGTGCCCAGGCAAAAAATTTATTGGAGGCGGAGGACAACTTCACCGGCGAGGTGGCGTGCTGGCAGGCGAACTATAATGCCGAGCGCTTTCTTAAGGCCTATCGCGAAACAAAAGATCCATCTTACGTAGCGGCGGCGGTGGAATATTTTGATGGACTGCTGGCCCGCTTGCACACGAGTCCCGACGGTTCTCGCGGCTGGGTCGGTCCTTACGTTTATGACAAGGAATATTCCACCGATGTGCACATCAGTGATGCGATCCTGGCAATTCACATGCTGGAGTTGGCAGAGGTGATTTTGGCGGAGGATGCGCTGGCCGAATATGCGCAGGCGGCCCGGCAGTATGTAGATTTTGCGAAACGGGATGTGATCGGCAAATGGGTTGCACGCGGAACATGGCATATTAACGGGCCGTATGGATATTTCCAGACGTGGCCGTTCATGTTTCGCGGGCGCGACCTCAGCGAGCGGGTCGAAACGAAAACGCAGCACGACCGGCTGGCACTTCAATTCAACAAGCAGACCGAGATGGCGATGGTGGCGTTGTTGCTTTATCGGATCGAGGGGGACGAAGGGATGCGTGACATCGCTGCGCGCATCGCCCGGCTCATCAAGAGCCGGCTGACGCTGCACGACGGGCATTATTCGTGGAGCTACTGGGAGCCGCTTTCCAAGGATGATCTTTGGTCGGTCGAGGAAGGCAAACTTTCCCACTGGGTCGGCGCGCACCCCCACCGGCATTATCAAATCCTCGAGCTGAAGTTTTACGTGGCGGCCTTCCGCTCGGGCATTGTTTTCGATGCGGAGGACATGCGCCGCTTTGCCCGCACGCATGATGCCGTCATGTGGAATGGCGATTTTGAGGATCCGGAGTGGCGCAACTCGGATGCCGGGGTGATTGAATTCGTCACGGGCACGTACAAGGCGCCCGAGGTTCCCGTAGGCCGGGAAAGCTTTATGGCCGGACGCACATGGCCGCCTCTTGCGCCATTCTCCGCGTCGATCCGGCGGCTCACCGGGGAAGATGCCGAAGCTCCAGACGATTTCTCACGGCTGCCGAGCGCGGCGGTTGAGGTTTTTCCGTTTGTGGCACCGAGCAGTCCACAATTCAAAATGGCTGCGGCGGTCCCGGCTTCGATCGCGCAGGGTGAGGATTTGTTCGCTGTGACCTCGGCGCGGGAAGGCGGGCGATTCCAGCTCGATCTCTACGATGCCGCAGGCTGGCAAAAGGTGCGCCTACTTTACGAAGGGCACTTCCAGCCCACCGGCAACCATATTCAACCCGTCTCTACATCCGACCTAACGCCGGGCACCTACCGGCTGCGCTGGACGAAGGGCGACGAATGTCGCGACGCCATTTTTTGGATCACTGAACCCTCCAACTCCCCCTCACCATGACTATGAAAAACATTGCATTCGCCCTGGCATGTCTTCTCTTAGCTCGGATCGCCGGTCGCGCCGCCGACCATGGGATCACTGCAGAAATTGACGGTATTCCCTTTTCCTGGACCGTGCGAACGGATGCGGCGGATTTGCAATCCGGGCGCTTCGTCGATGGGATGCCATGGGTGGTTGCTCCGCCGGAAGGTCTCCAACTCGTGGCCACAACGCCCGCCCGTGAAAACGATGCCGAAGTCGAGGACCGCAAGGGCAAGAAGCTCAAAGCGGATACCAACATCACAGTCATCAATCCGCCGGTGGGTGATTTCTACGCGGACTTGAGCGGGGCAGAAATGATCCTCGCCCCCGAGGTGAATGCGTTTGGCTGGGACAGCCGGGGTGCCATCATGTATGGCACCGGACGCAAATTCGACCCCTCGCTGGGTTGGGACGGGGAAATGCCGGTGGACCTCAAGCCCGGCGACATCGTGACGACCCCGAAGTCGTTTGTCGCCATGGAGCAGGACAACAACAACCCGAACTACCAATACTTTCATGAGACAGTGCTCGAAGCCACCGCCGTGCTCACCGTGCTGGCCGAGGTGCCGCCCGAGGACGCCTTTCGTCCGGGTCTTCTGCGCAGCGCGGAGCGGCGCGCCAAGCCTGAATTTTTTCGCGTCAGTGACATCATTCCCGAAGCGGCGGAGTTCCGTATCCCGGCACCCAAGGCGGATCTTTTCGGAAATGCGATCGATGGGGTGCCGCCGCAGTTTTCGGCTGCGCATCTGACTTCGTTGTTGCCGGGACCGGATACGATGGTGCTCGGATTCAATGATGCACGGGGTTCGCACTCCTATCGCAACAACAGTAGAGCGACTTATGCTTCCGATATCTCGATGGTTACCGGCGATGCTGCTATTGGGGCGTTTGCCGAATGGCTCACTCCCAAGGAACGCAAAGCGTGTCTTATCCGTGTGTTGCAGCGCTCAATAGATGTTTATGAAGCTTTGCAAGCCGGACTGATTTTTTCCCACGATGGCGGGATGATGACCGCTTACGGCCTTCGTATGGCGCTCGCGGGTTTCCTTTTTGACCACGAAGGGATGAAAGGCATGGACAAATCCGTTCATGGCAAAGAGCCATGGTTTTTCCTCAGTGACTACGCACAATGTTTTTACCTCGGCGATCCCGAAAATCCCGGCAAGGATGCCCCGCCCTCCGACAGCCCGCGCTTTATTCCGTGGGATTCGACGGAAGCCCAATTGCGGATCCCGGAGGTTGCGGTGGCCGAGGCCGACGATGGCTGGCTGCAGGTGCCAGATGATTTTCGCTGGCCGAGTTACCGACCAGCGCGAGGCGTGCCCAATCTCAAGCTCCGCGTGATTTCCGGTCCAGGAGCCGGGCCGCAGGTCTATACGGTCACAGGACTGACAGATTTTACAAATGCCGACAATGGCGCGGCGGGAACGGAGGCAACTCCCCGCGTGCAGGGAGGCAGGCTCACCGTAAAGCCCGCATGGGCCGATGGGATGCCCACAGCGGAAAGCAAAGTGGAATTCTTCCCCGCTGTGCGCGGCGAAGCCAACAGGTGGGTCTTCAAAAGCTCGGGGAATATTCGCCGCAATCGCACGCTGGACTACGACCCCGCACCCGTCAGCCTTTCGCCGATCAATGATTACGCCCCGATCAATGTGGGTGCCTACCTTAGCCTGGTCACTGTCCTGCATGCCATCGGCGCACAGGATGCCTACAACGCAGGATTGGACAAGTGGATGATCACGATCAGTGGGATCCCGGGTTATGGCGAAGTCATCTTTGATTCCGACCGCAGCCGCAATGCTGCCAATCCGCGCGTTCACCCGGCCCACCCGGATCGTCCCTTTCTCGGCGGGCTTTGGAAAGAACAGGTGCTCGACCGGGCAGGCGTCACATTTGCCCATGAGGGGCAGGGTCTGAACGGCCTGCCGGTGCATGAGTCGGCGGGTGACGAACAAGAATGAACACCCCGACATTTTCTGGAGTTTTTGGCGATCACGCCGTTTTGCAGTGCGAAAGACCGGTTTGTGTCTGGGGGTTCGCGCCAGTTGGTGAAGAGGTTTCTCTCCTCCTCAACGACGAACCTGCGGGACAAGCCGTGACTGATGCACACGGACGCTGGCAGATCATTCTGCAAGCGCAACCTCCCGGCGGGCCGCACCAGTTGACGGTGCAATCCAATGACTCCCGGACATCGCTGGAAGACATTTGGTTCGGGGAAGTCTGGCTCGCTTCCGGCCAGTCGAACATGGCATGGCCGCTGGCCGATTCGGCCGATAGCGACCAAGCACTCTCTCGCCCCAACCCGCACATCCATCGCCTGCGCATCCCCGGAAACCTCCAGCCCGTCGCCGATGGCGACTGGTTTCCTGCGGCTCCACGATGGGAAGCTGGAGCGGACGATGATGTTCCTACCTTCTCCGCAGTCGGCTATCATTTCGCCGATCAGCTTCAGACCCGGCTGGATCGCAAAGTGGGAGTGATTTGCTCGGCCTATGGCGGAAGTGCCATCGAAGCATGGCTGCCTCCCCGCGCTTTTGAAAATGACCCCTCGCGCGCCCACCTGGCGACCACTCTCGACGAGGCTTTTGCGCTCGGCCATTCCGACGCGCATTGGCAGGCCGAGGTCGATCGGTTCAGGGAATGGTATTTTGCCCATGAAGCCTGGCATCGGACTCGCGTTGGTCCCGAGCCCGTCCGCCCGTTTCGCCACCCTGGCAACCCGCTTTATCAAAGCTCCGCAACCCTGCTTTATCGTTCGATGTTGCGTCCGCTCATCCCCTACACCTGCCGGGGCGTGATCTGGTATCAGGGCGAAAGCAATGTCGATGATCCGAGCGGTTACGAAGACCTCTTTCGGCGGCTGATCACCAATTGGCGCGAGGATTGGCAAACCCCCGATTGGCCGTTCTACTTCGTCCAGCTGGCCGAATACGACGGTTCTGGCGACTGGGACGGGCTCCGCGCCGCCCAGGCCCGCGTGGCCGAATCCGTCCCGCATACCGGCATGGCCATCGCCTTCGACCTCGGCGACAAAAACGACATCCACCCGCGCCGCAAAAAACCCGTCGGCGAACGCCTCGCCCGCCTCGCCCTTTATGACACCTACGGCCTGTAAGTCGTCTGTCGCATTTTCCAAAGCGAGTAAACCCTCCCAGGGAGGATCTTTCCTTGTTTGGCAATGGGCTCGAATTCCTGTTGCCTGAGTCCCGGGTTTAGCCGTTCCTGCATTCCGCTTGGGTGCTCGGTGGGACCGTCTGAAGGCTGGACTCCGTCATTACTCCCAGCTGCCCGCGTGAATCGATTGTCGGATTAGTACAGTCCTTGGACAAATGCGTACAGGGCTGCGGGGTTGCAGGCACTGCAGCGGGACGACAGTGTATCACTTCTTCATGTCTGTTGAACTCCCCAGCCTTTCTCCCATCGAGTATCTAGTCGTTGTCGTCTATTTGATTTTTCTGGCAGGGATTGGGCCGGTGATGAAGTCGTTCAACAAGAACTCGGATGATTATTTTCGGGGTGGGGCGCGCACGAAGTGGTGGCTGCTGGGGCCAAGCCTTGCGATCAGCATTATCAGCGCGACGGGTTTTACCGGGGTGGCGGGTGCGGTCTTCGAGGCGGGGCTGGCGCCAATGGCATCGAACTTTGGGCAGTGGCTGGCGGGGATTGTATTGATCGCTTTCCTCGCGGCCTGGCTGCGTCAGCTTCGTAAAATCACCGGTGCGGAGGTGGTGCGCGAGCGGTTTGGTCCGGTAACCGAACAATTTTTTGGCTATTTGAACATGTGTATGATGCCGGTTTATGGCGCATTTCAACTTCTCGGGCTTTCGATTTTTGTGGCTGCAGTTTTCCAGATTCCGATTACGCAGATTGTGATCGGGCTGGGGATTGTAGTGGGTGTGTATTCGGTTTCCGGCGGCAAATGGGCGGTGATGGCGACAGACTTTTTACAGAACCTCGTCTTGCAGGCGGTGGTGATTGCGGTAGGGGTTCTTGCCATCATCAACATGGGAGGCATCGCGAGTTTTTTCGAGCGGGTGGGAGAGGTTGGAGGCTTTGCTTTTGTGCATGAACCGGGGGCCTTTCCCGACGGGCAATACACTCACACATGGTTTATCGCGGTGTTTTGCATCCAGTTCATCGGGCAGTTGCAGCTCGGCTGGAGCGCAAGATTTTTCGCGGCGAAGGATGGCAACGAGGCGCGCAAAGCGACGGCGTTGATGTTTGCCATCCTCATCGGCAGCTCCCTGTTTTTTCTCGCCGCACCCCTGGCGGCGAAGGTGCTTTATCCCGACCAGGTCGCGGCCTTTGCCGGGATTCTCAACAAACCGGCCGAGTCGGCCTATGTGGTGGTTTGTTTGAATATGCTCCCGGCGGGCATGATGGGGCTGGTGCTGGTCGCGATGTTTTCTGCCACGGCGGCGGCCATGGACTCCGGCTTGAATTCCAATGCGGCGGTGATTGTTCGCAACATCATACCGCCGCTGCGGCGCCTGAGCAGGCTGCCGCCACTTGATGGGCAAAGCGAACTGGTCTGGGGGAGAAGAATCACCTTCGCCTTGGCTGGCGTGATCATCCTGCTCACTTTGGGACTGGCCAGATTCGGTTCGGGGGGCATTTTCGAGTTGATGCTGAACTTTGCTTCGCGCGTGCAGCTTCCGATGACAGTGCCATTCGTACTGGTGATTTTTCTGCGTCGTGCGCCGCGTCAGTCGGCGATTTTCGCGATTGTGTCGGGGTTCGTGGTTCCGCTGATCGTGTTTCCGCTGGCAGCTACGCTCGGCTGGGAACCGGACTTCTCAGGCCGGGTCGCCGTGGTGACGTCATGCTCTGTGCTGGGTTTTTTTGCCAGCTATTTTCTGGCCCCGAAGCCGACTGAGGCAGGCGACGCCGCAACAAAGCAATTCTACGCGGACATGCACCGGCCTGTAAATTTTGAGGAAGAGGTTGGTCAGGCGAGTGATTACAAGCAACTGTTTCTGCTTGGGCGGCTGGCTACGGCAGTCGGCGTGCTCATTCTGTTCCTTCTCATTGTGCCCAATGACCTTGCTGGTCGGCTTACTATTAGTGGGATTGGCTGCGGAATCACGCTCATCGGTGGATTAATGTGGGTGGCGGCAAACCGCATGAACGAAAACAAAGCCTAAACACACCGCCATTGTGAATTTTGCTCGTCGTATTTTCCTGCCATCCAACCAACTCGAAGCCGACGCCAACATCTGCCCCGGCCATCCCGCCGAGCGTGCATCCTGGATCTGGTCGAGAAATCGGGGTGTGGATGAGACGGCATTCCTCAGGTTCCGGCTGGGCTTTAGGTGGGTTGGCAACAGGCCACTACACTTGCATGTCACTGCCGATCATCGGTATCAACTTTACCTCGACGGCAAGCCTCTCAGCTACGGACCGGATCGCTCAGATGTGGCGCATTGGAGCGTAGCCACCCTTGAGATGCCATGCCGACCGGGACTGCATGAACTCACTGCGCTGGTTTGGTTTATTGCCGAAGCGCCGTTGGGACGCAGGATGGATCCCAAGCACGCGGATGGCAATCTTGGTATGCCAAATCCCCCTATGGCGCAGATGAGTCACCGTCCGGGGTTTTTGCTCTGCGGTGCGGAGGACATGGAGCCCGGCCTTCTTGATACGGGTGCGAGCCGCTGGCAGGTGGCCGACCTGACAGCAGCAGTGAGCATGATGGGCTCAGAGAACCTGGGCTACCACGACATTGGGCCGGCGTTTTCTTTTGCCATGGGAGTGTGGAATCAATGCGCCACAGACTGGCAACAAGCCGCTGTGGTGGCCCGGCCCCCGGTTTATAACATTCATGGAGTGCATTCGCCGGGTTGGGTTTTGCAAAGCACGCCCCTTCCCGAACAGCAGCGAGCGGGGTTCAGCGGAGGATGCGTTCGAGCTTGGCGACCAATTCCCCAGAATGACGCCCCTTGGGTCGAAGGCGGGCAGGTAGATGCTCCGGATTGGAATGAGTGCCTGCGGGGAATAGCGCCTGCGATCATTTCACCGCAAAGTTTGTGGGAAATTCTTTGGGATTTGGAATCGTATCAATGCGGCTACCCGGCACTCGAATGGTCGGGCGGCGCGGGTGCGGAGATTGAACTCGCATGGGCTGAAGCGCTCTATGAGCACAAGCCCGGCACCGAACTCGACGCGGAAACACCGAAAGGCAACCGCAACGAAATTGACGGCAAGACATGGCTGGGCTTCGGCGATACCTTTGTGGCCTCGGGTGCCAACCACGAATCAAGCCCCGGCTTGTGGTGGCGCTCCGGCAGATATCTGCGGTTGCGCATTCGCACGGGCTCCGAGTCGTTGAGACTGGAACGCATGGCCATACTCACAACTGGATATCCATTGGAGCGCGGCTGGTTCTGGGAGTCATCAGATGCCAACTGGGATGATGCCATAGAGCTGATGGCGCGCGGACTGGAACTCGGGGCACATGAGACGTGGGCTGACAGCCCGTATTACGAGCAAATGACCTATGTCGGTGACAATCTCCTCCACATGCTTTCAAACTATGTGGGGTATCGTGACTTGCGCCTGACGCGTCGTTGTCTGGAACTCTTCGACTGGTCCCGCCAGGGAGGGTTCGGCGGTTTGGTTGCCGAGCGCTATCCCGCCGCATGGCGTCAGGAAAGCGCGACTTACGCGATGCTTTATCCGGCCATGCTGCGCAACCACCTCTTCTGGACTGGCGATGAAGAATTCCTCAGAGCGCGCCTGCCCGGTCTGCGCCAACTCATCGAAGTACTGCTTGCCTTGCGTGGTAGCGAGGGATTGCTCGGCAAAGTGCCAGGCTGGCCCTTCATCGACTGGGTGCCGACATGGAATCAGGGTTGCGGCTCCGGCGTTCGCGAGGGCGATTCTTCCATCGTCAATCTACATCTCGTGCTGGCATTGCAAGCCGCTGCCGCGGTCGAGGAACACCTCGGTGATCATTTTCCCAAAAACCGCTGCGATCATCTTGCTGGCACCCTCATGCAGGGCATCGTCGAACGCTATTGGGATGCTGAAAGGCACCTGCTGCGCGATACTTTGCTGCCCGGTGATTGTCCCAGTGAACACGCCCAGGTGTTGGCCCTGCTCACGGGGTTGCTCGACGCGGAGAAAGAGGCGCACAGCCTGAGGCATCTGCGTAAGGGAAATCTCCCCGCGCAATGCACCGTGTATTTTTCGCACTACTTGCTGGAAGTCCTTGCAGCGCATGGCGAAGAAGAAGCCTTTTTCCGGCGCTTGCAATTTTGGCGGAAGCTGCCCGCGCTGGGCTTGACCGCCCTGCCTGAAGCACCCGAACCGAGCCGCAGCGATTGCCACGGGTGGGGAGCGCATCCTTTTTTCCACACTTTCGCTGACATCGTTGGCATTCGACCCTCCTCCCCCGGATTCCGCACCATCGAAATCCGACCGACGACAGGTTCCCTACAGTCCTTCTCCGCCACCATACTTCACCCGCAAGGTGAGATCCGGGTGCGCTATAAGGCAGCCACTAAGCCTGATCGAATCCCCTTCTCCATCGCCCTCCCAAGTGGAGTCAGGGGCACGCTCTTCCATCGAGGACAGCGGTTTGAGCTGCCGCTTGATTGTCCGACTTCTTGATCTTGGTTATCACCGAGAAGTTCGTTTCGGTGATCAATGCATTCTTGAGAAGTAGAAGGTCTTTTCTGTGGGCATTCATAGTTGTCCCGAAGCTACGGCGATGCCGGAGGCGAAGGCGAGCGCAGACATTCTAACTTGAGAAAACATTACGAGGGTACGTTGTTTGTTGTTCGGGATACGCTTACAGACAGGTTGTTTATGCTTGTATTATATTCTTGCCCTGTCCTCGTGTGGCTTGCCGAAATTCGATAGCCCAAGACGACGCCGGGATCGGCAACCGGCTTGAGATGCAAAACCGTTTGCCCGGAACCCGCAGGCCGTGCTGTTGCTCCATGCTGGCCCGTCAGCATTGCCTAAAAGTCACTGAATTTTTGGCTGTTGCCGCTTATGGAAAGGTGGAGGCGAGGGGAGTCGAACCCCTGTCTCTGAAACGGTCCGTCCGAATATCTACATGCTTAGGCCGTCATAAATCTCGGTCTGGCAAGTTGAACGGCCACAGTTTGCCTGACCCAGCGTCCACGTATCGAATCTCGCCTTCCCGCGCGGTCGCTCCGCCGGAAGGCCAGCCTGCTGTCGTCGCCCCATTCAGCCAGCAGGCGTCGCTGATGAGACGTCACGGACGTTTAAGCCGCGAGAGCGAGATCTTCGTAATCTGCGTTTATTTTTTGATCCGATTTTTTACGAGGCCAACGGATCATCCTCGGCATGCAATCCAGGCTTGAAGCTTCAGATCGAAACCAGTACGCCCCCGATTGTCACACCTTCATTATACGCGCACACGCGATGGATTCAAGCACCGGCCGTGTTGCAGCATGATTCTCTGTCGTCCGCCCCGCTACAGCTGAATAACGCGCGCCGAGAAGATATCCTCCTCGCTGAGCACGGCGTCGAGCACCTCCTGCGCAGGCGCCGTGTCCAGATTGAGGACCGTCACAGCGCGTCCTCCGGCTTCGTTACGCCCCAGGGACATGCTGGCAATATTTACCTTGTGCGCGCCCATCAGGGTTCCGATATGCCCGACAATGCCGGGTCGATCGCGATTTTCCATGAGCAGCAACACGCCTTCGGGCCGTGCTTCGACATGCCGCCCGTTCACCATGACAATGCGCGGACCGGCGCCGAAGAATGTGCCGGCCACACTTGTCGATTCCTCCCCGCACCCGCTGTGAACTTCGATGAGATCGGTGTATTCGCCGGCGCGACTCTGCCGCGTTTCCATAACGTCTAACCCAAGTGAGGAAGCCAATGCCGGCGCATTGATCATGTTCACTTCGCGTCCGCCGATCGCTTCAAGGAACCCGCGCAGAATGGAACGGGTGACCGGAGCGGTGGGGTTCTCGCTCACACGCCCGCTATAATTAACAGTGAGCTTCTCGCATCTGCGAGGTCCCGCCTGGGAAAGAAAACGGCCAAGGCGCTCTCCAAGGGCAAGGTAAGGCCCGATGATCTCCAAGGTTTTCTTATCCACATTGGGCATGTTCACGGCGTTGCGGATGACGCCGTCGAGAAGAACCGAGCGCATGGCCTCGGCGATCTCAAGCCCAACGCCTTCCTGCGCTTCCAACGTGGAGGCTCCAAGGTGCGGCGTGAACACAACATTCGGCAGGTTGCGCAACGGAAGATCCTGCGGGGGCGGCTCCGTTTCATAGACATCCAGCGCGGCTCCGGCAACCCGCCCGTCCTTCAATGCCTCAGCGAGAGCCAATTCATCGACAAGCCCTCCACGCGCACAATTGATGATGCGCACACCTGCCTTCATCAAACCAAGCCGCCGCGCGTCAATCATATGATGGGTTTCCGGGGTGAGCGGCATGTGCAGGGTGATGAAGTCCGCCTCGGCAAGAATGGCGTCGAGATCTTCGAACAACTCCACCTGCAACGCCTTGGCGCGGCTGGCGGAGATATAGGGATCGTAAGCCATCACCCGCATGCCAAACGCGGCGGCTCGCCGCGAAAACTCCGTGCCAATCCGACCCATACCGAGAATGGCGAGCTTCTTTTCGTTGAGTTCCACCCCCTGAAAATTTTTTCGTTCCCATTTGCCGGCTGCCACGCTGGCGTGTGCCTGCGGAATATTGCGGGCTACGGACACCATTAGTGAAAACGCATGTTCCGCGGTGGAAATGGTGTTGCCCCCGGGAGTATTCATCACGACGACGCCGCGTTGGGTGGCTGCTTCGACGTCGACATTATCCACACCGACACCGGCGCGGCCTACAGCCTTTAATAATGCTGCTGCTTCGAGAACTTCCGCCCCGATCTTCGTCTGGCTTCGCACAACGATCCCCTGCACATCCCTGACGGCATTCAGCAGCGCCTCCCCCTGCAAGCCGGTCTGCACAACAACTTCCAACCGGCCTCCTTCGCTCAGCGCGTTTACGCCGCGTTCGGACACAGGATCAGCAACAAGGACTTTGGGTCGGCTCATAAGGCCTTTTACTTCCGGCAAAGGGGTCCCGGATGCAAAACCGAAATGATCATACTTGCAGCCAGCTCTTCGAGCTGCCGTGGGAGAGGTCCTCCAGCCGATCCAAGCCGGTCTGTTTCCCTGGGGATTTGGCTGGTCGCGGTCGTTGTGTCACCAATTGGTCGGGTGGCAGATCAAAAATGACGCTGGCCACCACGGCCAGCAATCCTTGACCTGCTCAAGGATCAGGACAGGGATTCGCGGTATTGCTCCGCAGATTTCAGGGCGCTGCGGTCAGATTCTGTTCCGCACTCAATTCTAAACAACCACCCTGCGCCGTACGGATCGGAATTGATTGCGCCGGGATCGGAGGCCATGCCACTATTCCCCTCAACAATACGGCCGGCTACCGGAGAATAAATGTCGCTGGCCGCTTTCACGGATTCAACCACTGCGACCGCGTCCCCGGCAGAGACTTCGCGCCCCACTTCCGGCACCTCGACGAAGGTTACTTCGCCCAGCTCTTCCTGCGCATGATCCGTGATGCCAACAACCGCCGTCGCGCCGTCAAAACGGATCCATTCGTGCGTTTCGGTGTAATGCAATTCATCGGGAATATTCATGTGCCGGATTTGTAGAATGGTTTTCTTACTACGCCAGCCGCATGTTTGCGACCGCGAATCTCGATCTCAACGGGTATACCCGGCTTTGCAAGGGAACGAGGCAAATAGCCGAGGCCGATGCCACGGCCCAGCGCCGGCGACATGGTGCCGCTGGTCAGCTCTCCGACCACAGCATCCTCATGCCAGACAGGATAATGGGCTCTTAAAGGCGGAGCACCGGGCACAGCTTCCACGGCGGTCAGCCGCTCCGCGAGACCGGCAGCCTTTTGTTGTACCAAGGGCTCGCGCCCGATGAAAGGGCCCTTACCCAGATCGACAAATGCCCCAAGACCGGCTTCGAGAGGCGTTCTTCCTGGGTTCAGATCGGCGCCGTTTAACGGGAAAGCCATTTCGAGACGCAAAACATCGCGGGCGCCAAGCCCGCAAGGAGCTGCGCCGGCATCCAGAAATGCATTCCAAACGCGCGCTGCATCGGCATTGTGCAAAAACAGTTCGCACCCCGGTTCGCCGGTATATCCGGTGCCGGCAATCGCACCATACCCCCCCGGGAACCGGTGTGCTGCAGTGCGGTTGCGATCGACACGGGGAAAACCGAGCCGCTCGAGAATGGCCGGGGCGCCGGGTCCCTGCACGGCGATTGCCGCATGCGATGACCGGCGATCCTCCAACCTGACGCCTGTGACTTTATCGAGCCACCGATGTAACCATTGCAAATCCGTGTCGGCCATTGAAGCGTTCAACACGAGCAAAAACGCCTCATCGCCCCCGCCGGGTGCAGTATCAGTCGGCAGCCTGTAAACGATGAGATCGTCGATAATGCCCCCGCATTCGTTGCAAAGCAACGTGTACTGCGCGTGGCCCGGAGCAAGATCGGCGATTCGGTTGGTAAGCAGGGCATCCAGATGCTTTCCGGCGTCCGACCCATGCACCACGGCCTGCGCCATGTGCGAGATATCGAATATGCCAACGCCCTGACGCACGGCCTTGTGCTCGGCAAGAATGCCAGCGTAACGGATCGGCATTTCCCACCCGCCGAAAGGAGCGCATTTAGCGCCCAGCCGGAGATGCTCATCGAACAACGGAGTGCGCTTAAGATCGGCGACCATTACTCCGGCAAGAGAGAACCGGGGCCGCCGGGTGTCAACCCCGGCTCGACGTTCGAGGGATGCACCAAAAAGAGCCCGCTCCGGACGAGCCGGAGCGGGCTTGGCAAATTGACAGGCTGAATGCCCTACGGATTAGAACAACAACGTGAAACCGGCTTCGGCGACGTGACCGATCAGCTCTTCGTCGCTGGCGTCAGTGTACAGAAGACGATAACCGACGTTGATGCCGAGTTGTTCCGTGACGAGGAACGTGAATCCAGCGAGCCCCTGCGCGCCGAACTCCCAGGAGTCTTCGCTTTCGATCCCTGTGGAATCGATTTCAGCATAGGTCGCACCTGCACCCGCACCGATGTAGAACGAAAATGGGGAAGCGACAGGATAACGATAGATGATGTTCAGACTCAAAGGCACAACGGTGACGTCGGCATCCACATCGAAACGGGCTTCGAAGACATCTCCACCGCTTTTGATGTCGACTTCGATTTCATCGGTGTCAGCGTTGAAATAACCGCCGCTGAACTCGAGGGAGAATCCGTTTGACCAACGGTAGCCGAGCGAACCGGTCAAGCCGGCACCGACATCGAAGCTCAGATCGGCATCAATGCGAACGCCATTAATGCGGTCGCCGATCGAGATTTCCTGGAACCACACCGGACCGCCGACCACGGTGGCATAAAAGCCTTCGTCGACGTTCGGCACCGGATCCATCGGAGCCATGCCTGAGCCGGCCATCATTGGGCCTGCAGTTGCGAGGGAAACGGCGCTGGCAAGCGCCGCAAAAGACAACACGAGTGTTTTCATATGGTTATGCGTTTTTTTCTGAACAGGGTTTGTTGGTTAAGCACCGGCATAGAGCCCGCACACGAATACAGGCTAAAATGTGCCGATTACAGTTACGATTAGAATTGCGGGAGGTGCTTCGTCAACACAATCTTTCGCACAAAAGATTTTTTTTTGATTCTGGCACGGAACATGACACGGCCCGCACGCGGCCGTCTGCCATCTCATTCACCGGGAACCGGGCGGATGAAAATATTGCCAAACGGAGAGCAATGCGCAGCCCCATGCCCCTGCAAGGCCATGAAGCCTTCGTTCGGCGTGTTGTTTTTTTAAAAAGCCGCGCTTCGTCCCTCCAGGACCATACTCGGTCTTCGTCTCGCCAATGAGATTCACTGTGACCTTTGTGCCGCCCGCCTGGGTCTCCACATCGAACCATTCGCCCGGCTCAATGCCCGGAGGGTCCCCAGGATTCGCATGGTTCCACAGCCCCCCGGCATAGCAGGCGCTCTTCCCATCGTTCTGCATCTGTGCCTTGAATCCTCTACGCAGCCAGCCTGAATCCTGCCATGCGCACGGAAAAAATCTCGGAGTTGGTATTGGCGCGGAGTTTTACCTGCGCCTTGAGATCGAAATTGCCGAACACGGTTTCTCAGCCAGGACCGGTGTAGAAAAGGTGGCTCACGGGACCCTTAACTGCGATGGCCTCGTCCTTCACCGACCATGTTTCAGGGCTTTCATTGGCTTTCCAACCCTCAAGCGTTTCCTCATTGAACAGGGCGATCCAACCTTCGCCGGGGAGTACATCCATGGACGCGAGAGGGGAATTTACACATGTCAGGATTGCAGCCACCAACACAGTCGCCGCAACAGAGCCGGATAGCAGGCTTTCCATTCACGGGCACGATGTGGGTTAAACCCTGGTTCTGAAAAACAACTCTCACAAAGGCGCAAAGGCAGAAAGGATGACTGAAAATGCAATTGGTAAGATTGTTGTCGACTTGGCGATTCACCTCCATCGGGCCTTATCGGAAGCTGACTGGCTTGAAACCTGGATTTGTCCTCAATTTTGGAGATGAACTCATGAAAAATGGCATCACTCGAACGATCAACGGGAACCTCGAAGAATAGCTTTGTGCCTTCGTGCCTTTGTGAGAGACAAGTCAGAACGAGGCGGTGCTCGACAACGTCGCTAACGCGCCGTGCCAGACCTTGACGTTCCGCAAGTCGAGCGAAAACCTGAGGGCAGGCAGGATTCCATCGCGCACGCCGTAGGCGTTGTCACGAAGACTAGAAGCTGTCCTAAAACTACGAATGTTCCCGTTCACTGACTGTTGAGTAAGGAACGAGAAGTGACTTTGCGTTAAGTTGTGGGAGTGAACTCTTCGGGCTTGAACACAGATGCCCACAGGCTTTGTTGCTCCTCGGTCATGAGTACCGATTCATTCCCTCCTCGTCGCCGCGCCTGTGAACATCTAAGCTCAAGCGGCAACATCGCTACTTTTGGGATTGCTTCTACAGAAGGGCGGCGCATGCGGCACGCCGGTGCTCAGGCTTCTACACGTCCCGAGCGGCTGGCCGCCTCCCGCCGACCCAATCCGATCCACACGGCGCTTAGCCCCAGTACAACCCACATCCCATGCACAAGAAACCCCCATACAGCGGGACCAATACGCAGATACACTTCGCCGGTTTTGAGATCTCCGGCTTCGTTCAAATTGCGGAACGACGTCCAGAAGTCGCTCAACACCTCGCGCACGAGCGGTTGGCCCCAAAGGAATGATGTGTCGAGGATCTGCTGAACTCCATACGACGGCACAAGCGACGCCACCTGGCGCACGTCGGCCGCCATCTCATGCGCGGGAACGGTGTACCCGCTCAGAAGAATCTGTGGAATGAGCACGAGCGGCACGGCGAGGACCGCCTGACGGGGGGAAGAGGCAAGGGCCGAGATGCCCAAACCGATTGCGGTCCCGCCAAGGCCTGCTGCGCCCAGGGCCGCCAGCTGCCAGCCTGCAGCGCCGGATAGCCCCCCCTCCGAAAGCGCGCATCCTGCGTAAAGCATAAGACCCTGGACGATGATAATGACGGTCATCCCGACAAGCTTCGCCGATGCATAACCTTCACGTGTTAGGCCGGAATGTCTTTCCCGGAGATATACAGGCAGCTCCTTGACAATCTCGCCCGCAGCATTGCTGCAGCCAAACCATGCCATGGTGATACCTGCAAAGAAAAGGATCAGCGCGACATCGTCCGTCGCCCAACCCAGCAACCCAGCGATGAGCAATGGCTGCGCTGCAAGAAGAGCCGCCTGGCGCGGTTCGGCTTTGAGCAGCGAAATCATCCGGCGCAACACAACGCTGAATCCGCCACCCCGCCCCCGCGGAGGCGGTGGAAGGGACGCCTTTGTGAGGGCTTGGTCATCAGCACTTCGAGAAAATGTGCTACTGCCCTCTGCGGTCTGCGCCACCAGGGGTGGGTTTGTGGTTGGCGGCTGCGTCACGGGAGGCGGTGCAGGGGTGCACCTGGCGGCCAGCCGCCTGTAAATCTCCGTGAACCGTTCGACCCCAAACATTGCGCGCACCTGATCCGGCGTGCCTGCACAGACGAGGCGCCCCCCATCCAGCAGGGCGAGGCGGTCCATAAGATAGACATTCTCCACGATGTGCGTGGTGCACACCACGGTGCAGCCGCTTGTGGCCAGCTCGCGCAGGATTTCCATAAGGCGCAACTCCGCCGCCGGATCCAGTCCGGAGGTAGGTTCATCGAGAAAGAGGATGTCTGGCCGCGCGAGCAGTTCGACAGCCACACTAACCCGTTTGCGCTGGCCGCCGGACAACCGGTCGATGCGGACATCCATGCGATCGTCGAGTCCGACCAGCTCAAGGGTGTCGCGCACACGCTTTGCGACCTGAGACCATGGCACCCCGCGCCGCAACCGTAACCGCGCGGCGCATTCAAGCGCCTCACGAGGCGTGAGTTGTCCATGAACGATGTCGTCCTGTGGGACGAATCCGCAGAATGCGTTGGCACCCGGAAACACGCGGCCACGGCTCGGCTTGACGATTCCGGCGGCACACCGCAGCAGGGTCGATTTGCCCGCGCCGCTTGCGCCGAGCAATCCGCAGAATGCCCCGTCAGGAATCTCCAGATCGATTCCATCGAGAATGGCGCGGCCGCCAGCGTCGAACCCCGCCTGTTCAAGCACAATCCTCCCGCCGGGCGGCGCTGAATGAAGATCGATGCCATCGAACCGCAGGGTATGCGGCCCGATCCGCACGCGGTCGCCGGCAACCAACTCCATGCGTTCGAAGCGGCGTCCATTGAGAAAGGTGCCTGCGCGGCTGCCGAGATCCTCGATCTCAACCCTGCCATCCAACACGCGAATCGCGCAATGACGGCGCGAAACCTCCGCGCCAACCAGACGAATCGCGGCATCGTCTCCTCGTCCTGCGATCTGTTCCCCGGGAGCGAGCCGGATCGTCAACATCATGCCGGGTTAGTACGGCATGAGCGCAGCCAAGGCGAGGGTCAATTGCCCGGGAACGGCAATTGCCCGAGGACGGGACTTCAGCAGGATCTTGCACTACCGCTTCGCCGATTTTCGTTCCATAGTCGGCGCTTGAATCCGGTCTTTCATCCTCCCACAGAGCGCATCCGCGAGTTGATCGCCGAAACGGCAATCCGCGCGCGGCTCGACAGTCTGGCACGGGAGATCGCGGCGGCGTATCCTCCGGACACGGAGCTGACAGCTCTCGCCTTGCTTAACGGAGGGCTCATTTTCACCGCCGATCTCGTGCGTCGGCTTTCACTTCCCACACGCATTGAATCGCTGGCAGTCGAAAGTTATGCCGGACAAAAAACTTCCAGCGGCCGGGTGGTGTTTCGCCATGCACTGCCGCCGGGGCTTGAGGGACGTCATGTCCTTGTGGTCGATGACATCCTGGACACCGGTGCCACACTCTCCGCCGTTCTCGGCGCTGTGCAGGCGAGCGGTCCGCTGTCCCTCAGGACATGCGTCCTGTTGCGGAAAAAGCGCCCGCGAACCGCCAATGTTGCCGTGGATTTCGCAGGGTTCGATATCGCGGACGATTTCGTCGTCGGATACGGACTCGATTTTGAGGGCCGCCTCAGAGATCTGCCTTTTATTGGTGTGCTGGAATAAGGCGATTCCCGGGGGCGGCGTCTGGCCGCGGTGCGTTCCGTGCTTGACTCCGCCTCCCCGCGCAGCGAAGCCATAGCGGATGCGTCGCACGCTCATCGCCACCGTGGAGCCGCCCCTTGAAGGGGTGCCGCAGTGGTCCATCGGCGCCATGGCGCTATGCATTGCGCGCGCCTTGGAAGCGCAGGGTGGCGCTGCGGCAATCGCCACCCCTGCTCACCCACTCGTCGAACGCGAGACGGCTTTTGACGGCCGCCAGATCGTGCTGCCTGCCGGGAGCGGCATGCATGGCCGGGAACTTACCATCCGCGAGGGCCAACTGCCATCCGGTGTGCAGGTTTATGCTGTGTCCAGTGGCGGCACATTTGCCGACCCAGGCGTGTACGAACTGAAGGGCGGCGAGCGGTCGGGACCTTGCGCACGGTTTGCACTCTTTTGCGGCGCCGTGATCCAAATCGCGCAACGCCTTGCGCCCCCGC
>CAZZCL010000055.1:0-19519 GCA_964652295.1 uncultured Chthoniobacterales bacterium
CAGCCAGCCGCTCGCGCAGCCCCCGCGGCGAGTCGGCTGTCTGGGCCACGGGCGCAAGGTTGACAACGTAGGGGCGGTAGGCTTCTTCCGAGGCTTCTTCGAAACCCGGTGAAACCACCGGACGACCCGCTGCGATGGCTTCGAGTAACGCCGTTGAGTTGAAGCCGGTCACGACGGAGCTCCGTGCAATGAGGTCAAACGGGTCCCCCCCGACCTTGATGTGCAGGTTCGGGGGGAGTTTCCCCGATGCGCTCAGGAACCTGACCCCACCCGCCGCGAGCTGCGCGCCTTTGGCTTTGACGACGACGTCGATTCCGGGATGTTCCCGTGCCAATTCGACCAGCGTCTCGTGGAATCCCGCGTGCAGCCGGGTCCAACGAAGAGCGTCGCGGCTGTCGCCCAACGGCTCCACGTAGGGTTTTTCACGCCAGCGTCCGCGGCGTTTGCGCACGAGCAGTGGGAGACCGACGGTGGCGTCGAAGGAGAACGCGAGGATTGACGGGCGTTCGGTCCGGACCTTGGTGAGTTGAAACGCGCGGTCGAGGCGGGGCATGCCGACGACGCGGATGCGCTCCGGATCGGCAACCCCCGCATCCAGCTGAAGCTGCCGCTCGATCCCGTTGTAAGTCAGGATCTGCGTTCCGTGGAACGGACCGCGGCGGTGCTTGTAGACAACCCGCCAGAACTCGACCAAGCCGGGCGTCTTCAGGTTCTCCTTGTGGACAACAATGAAGGGAGTTCCGCATTCGGACACAGCCGCGGCCAACTCGCGTTCCGCATAATATCCGAAGTTTCCGCTCAGGACTGCGTCGACCCGGGTGTCTGCGGCGAACTTTTTCCATACGGCAGCAAGGAATTCTCTGTAGCCGAGCATCCGCCGGAGTGCGAAGGCACCGGCGTTGATGTAGAAGTTGTCGTCGATTTCAGGGGGCAGAAACGCCGAGGCAACGGACTTTACGGCGCCGCGGCGCAACAGAACGAGTTCGACGTTCTCACTTTCGCCGAAGGCCGCTTTGAGGTCGACGGTGAACGGGCCTTTATCCAGAACCAGCAGCCGAAGGCGGTCTCGGTCTTTTGGAGTTACACCCCTTGTGAACCGGCGCCATCCCGCAGCGCACGCTGAGGCATCGCGTCGTTCCGCAGCGATGCGAATCTGCTGCAGCCGGGCATGCTCAGAGAGCGTTTTCAGCACTGTGCGACCCGTTCCTCCCCATGGGTTCGGTAGATGTAATCGAGTCGTTTTTGAACGTAAGGCTCAAGAAGGGGGATTTGCGTTGCGATGCGCGCCGATACGCCGGGTTTGCCGTAGATCGACGACGCCGCGTAACGGCCGTGCTCAATTTGTTCGCGCACCATCGCTTCGATTTCCTGGCGGCGAGGTTCGACGCGCCGGACGGAGGGGGACCATTCCCTCCCATCCTGCCGGGAACCCACGAGCACAACGGGGGTGCCGAGGAACGAAGTTTCCCTGACGAACGACGACGAATTTCCCACGCAACATGCGGCTTGGCGCAGGACAGGCAAATATGTCTGCGGTTGTAGATTCTTGATTGCGTGCAGCGGAAACCCGGGATTGAACTCGCGAAACCGCCGGATGGTCTGGCCGACGAGGTCCGATCCCGCATCGATATTCGGCCAGAGGAGGAGAGTCTGGATGCCGAGGGACTTCACGGCTTCCAGCAGTTCCGTGGTTTGCGCCTCCTGTGTTCCTTCGGTGGTGACGGGGTGAAAAAGCGCCAGCAAATAGGGTTTGGAGAAGTCGATGGCGCTGCCGACTCCGAGACGATTGAGGGTATCGACATCAAGCCCGCGCGACACGGCTTCATCCACGACATCGCGCGAGGGACAACCGAACGCGTGAATCGTGGAGCGCGCTTCGCCCATGGCTTCGATGTAGCGAGCGGCGCGGGCGGTTGCGGGAAAATGGTAGTGCGCCAGTTTCGTGATCGCGTGCCGTGTGAGTTCGTCGATGGAGCCGGAGATCTCGCCGCCCTGCAGGTGAAGCAGACAAAGGTTCTGAAACACTGCCGCCACAGCGGCGCCGAGCGCTTCGTACCGGTCACCGGTGACGAACACGAAGTGAGGGGCGAGGCGCTGGAACACCGACGAGAATTCCAGGATGGCCACGCCTATGGACTTCGTCATTGTGATCGGCACGGACCCTTCGACCTCCAAATAAACCTCGGCGTCGACCGCAAAACCGTCGCGCTCCACAATATCCCGGGCTCGTCCGAAGCGATCCAGCAACATTGTGCCCGCACAGACCGTCAGCAGTTCGAGTTGGCCCTGGTCCCGCAATTCCCGCATGACCGGGCGCATGCGGCCGTAGTTGGCGCGGTCGACCAAGACGACTGCAACTTGTTTCTTCTCAGCCATGACTTCTCAATTCCGCGTGGTACCACCGTGCCAGATCCAGGTCAGCCGGTTCGTCGATGTTCACCAGCGTGCGGCGGATCACCACCGGAACTGTCATCTTGCCGAGAATCGTGCGCTGTTCAAGAAGGCACTCGCGCGTCATTGCGTAGCATGAGCCGTTGCGAAAATACAGTTCATCGAGCTGCTGACGGCCGGTTATGCCCGCACCCCGGGCGCTGTAGTACTCGACGCGTCCTGCGCGCAGCCGGAGGACTTTGTCTGGGTGGAACTTGGAGTCGAGCGGGCTCACCGTTACGGCGGTGTCGGCGTCTGCCGCTTCGCGCGTCCGGGCGCACGCATTGATGTCCTCGGCAATGCGAAGCGGGCACGTCGGCTCGACGATGAGCACCGCGCCATACCTCTCGTTCCAAATGCGCTCGCATTCCATCACGGCATGAATCATCGCATCCACCGCTGTGGCCGTATCCGTGGAGAGCTCCGGCGGCCGCAGAAACGGCGCCTCGATGCCGTGGCGTTCGGCCTCATCGGCATACCGACGGGAATCGGTGGAAACGATCCGGCGCGCGATCCAGTCGCAGGCCGGGTCGGTCAAAACTTTGGCGGCCCGTGCGATCAGTGAGAGGCCGCCAATCTCGGCCATGTTCTTGTCGGCGATTCCCCTGCTCCCGGAACGGGCGGGGATAACCGCCAGCGTCTTGCGGTGTGTTCCCGTCATTGGCTGATCTCCACAGATCGCCCCGCCGCGGAGCTTTCCCGGCAGCAGTCGAGGATCTGCATGACGGCAAGCCCGTCCTCATAGGTGCACGAGGCCGAAGACCTTGCACCCTGGATCAGCTCGATCAATTCCTGTGCGACGCCGAGAAACATGTCGTTTCGTTCGCATGCGAATTCTTTCTGCTCGATCCATTTCAGCCCTTTCGATGTCCGCACCGAGTTCGTTTCGTAGGACCATGCGACGGTTCCGTCCTCGCCAATTACCGTGATGGAACGCTCATACGGGCGCCCGAACAGATCGAGGTGAATAGACGCACGAAACCCCTCCTCATACGAGAACAACAAATCCACGTTGTCGTCGGTATCGATTTCCAGCGACGAGATCCTTTCGACGCGTCCAAACACCGAGCGCGGTGTTCCAAACAGCCAGAGCATGAGATCGACGAAGTGGCTCTCGTCGAGCAAAGCGCCTCCGCCGAGTTCCCTGGAAGCCATAAAGAAGTCCTGGTAACGCTCCCATGGGTGCCAGTCTGCGAGATGTGCGCTCATCACGAGCCGGGCGTGCCGCACGGCGCCGACCGCGCCACTCCGCAGCTTCTCCCGGAGGAACGTCAATGGCGGCCACCAGCGATAGGTGTAACCCAGCAGCACACGCTGGGCAGCTGAAGAGATTGCCAGCGCGCCGCGCGAATCCGTTGAGAGGGGTTTCTCACAGAGTATCCAGCGGTCCGACGATTTACGGATCTGGGTGATCTGCCCGATGTGGAGGGATGGCGGCGAGGCGATGACAAAACCATCGTAAAACTGGGCTGCGAGCGCCTGCTCGAGTGTGTGGTGCAGGGCAACGGCGCCGTTCTCGCTCTTCGCCTCCTCAAGCCGGTCTGCGCGTGGATCGACAAACCCTGGCCGGCAACCTAGACTGCGAAGGTTCTTTCCGTGCCTGCGGCCGACCGATCCGGCTCCGACGACAAGAATTTCCATCGGATGTTATCGGAGGAGATCCGCCGTTTCGCAATACCGATCCGCATCAAATCGGCAGCAGACCAGGAGACGCTCCTGTCGTTGGGATAGGACAGAGGCGAGTTCTTCGCTGCCGGAGGCATCGGCAAACGCCAACCCGTGCGCTTCCGCCCATGCGCCCCACGGCCGGTCAGGAACCCGCAGTGGAAGGACCGTGAGCGACGACGCCCCGGCGCGCCCACGGATGCTCCCGAATCCGCCGTCGCACATCAACATGACCGTGATCGGCAGCCCGAGTTCCGAGAAAAGTCCCAGTTCTGTGCCCAGCGCGCGGATGCCTCCGTCTCCGATCCAAAGGACAACGCGCCTGTTACGGTCTGCGAGCGATGCGCCGAGGGCGTACCCCGGTCCGACGCCGAGGTAACGCCCGCAGGGCGAACCCAGCACGTCCCATGGTTGGCGCGCGATCAAAGCGTGTTCGCCGACAACGGTAAAGTTTCCCGTGTCGAGGACGTGACGGGCATCGGGATGGGCATGCGCGGCGATCTCCATCGCGGCGAACGGCGACCAACCGGCGGATTTCAGGGCAGAGCGCATGTGTGCCAGTGCTTCGGCAATCTCTTGAGCGCCCCACTCGAGCTCGGCGATTCGGTCGAACGCATCCCGCGCGAGCAATTGGCCCCGCCATTCATCACCGGATGGCGGGAGATCGCCCCGGAATGGGAAGCTGAAGCGGCGGGCGTTGCCAGAAGCAGGGTTGAGCAACTCCTGCACGCCGACGCCCGCGAAGACGACGGCGTCTGCGCATGCGGAGAGCGCGGTCTCCGGAGCGATCCCGCGCCCGTCTCCGGTGTACACACCCGCTGCAAAAGGGAGTGTTTCATCGATCAGCCCTTTTGCGGCTGCGGTCGTAAAGACGGGCACGCGGAGGGAGCCCAGCCATGCGCGCATCACCGCATCCTCCAGGCAACCCTGGCCTGCGACCACGATGGGGCGTGCTGCGGAGAACTTCCCCCCTCCCCCATCCGCACGGGCGGCGGCGCCGCCTGGTTCGCCGACCCTGTCGTAACCTGCGGCGAGTTCGAGATGGGCGACAGACGGCTTACAGCTGCGTGCGGATCTCCATGCCAAGGTCAAGACGCCCGGCGCGAGTGTCACATGCGAGCAGGCTGCCTGGGAAAGCTGAGCGGCATGGTCGATCCACTTGTGCCAGCGCGGCCCGCGGTGAGCCTTCGGATACGATTCGGAAAGAGACAGTGTCGGGTAGCTCTCGTAACCGTTTGAAACCAGCCCCGGCAGGAGATTGGCAAGGCCGGGACCCTTGATGGAGAACGCGAGCGCGGGCCGTCCGGTGATTGCGCCGCAGGCGCCCGAGGCAAGCGCCGCAGTGGACTCGTGGCCTGTTGTAATCAACGCCACGCCGGCGCGTTCGAGCTCGGTCAGCAAGTTCAGACCCGGACCGCCGCCCGGGACTCCGGCCGCCCATTCGCCGCCGATCCTCGTGAATTCTCGGGCAATTTCCTCAAACATTGGACGAAGACGCGAGGAAGGCATGTAGCGGCCCGCGGGATGGCAGCACAACCAGATCGCTGATCAGTTCCCGCAACGCCTTGAGTGTGGCAGGGCGGCCGTCGAGCAGACCGAACACCTTGCATCCCGAACCGCGGCTAACGCGCAGAAAATCGGCGTTGAACGCCCTTTCCCGCCGCTTGGGGTAAGTGGGGCCGTCCACGAAGACAAAATCCGGCGCAAGCCCCTCGCCGGCCACATAGTAAAGCCCCGTCCACCCGCCGCAGTTCTCTTCGGCAACCTCGGAGTGAATGATCTGAACGAACTGTCCGAGTTCTGGCGGCAACGCGGTCCTGATTTGCCCGAAGTAGGACTCGTGCTGTTCCAGCGATATCGCACGGCCCGGCTTGCCATCCTGCGTGTTGAGACAAAGTGCATGGCCAATCACGGCACTCGTGATTCCGGCTCCGCACTCCAGCACGAGGGCCGGGTGACGCGTTCGAACCGCCGTGTGCAGCTGCCGATAGGCTCTCCACGAGCAGCCCTTCGAGTCCGTTTGTGACTGCATCCGGGAAATCGCGTCACGCAAGCCGGGCTGGGTTCGCGCCCACCCCCGGGCGAACTCCTCGCTGAGGCAGTGGCGCACAAACGCAAGATGCGAGATGATGCTGCGGCCAGACTTCCTGGGAGCCATCGGGCTAGATAGAAGGCTTCCCGACCTGGGTCCAGTCCAATTTGCCGTCCTGCATGGCCGCGGGATTCCGGGCGGCCCACTGCACGATGCGTTGAGCGGTGAACGCGAGCACCACGGCAAGCGCATCCGGCGAGAAGCCGCCGATGTGCGGCGTAACGATGATCCGGCGGTCCACACGGGCGCGCTGCCACACCGGGCTCCGCGCAATATCGGGTTCGGTCGCGATGACATCCGTGCCATATCCACGCAACCGGCCGGAGTCGATTGCCGCGACCACGGCGTCTTCATCGACGATCTGTCCCCGCGAGGTGTTGATGAGAATTGCCCCGGGCTTCATGAGCGCGAGTTCGCGAGCCCCGACGAGGTTTTCGGTTTCGTGAGAATACGTCACGTGGATTCCAATGGCATCCGCCCGGCGGAGCAAGTCGTCGTATTCGCACCGGACGATGCCGTGGGGCCATTCCGCGATTGCGGGATCGCATCCGAGCACTTCCATCCCGAATGCGTTTCCGTAAGCGGCCATCCAGCAGCCATTCCGGCCGCAACCGAGAATGCCGAGGGTGCGTCCGCGGAGTTGAAGGCCGGGGAACTGCGTGCGATCCCAGCCCCCGTCCATCACATGTTCGATGGCGCCCCGCAATCCGCGTGCGCAGGCCATCAGCAGCAGCCACGACAACTCCGCCGCGGCGTTCACCCTGTGGAGGACGTCGCGTTGTCCTTTGAGGGTGAACAGCGGGATCCCACGGTTCTCGAGCGCCGCGCTGTCGATGTGATTGGCTCCAGTTGTCGCGGTGAATACCGCGCGCAGCGATTGCGCCCGGCGCAGGCGTGCTGCGTCGAGAGGCACCTTCATCGAGGCGTCGAGGAGGAATTCGCAATCCGCAATCAGGGCGTCGACCGAAGCTTCGGAGGGTTCGGCCCTCATTACGGTCCAGCCGTCTCCAAGCGTCCGTCCGACGAGGGCGGTGCTGTCGGATGGCCCCAGATACAGCAGCTTTGTCAAAGAAGATCCTCCTCGCGCAGGAGTCGGTCCGGTTCCACGTTGCGCGCGAGGATGCGTCCGATGAGACGCCCCCGGTCCGAGTAGGGGATCCCGCTGCCCGGCTTCCTTGGCGCCAGCATATCCTCGGCAAGGCGCGTGCCCTCCGGGAGCGGACGCGCGGGGGCGACGCTTTTAGTGAAGAGACGCCGCATCGTGTCGAGTTCGCCAGCGTCCACGTTCTTGCACACGGGCGCACGATCCATCTCGCTGAAGGCGTCGCGCGCGTCGGCCAGCAAGCGAAGCTCCTCGAAGGTCACGGATGCGCCAGTGTCCGGCCCGAACTGGCGCCGGTCGAACACAACGTGAACTTCGATGAAGCTGGCCCCCCTTGCCATGGCCGCGAGAGAAGGGAATACGGTGCCGGAGTGATCGGACAGCCCCACGGGACAGCCATAGCGGCGCGCGAGCTCCGACAGGACATTGAGGCCGACATGCTGCATGGGCGTCGGGTAGCGGCTGGAGCATTGCAGCACGGCCACCGGGCAACCGAGGTTTTTGACGAGCGCGACGCCTGCATCGATCTCCTCGAGGTGGCTCATCCCGCTGCTGAGCAGAATGGGAAGCTTGTCTTCGCACATCGCCGTCAGCAACTCGGTCGAATTGAATTCTCCGGAGCCCACCTTCCATGCGGCCATTCCTGCCGCCCTCAGAAGATGCACCGCCTCGAAAGAGAACGCGGAACTCAGGAATTCCACATTGCGATCGCGGCAATGGGCCGCGAGTTCCGCCCACTGTGGGGGTGTAAACTCCATGCGGCGCCAGTAGTCGTACCGGGACGCATCCTGGCTGCTGAAAGGCACCCGGAACAAGTCGTCCCTGGTCGACTCGGCCGCCGCGATGTGCGTCTGAAACTTCACCGCGTCGGCCCCGCTCCCGGCGGCAGCGTCGATGTAGGCATGCGCCATCCCGAGCGACCCGTCGTGGGCCTGCGCGACTTCCGCGATCAGATATGCCGGGAACCCGGCGCCAACCTGTCTTTCTCCGATGGTGATCATTTGCCGCGAAATATCTTCGCGTAGCGCAGTGCGGTTTGCCCGTCAAAAACTTCGTCGCGCGACAACGCCTGCCAATCCGAGGCAAACTCGGACGGGTTCCGGGGGTTGGAAAGCGCAGCAGCGAGGGCGGCATCGTCACGCACGATCCTTGCCGTCTGGCTCCAGGAATGCGTGGCGTAATTCTGGCCGCAATAATCGGTTACGACCGGCGTGACTCCGCAAAGAATTGCCCACGTCACCGTCGTCGAGAAACCCGTGAGCAGGAGGTCGGCCGCCGGCAGGATGCGGAACAACCTGTCCTTCGCCATGCGTCCGAACCCCTCCGCTGCGATCCAGTCGTAATCCGCCTGTGGGGCTTTCGGATGCAGCGACACAACGACGGTGGCTCCGGACATCCGTGCGGCCTCCAGCCAGCGCCGCATCAAGGCGTCATGCGCCGGACGATCGAGGAGGCCGTCTTCGGAGAGCAACGGTGGGGAGAAGACGATCAATCGCCGGTTGTGGTCGGGGCGCCCTGCCAGCACCTGCTCGCGAACGCGCTCGCGCTCCCGATGCGCGGCATGGAGCGCATCGTACGCGATGTCTCCAGTGAGTCTGAGCCGCTCCGGCGCGACCCCGAACCGCGCATATTCATCCCATGTCCGTTGGGAATCCACGCACACCACATCGGATAGTCCGGCGCCGCTCAGCCACGGGAATTCGGAAAGCACGCCCGCGCGATGGTAGGCACGGGTGCGGAACGGTTCGTACATCAGGCGTCCATTGAGCAAATGGGATGCGAATTCCCTGGCCACCTCACGCTCGTACGCGCCAGCGAACGATTCCGGAGAAGCGAGCAGACGCTGACGGGTTGTGAAAAAGTCGAGATTTGTCTGCGCAACACTGGGAATCACGATCCGCAGCCCTGCCCGGCGGGCGGCCAGGTGGATGGGCGCGTCAAAGTCATTCACCTTGTCCTTGAGCGCGATGACGCAGTCGAACTCCACGATCCGCCGTTGTGCAGCTTTCGCATCGGAGACGATGCGATGGCAGAGAATCCGTGCCCGCGTTTCCTGTGCCCATCTCGAGGACGGCAGTTTTGAGAGCAGCCTGTCTGCCACGGAACTCCGCTGCTTCCTGCGCGCCAGCTGCAGCGCGCCATTGACAAGCCGAACCTCGCAACCGGCCTCCTCGATGCGTTCGCATTCGCGTTTGCTCACCTTCGGAGAACACAGAAACACGGCCTCGACCGGCGCATGCCGCCGGGCGCCGTGAATGAGGTGAAGCAAGTCCCCGCACCGCTTGTCGTTTCGGAGAATGACGGCCAGCTTCATAGCGCGACCTTTCGCCCGGCGAGAAGACTGCGGAAGAGCTCGTCGTAGCGCTGCGTCATGGTTTCGAGCGAGAACTCCGTGCGCATGCGGGAGGCAGCGGCCGCGGCGCGCCGCCGCGACTCGCTGCGATCTGCGAACACCTCTTCCAGGGCGCGCGCGATGGATTCCGGATTGCCGGGCGGAACCAGCCATCCATGGACGCCGTCTTCAATCAGGTCTCCGGTGCCACCGATCTGTGTCGCAATCACAGGCAGACCCGCCGCCATGGCCTCCATGACCGAGTTTGGCATCCCTTCGGAATACGAGGCGTGCACGAAGACATCAAGCGCGGCCAGCACTCCGTGAACATCGTCGCAGATTCCCAGGAAGGAAACCCGGTCCGCAATATTCAATGCGGCCGCGGCCCTTTCAAGCGATGGCCGCTCCGGGCCATCACCGGCAAGGAGCAGACGGGCGGACGGGTGAGTCGATGCAAAGGACGCGAACCCCTGCAGCAGGATCCGGTGCCCCTTGACAGGAAACATGCGGGCGACGCTGCCGACGGTAATGGCTCTGGAGCCGACATTCAGGATCCGCCGGGCGTTGATCCGCTGGACGTCACCCACTTCAGGTAGTACCCGGGTTCCATTCCGAATATGAACCGCCTGAGATTCCCGGACGCCTTCGTGTTGACGCGCAAAGGCGATCGCCGACTGGGAGTTTGCCGTAATCTTGTCAGCAAGCGGGGCTGTGAGGCGGTCCATCGCGAGTTGGAAGGCGCTTTTTCCCGTGTTCACGGCGCGAACCGAGGAGACAACAACGGGCACACCTGCGATCCGGGCGGCAACCCTGCCGAAGTTATCGGATACGAAGAGCCATGTCATGGCGATGTCCGGCCTCATCCTGCGAATGATCTGCAGAGCGGCGAGCATGCCCCACCCGAGAACAAATGCGCGCCTGCCGATCACGTGGAGCGGGACGCCCAGCCCGGACAACGCTGAGCGGCTCCGGCCGGCCACGACGCTGTTCAACGCAATCACAGCCTGTTTGTATCCGCGCGAGGCGAGGCCTTCGATGAGATTGAGCATCGCAGTCTGGGCTCCGTCGGCGGCCAGACTGTCGATCATGAAGAGCAAACGCGCCTCGCGCGGCATCAAAGACTCCAGTAAGCGACTCCGCGGGGCATTGCGCCGGCATTGGAGACTGACTTCACATCCACGAACACACCGGGCGATTTCAGCAGCGCGGAAATGCGATCGATCCCCGCATCCACGATTTCACGGTGCGCCACCGCGAGAATCACCGCATCGTATTTCGCAGCAGGGGGTGTGCGGTGTACGGGGAAACCGTATTCACCCGCAGCCTCGCCGGGATCTGCGACGGGGTCGGCCACGTCAACGCTAACCCCGAATTCGGCAAGTTCCCGCACGATGTCCGGCACGCGGCTGTTGCGTACATCGGGGACGTTCTCTTTGAATGTCAGGCCCATGACGAGCGCCCGCGCTTCCTTGACCTTCACGCCGGTGCTAACCAGAAGCTTCACGGTTCTTTGTGCAACAAAGGTTCCGAGCCCATCGTTGATGCGCCGCCCGGCGAGGATCACCTGCGGATGGTAACCGAGTTGTTCCGCCTTGGACGTGAGGTAGTACGGATCGACGCCAATGCAATGTCCGCCGACCAGGCCTGGGCGGAACGGGAGGAAGTTCCATTTGGTTCCGGCAGCCTGCAGGACATCGCTGGTCCGAATCCCCATCCGGTCAAAAATGAGCGCGAGTTCGTTCATCAACGCGATATTGATGTCGCGCTGGGTGTTTTCGATGACTTTTGCGGCCTCGGCAACCCGGATGGAGGGCGCACGATGCAACGGGGCCTGCACGGCCCTCCCATACACCGCCGCGATCCGTTCCAAAGTCTCCGGGCGATCGGCGGAGACAATCTTGCAGACCTTGTCGAAGGTGTGCTCGCGATCTCCGGGGTTGATGCGCTCCGGGGAGTATCCGAGGAAAAAGTCCCGCCCTGCCTTCATGCCCGAGATCTCCTCGATCAGCGGTCCGCAAATCTCTTCGGTGACCCCGGGGTAGACCGTGGACTCGTAAACGACGACCGTGCCGGAGCGAATCGCCCCGGCCACGGTTTTTGTGGCTGCAAGAATCGAGCTCAGGTCCGGCTTCTTAAGATCATCGATCGGAGTCGGCACGGTCATGATGACCATGGAGCGATCGGCAAGATCGCGGGCGTCGAAAGTGAAGCGGATGCGAACCTCGATCAACTCCTCGCGGGTGACCTGGCGGGTGGTGTCCTCCCCCCGGCGCAAGCGATCCACCTTGTGCGCGTTGATGTCGTAACCGACCACGCCCGAGAAATGTTTGGCAAAATGCCAGGCGACCGGCAATCCGACATAGCCCAGACCGACGACTGCGATTCTCTCCTCGCTCATCATACAGAGAACTTCTCCGTTCGGTTGGCAGCGGCCCTTGTCAAGGTCTTCCCGGCGTACTCTGCCGGCTGAAGCGCCGACTCCCAGCGGGCGGGCTGGTGGACCACTCCTTCGACCGGCGCATCGCCCGCCACTGAGCGGAAACAGAACCCCGGAGCGTGGCAGATCTCGCGGTCTCCATGGAAACACCCGACGTGTGCGACGTACCGTCCCGGCAGCAGGATACTGGGTGAGAGCACGACGCGGGCGTTGACATCCATACCCCGTTCCAGGCGGTAGGACGGGCTGGAAAGAACGGCAATGGCATTCTGGAGGGCGCCTTGGCGAGCGAGCACGACGCGCACGCGCACATCCTCAAGCCCTGCCGCGGCGGCGAGGCGCACCCGCAGTGAGGCGGCTTCGCCGGTGCAGATGGATTCAGAGGGGCGTCCCGAGCCGTCCAGCAACCCGATTTCCGTGATCGCGAGCCGGTCGATCGGAGCGGCGGGATCGCGCCGATAGAGCGGTGCGCGGCCGGCATCGCGGATGTCAGGTTCGTCCATGCCCAGATCGTGTTCGTATTCCCGGAGGACTTCCGCCGGTTCGGCGCGCATCCGGATGGTGCCATGCTTCAGATAGACGGCCTCCGAGCAGAAGCTGGAGACGGCGTGCGCGTCGTGCGAGACGAAGACGAATGCCCCGCCGCGCGCGCGATGCTCCTCGAGTTCGGCGCGGCACTTGGCCTTGAATTTCAGATCGCCGACGCTCATGACCTCGTCGAGGATGAAGACGTCGGGTTCGGCGGCGAGGGCGCACCCCATGCCGAGACGGGCTGCCATCCCCGAACTGAATTTGCCCAAGGGAGCACCGGCGGCCTCTCCGAGTTCGGCGAATTCCATGACCCAGCCCGCTTTCCGCCGGGCTTCCCGCGGTGAGAGGCCGAGGATCGACATCATCGTCACCGCGTTTTCGGTCCCGGTCAGGATGGGTTTAAACCCGATGACTTTCGCCGGAAGCGGCGCAATCCGGCCGAGCCGTACAACCTCTCCCCGTGTTTGGAGCATGACCCCGGCGAGGACGCTCAAAAGGGTCGTTTTGCCGGAGCCGTTGCGTCCGACGAGACCGATGGCGTCTCCGCGCTTGATCTCGATGGAGACATCCTTGAGCGCCCAGAACTCCTTCTTTCTCAGTTCGAGAGGAAGCTTCCTGTTGCGGATGACCTCACACCAGATGTCGCCGACCGCATAGAGGATCGACCGTCTGAAGTCGCGGCAGAACCGCTTCCAGATGCCGCGGCAAACGAGTAGGTTGTTGTCGCCGCTCATCGCCGTTCCACAAGGTAGATGAGGGAGCGTTTGTAGAGAAACCACGCGAGAAAGAACAACGCGGGTACGACGCCGATCACAACGGCCAGCCCCGCCGAGTATGTGAGCGGCCGTGCAGTGCCCCATTCCATGGCTCCGGCAATGAGCGGCGCAACCGGGTTGGCCTGGGCGACAAGAGATGCCAAAGCCCCTGTGGGGGGCGGATAGAAGACCGGGGTGAGGAGCATCCAAATGTTCAGGACGAACGGCAGCGAACGCGCAAGATCGTCGAAGAGGGTGCAGACAGGCGCAAGCAGGAATCCAAGGCTCAGTCCGAGCATGAGGAGGATGACCGTCAATCCCACCCCGCCCAGGATCCCCGGCGTGACCGGGAGTTGAAAGTACGCAAAGCATGCGATGACGACCGGCAACCTGACAACCAGATCCAGCAATCCCCGGATGACCTCGGAAAAGAAGAGGGTTTCGGAAGGAACCGCGACCTGGGCCAGCAGCGGCACATTCTTCAGGGTGGTGGTGACCGGGCTGCGAACCGCCGCATTGAAGACCTGCCAGAGCACCGTGCCAAGCATGACATGCGCAGGGAAGGGAATTCCGCTGGCCGCCATATTGACGATCTGGCTCCGCTGCGCAAGCGTCAGTCCGACAGCGGCGAGGATTGGGGGAAGAATAATCCAGAGGATACCAACGTATGAGCCTCGATAAAGCGCAGCCTGATCCCGCAGGAAGAACTGCCAGGCGAGCCGTATGCAGTCGCCCATGGTGAAGTGCGGGCCACGCCTTCCTTTGGCGGGGGTTCGGCGGTCTCCGGCGCCTTTGCTTGCGTGCGCCGTTGCTGCGGCCCCTGTGTCTGATCCGTAACCGCCATTCTTTCCCATCCCGGCGTTTGAGGACTGCGTCGCTTCCACTACTCTTGACCCCATCCCGTGTCTTACCACCTCATCCATGGCACAACAACAGGGCGTTTGAACCGTCCGGCGCTGCGGGGAGCCGCCACCGGGTTGATCTCGCCAATCGGATTCGGCAGCTGCTCACGCTTCCGGCTACGAGCCTCCGGGTGCGGGCGGTTCCCCCCGGCTGATGCCGGCGGCAGGCGCAACAAGCCGGCGTCGTATGCGATGCGGACGCGCACCCGCCGTCCGGTGTCGTCCGCTTCGACGAGAACTGTGTTGTCGCCCATGGCGACGGGGTCTCCATCCGGATCCAGGGTGTGACTATGCGAGTTACCAGAGTCAAGGGAACGTCCGCTAAGCAAGCCGACTCCGTTCAGGTGCAGTGTGTAGTTTTCCAGCGGCTTGCCGCCGATGTTGGTGAGTTCAACCCAGCGTCCGAACCCGCGGCGCGGCGGCATTCCCGGGACGCCCGGCAGCATGAACGGCTTCGGTCTTCCGCTCTTGATGTCGAAGGCGGCCACTGCATCACGTCGGCCGGGCGCAAAACGGTTCCCCGGGGCAGCTTCCTGCCGGAGCCAGATTGTGCGGCCTGACTGCTCAAAAACGCGATTGTAGTCCCTCTCAAGCCGCTGCATCACCGGCCATGCCCACTCGGTGAACGTCGGCGCACCGGCTCCGTTGATTCTCCAGTCGCTGACGATGACTGCCCCCGGTTTTCCGGCGTCGAACTGGCGAAGGAGTTCAGCCATGGATTCCTCGGCGTCGTAGCTTTCGTCCAGGAACATGCTGCGCATGCACGACGGGCGGGCAGTCATGAAATTGAATCCCGGGGCATACGGCGCGGCGAGGAGCGGTTCTTCGGCAGCAGTGGCGCCGGTCACGATCTCGTGGATCCGACTGAAGACGTTGTGACGATGGGGATGGAGTTTCACCTCGACCCCATTCTCGCCCCGGAACGGCAGGCGGGCTTCCATGCGGCGCGCAATCGTGCCGGCGAGGGGGTCGCGCATTGCCAGCAGACAAAATGGAACCAGCCAAAGCAGCAATGCGCCGAGAAGCGCAAACCGCATGCCCGTGCGGGGCTGCGCGGAAAGAAGAGCCGCCGATGCGATGAGCAGCATGGGGGTGGCCTCGGCGAGATGGGCGATGTCGGGCCGGAACACGAGGAAAGACAAGGCGCCGGCGGTCGCAAGCATCCATGCGCCGGCCGCGACCGGGACAGCGGGCGGCGGTGGGTGTGAAGCGCGCCGCCGGAGAGCACCCGCGATTTGCGCCGCAACTAGGACGCCTGTCCCGGCAAGAAACCCGGCGAGAACATAGTATGCCAAAGCGATCAAAGGTGTGTCCGGGCGTTCCGAATCATGGAAATCCAGGCGCGGGGGCTCCATTCGTGCAACCAATCCGGTGTCAGGCTGCGCGGCCGGCAGCAGGGAAGCCAGCACAGGCCTGTCGGGCGCCGGTCCCTCCGCGAGCGGACTTATGATCTGCGCCGGCAGCGCAAGCGATTTCTTCCAGAACCAACGTTCCCAACCCTGCTCCCTTGCGGCCAGATAGACGGGTGCAATGGCCAACAGCGCGCCTAGAGGGGCTGCAACGAAGCTCATCGCCGCGGTTCGAAGCCATGCGGAGCCCCGCGCGCTTGTGGCCAGCAACAGGAGGAGCCATGCGAAGACGAGGGCCATGACGAGCAGACCGAGCTCATACCGCAGCTGGGATCCTGCGCCTGCCAACGCGCCTAGCGCGAAGGCGGCCAACAGGAATGGCGCCCCCGCCCGCGACCGGCTGCCGGAGGGCGGGTTCAGCAAGCGGGCTGCAAGGGCCATCAGGAAAAAGCCCGTGACGAGCAGAAGCGGAATGAATGCCTTGTATGTGGTGCCCGGCCAAAGGACCAAAAAGAGGCCGGCGGTGAAAGATGTTGTCCGGCCCGCGCCAAGCATGCGCAGCCCGCCGTATCCCATGAGCGCTGTCAGAGCCTGGAGAGTGTGGAACAGAATCCGCAGGGCGAGAAGGCTGGGGCCGGCAATGGTGAACACGGCCATGACGGGCTGGAACCAGAGAAGGCCGTACCCCATTGAGAGATCAAGGTAAGGCACTTCGCCCCCAAGAAGGCGTAGCGCCATCATGCAGACCCACCCTTCGTCTTCGACGAAGAAGCCGTAATTGAAAAATGCGCGGTAATAGAGCGCCGCGATGGCGGCCAGCATCGCAGCGCACAGGGCATCTGGCCATCGGGCACGGCGCCGGGGTGCAATCGGTTGTGGCGCGTTCGGATTCATCGGCGCGGGCCGTTGAGGCGCTTCCGGATGGAGCGCTCAAGTTTTAACAATGGTTTCAGCGCGCTGGCGGTGAAAAGGGGTTCGAAGTTTTCGAGGAGGCGCACGCGATCCCGCAGGTCTTGAGCCTGGGCCGCGTGTTTGCGCCGCTTTGCCGTCTCCTCGCGTCTCATCTGCTTCAACCGCGGAAGATCGAGGGAGTTCCGGGCCCATTCGTGCACCAGCGCATCAAGGGCAGGCACCCCAAGCAGGTCGCCGTGCCGCTCTGAAACGAATCCATCGGCGGCCCAACGGGTGGCTTCGAGGAATGCCCGGCCAAAATCGCGGTCGGGTTCCAGATACGCGCCCTCGGCCCATTCATTCCATGCGTTGATGAACACGAAGCCGCCGTCGCTCCAGCCTGCGGCAGCGCGTTCCTGGGCCCGTGCGAGCCAGTAGGCATATTGTGCAGGCCCTGCATTGTGTAGAACCGTTCCGTCGCGGGGTTTCCTTGGCGTGTTGTCCCAGCCGAGGGTCACGCCCGGGAAGATGTGAGGGGCATCTTGCTGAACGGAAGCGATGACCAGCTGGTTGTAGTCGTAAACGCTGCCAAGGTAACCCTCCAGATCCAGTGTGACGGGGTCGAGCGGTTGGACGGGCATCCGATGGGGAGGAAATTCGACGCCGGCATCGAAGCCCGGTGGAAGGCCCGCGTCTTCGGCCCTCGTCAGCACGGCGGCGAGAAAAACATCGGGAAAACCGCCCTGCCGCCATACGTTCCGCCAGTGCTCCACGGTTCGTTCGATCTGCGGGATCTCCTGGGGCCGGTAGATGAGAAGCAGCGGCCCTCCACAAGTCCGGATGTATCGCGAATCCCTGAAATGCGGGAGCAAACTTACGGCAAACTGCTCCGGATCCTCCGCGCGATAATGTTGCGGCATGAGGATGTCCTTGTCCGCACCGTCCCACCGGCGTGTCCAACTCTCGTTGGCCCAGCAGAGACAAAACGGAAAATCTGGACGGCCCGTGCGCAACAGGGATTCGACGGGCTTTTCCAGCAGCCGTTTGCCGCCGGAAAACCAATAGTGGTAGAAGCAAAAGCCATGAATGCCATGCTCGCGGGCAAGCGCGGCCTGCCGTTCAAGAACGGCAGGTTCGGAGAGATCGTAGAAGCCGAGTTCTGTGGGAACCCGCGGCTGACGGTGACCGGGAAACAACGGAAGCGCTTTGCGCACATTGGTCCATTCCGTAAACCCCGCACCCCACCATGCGTCATTCTCGGGGATGGTATGGAACTGTGGGAGATAAAACGCGAGGAGCCGCGGAGCAGCGCGGGGAATCCTCCCGGTCGGTGGGCGGAGCACATCTGGGGATGGCGCCACCACGTGTGCGGAGGGGGGTGGCGGATCCCCGCACGAACCTTCGGAGAGCAAGCGGCAGAGGTCGGCGACAGTGTCGGGGAGCCTGGCTTCGCTGCTGTCCGCACTGCGCTGGAGAGCCGGATCGATCACAGTTTCCGCGATCTCGGCGGCGTGCAGCCGGTCGATATCGAGGCCCAGGGCCTTGAGACGTTTGGCGAGTCCCTGAAGCGTATCAGCGGGCCGGAGAAGCAGATCGTTGTAGTTCAGACAGACAACCCGGTCGGCTGGCGCCATTGCGAGAGCATACCGGTTGTAGAGCTCCCAGAGGGCGAGACCGTGCTCGGCGGACAGTCCGTCGCGCCGGGTCAACGAGCGGGCGACGTCGCCCGGGCGGCGCCATGCAAGAATGAAAAGCGTGTCCTGCGGGAGAACCTCCAGCCATTCGGGCAGGAACAGCGTTATTCGCGGGTCTTTGAGCGCCCACAGGGACACTGTGGGGCGCACAGCCGACAGGATGCGCTGAGCTGAGATGATGAAACGCTCCTTATGCTCCGCAGGTCTTTCGGCCTTGAGCAGGGGCCACGGATTCCACCAACTCGCGCTTGCTTGCGCCAGGGAGGATTCATGCAGGTGAACGAGGTCCTTGCGTTCGAAAAAACCTTCGGGATTGTCCGCGCGCGCTCCTGCAAGCATGGCGGGATTTCCGACAGCGGCACCGCACGCGTGGAGCAGTTGCATTGCCAGGGAGGATCCCGAGCGGTGCATGCCAATCACAACAAGACCGCGTGCCATTCCGTCATTCAGGTTGTGATCCTCCCTGCCCTCCATGAGATTCTTCTGCTCTGGACGCGTATTGTGCAAACCCCCGATCTTTCGCCACGGCGCAACCACAGTGCAAGGGGGAAACTTATATCCGGGGCCGCAGCCGGTGCCCTCTGGCCGCGCGCATTCCTGGCGGCGCAGCTCGCTCTGCGGTATTCCCGGGCCAGCCGTCTGCACGGCGGACACTCTGCGCGCAACACGCACGTCAGCGCGATGGCTTGCTGAGATCGTGGAAGCCGGTGGAGACAATGACGCCGAGATCTTCCGCGCGTTCCGTGGCCATCTGTTGAATCGTGACGGCCACAAGGATTTTGCGATCCGCTTTCCTCCCGGTCTGGCGTTCGAAAAGCGCAACGCTCCGGGCGAACTCCGTCACGTCCGCGCCACTGGCGTTGGATTTGATTTCGCTGGCGACCACAGTCCCATTCTGAACTAGCACGTCGATGTCGTAGGTGCGCGAGGTGCCGTTAATATAACCGTCGGGATCCTGGCCGCGGAAGTGTTCGACGGTGTAGCCCAGATGGCGGACATGCTCAAGCAGACCCAGCCGGAACGCTTCTTCAGCGCCGTCGCCCCAGCGCGACCCAAGGACATTCAGACGCCGTTCGAAATTGGTGAAGCCTTCGTGCATCGTGATCTCGGTGCGCCTTTGCGCTTCAGCGAGTTCCTCGACTTTGCGCTCGGTGCGCCTTTGCGCTTCAGCGAGTTCCTCGACTTTGCGCTCGGTGCGCCGTTGCGCTTCAGCGAGTTCCTCGACTTTGCGCTCGGTGCGCCGTTGCGCTTCGGCGAGTTCCTCGACTTTGCGCTCGGTACGCTGTTGCGCTTCGGCGAGTTCCTCGACTTTGCGCTCGGTACGCTGTTGCGCTTCGGC
>CAZZCL010000055.1:19619-21543 GCA_964652295.1 uncultured Chthoniobacterales bacterium
GAGTTCCTCGATTTTGAGGGCAAGGTTGTCCAGACGCTGCTCTGTGCGTTTCTGCGCGAGCCCAAGATCGGCGACGATGGCCTTCAGTTCCTGGAAGTCGTCCTGTGTGACAGTCTTCCTGAGTTCGGCGGAGAAATCCTCGAACGCACCGGCCACGGCCTCCGCCGTTTCCGGCGGCATGGCGCTCTTAAGCCGTTCGTAGATTTGGAACGTTGACACTTAAAATATGCTTACCATACAGGTATCCGACAGGCAAGATCGCCGACACGGCGTACTGATAACGCCCGGCTGGGGCCGACTCAGATTCGTAAAAATCGGTAGGGGAAGTTGCTCTTAGCGCGTTTCTTTGCTTGAAGCTCGGAATGGCATCGCACGGCGACGGGAATCATCTGGAGTGGTTGTATTCCGAGCTTCAGGCGCTCAAGGAACGGCTGGATGACGCCAACGCGCGTCTCAAGCAAAAGGAGGCCGCCCGGAAAAAAGAACAGGCGCGTGGCAACCGGCTCAAAGCGGAGCTGGATGCCATCCGTTCCTCGTGGTCCTGGCGCGCCGGATCAATCCTGCGGCGGATCGAAAGGCTGACAAAGAAATGGAGCCCCGCAGCGACGAAGCCTGCGGCTGGCGCATCATCCGATAAAACGGCTCTCATGCCGCAGCCATCGGACCGTACGGTTTCCACAGTCGGCTCTGCCGGGGAGCACGGCAGTCTCCGCAGCGAAACGGATGGCCTGCGACAAGCCGCAACGGGGTCCGCCGCATCTTCCCCAGCGTCCGATCTGAAGCGTGCATGGGAACGTCAGGCACACTTGGCTCTGGGCAACTTTCTGGAAACCGGCAGCACGCTCGATTTCACATGCACCGCAGACCCGCCGGATGTCAGTGTTCTTCTCGTGCTTTTCAACCGGGCAGAACTCACGCTGCACTGTCTGCAAAGCCTCCAAACAGTTCTGCCGGGGCGGCTGCAGCTGGTTCTTGTCGACAACGCGTCCGAGGACGCGACGGCGCAACTTTTGAATCGCATCCGCGGCGCGGTCATTTTGCGCAACGCGGAGAACCGCCATTATCTTGCAGGCTGCAATCAGGCTGCCGCCGCGGCAACAGGTCGCCATTTGCTGTTCCTCAACAACGACACGCGCGTGTTTCCCGGCTCTGTGGAACAGGCGATGGCCATTCTCGATGCCGATCCTTCGGTCGGTGCAGTGGGGGGCCGGTTGATCCTGCCCGACGGCACGCTGCAGGAAGCGGGCAGTGTGGTGTGGGCCGATGGATCGTGCGCAGGTCTCGGGCGCGGCGAAGATCCTGCGGCGCCACAGTGGCATTTCCGTCGTGAAGTCGATTATTGCAGCGCGGCGTTTCTCATGACCTCGCGCTCCGTGTTTGAAGCGCTGGGAGGTTATGATCCGGCGTACAGCCCGGCATACTACGAGGAAACCGACTTTTGCATGCGCTTGTGGGCTGCGGGTAAACGTGTGATTTACGATCCGCGCGTGGCGTTGTTACATTATGAATTTGCGAGTTCCGCAGTCTCCGACGAGGCCATCGCCTTGCAGCGACGCAATCGCGGAATTTTTGTGCAACGCCGTGCGCAAACGTTGGGGAGCCTGCATCCTCCGCGCACCGCGCAGTTGGAGGCGCGCCATCGGGTCCGGCAACCGCGCGTACTGTTTATTGAGGACCGCGTACCGCACCGTTTTCTTGGAGCAGGCTATCCGCGCGCGTTCGATCTACTGTGCGCAATCAGGGAGTGCGGCGCATTCATCACTCTGTACCCGATGGCATATCCGTCGGAGGATTTTCCCGCAATTTATCGCGATATTCCGCCGGATGTGGAGGTGATGACCGGATATCGCAAGGCGCGACTTGCGGAATTTCTCGAGGCGCGCGCCGCCTATTACGATCTTATTCTTGTTTCGCGCCCGCATAA
>CAZZCL010000056.1:0-21309 GCA_964652295.1 uncultured Chthoniobacterales bacterium
CTCGGAGCCCTACCCGAACCCCACGTCTCCACCCACACTTTCTTTTGAAGCGCCGAAATAGCTGGCATTTTGGTGCTTGCAACGATTCCATTGCCAAAAGTCGATTGCCGCACGGTCTCAAACTTGAAGCAGCTTGCGTCCTTTTGGCGCTCGGTTGCGAAGCATGTCGGCAGACAAAGTCTTGAGCGCACGAAGATCGTGTTCCTTTACGCGTGTGATCTGGTCGAGCAGACACAGATGGAGAGTCCTTGGGTGCGAAGATTCAAACAATAGACATGCCCCACCGGATACTTTATGCTCGCCTGTCAACGGGAATACTCTGTGCTGGCACCATGTCCGGACACCGAGCGGGCAGAAGGTTTCCGCGGCATGCTGAGGTCATGGCAGGCTGCGGAGTGAGAATGTCCCTCGCCTGCGTACAGATCGACATTGTTTAAGCTTTCTTTCGGATCGAAACAGGAAAACAGGCTATGGAGAATCCAGAAGAAACGTCAGTTGGGAGAATGCAAACGCCGTATGATCTGCATCCGGAGCCTTGGGGTTGTTTCGCGTGTAATCGCCGTGTCCGAAGTAGGAAGCCCCCAATGCCAATTCCCATCGATCGGTGACCTTGTGAACGAGGTGCGTGTCGATAATATGCGCCATGAAGGAACCGGACGCACCGAGAGAAGCGCGTTGGCGACGTACAATAAACGCATCGGGATTCGAGGCAGGGAACGTCGCGCATTAAGTCAGGCGTAACGCGGTCTTTTTTGTGGGCGTCATTTCAAGGCGCAGTCCGGGAGCGCTCAGGTTTTCCGGTGTAAGCGGCCCGTGAAGGCTGGTGGTGTTGAGGTCGGTACGCCTGCTCCCAAACAAACGCTCGTATTGATCGAACTTGTCATCGTTCGGCTCGCCATCGCCGCTGGCCCAATAGAACTGTGCGACGAGATTAGGTTCCCAGGGAAGGTCGAACCTGAACCCCAAACGAGCGATGAACATGGTGGCGGAGATATCCAGATCATAAGTATCGTCCGGATTGCTGGGTGCACGCCTCTGGCCAAAGCGGAGGGCTCTCTCGATATCGATATTCCATTCGCCGGGGAGCGGCTGCCGGGAAAGACGAAATCCTAGTGTCAGATATTGCCTCTTTGGAGTCTAAGTACCGAAGGCATCTTACTCGTGCAGGCCGTAGAGATATATGTCACCCCGGACTTCGGTCATGAAGTTTGGGAAGGCATTGGCGTTTCTGTAATGGAATGCCCGGACGATGCGGTTGAATGCTTCCTGATCAAACTCCTGACGATTGTCCAGCAGATCATCGAACTCATCGGGAAGCCGTTGCACGGGGCACAAAACGAAGGTGTGCCATTCGTCGCCATCAGGAGTTTTTAGTTATAGATAAGCGCTGGTATAACTGAGGATGAACTGCGCAGTGCCATGGATTGCTCTGCACCTGACAGCTGAGCGACGCTTAAGAACCGGGTGGGCGTGGGACCAGCAGATCTGGATTGATCTGACGAACTCCGGGGAGCGCCCGCTGGGGACCCAACAGATCCGGATTAATGCGCGGCTGAGGATCTAATGTGCGGCTGCCCGACCCGCTGGAACCTGAACCCGACCCGCTGTCGGAACCGCCCGGGGCGACCGAACTGCCACTGGGAGGAACTCCAGCGCCACCGGGTGCATAACCACCGCCCGGCGTATAGCCGCCGCCAGGCGCATACCCGCTGCCGGGGGGTGCATAGCCACCGCCAGGATAAGATGGGGGGTAACAGCCGCTCAAGGCGGCACTGAGAAGAATGATCAGCGTGAAGGGTAATGCGCTGTGAAACCAAGCCTTGGAAGTACACATAAAATTTACAAACACTTAACCTACATTTCAGAAGAAAGAAGATTCCTGTCGAAAGCAAGAAAAAAAGCGTGGATCACTGGTATGGATGGATTTGAGGCGGTGCTTAGCCGAAAAACCAGGCGTTCGCTTTTGAGATTTGCGGGTCGGACCCGGGGAGCAATGTAGCAGGATGTTTAGCGGGTGTTGGAGCAGCTGTCCGAAAACCGGGAATGTCCCTGTTCACTCATGAATCTTGAATCCTTCCCTGCCCGTCGCCCTGTCTGAGAGTAGCGGCACTCCAGCCGGAGCACCCCCCTGCTTTCTGGTCAGCTTCTAGAGTTGGTCGCGCAGGATCTCATGAAGATCTGTCGCACGCACGAATCCACGCAGCTGGGACGTGCCGGGTCCGCTGCCGACAGCAATGATGTCGCCTGCGGTATTCAAGGCTTCGGGTACAGGTGCCGCAGCGGGAGCCAGCCTTGAGAGATCCGGTGGCGGATTGGGGTTATCCGCCGTGGGGTCATCGGGCGTATGATTTGCGGGAAGCGGAGCGTTCGGGCCAGTGGACCATGTGATTGACGGCACTCCGTAATGGTTGATGCCAAGAAGATCGAGGCCGCTCTGCCATGCCATGGGATAGCCGTTGACCGTCATCCCCCCCACGCCATGCAGTGCGGTGGCGATGATGGTGGTATTCTCGCCGCCGTACTCGCGCACGGCGCGCAACGCGACATTGGCTTCGATGCTTTCCAGAATTGCAGTTTCTGCGCGATTCGCCCGCGCGGCGCGTGCGACGCCTCCGGCATAGACAACGAGGAAATATCCGTCGCGATCGCTTTGAAGGAGTTCAATGGCGCGGCGCACCATTTCGTCGAGACGCGGTTGCACTGCCGACTGGCCGATCTCGTCTGCTGATGCCATTGTGCCGGATGCGAACAACCCCGCCACGCGCGCTTTGGGCCAGGAGGGTGCGGCAGCCAGGTCGTCCCGGGTTCTGGCGAGATAGTAGCCTTTCCGGGAAAGCTCGAGAAGCAGATCCCGGCCATCGCGCCGTTTGCCGCCTTTTGTTTCGGGTTGAAGATCGGCTCTGCCACCGCCGAGCACCACATCGACGATGCCGCCTTCGACAAGCTGAGCGGAAATATCCTCGTAGTCGGTGATGCGTTCAGTCGATGCATAGAAGGGGGCTACCCCGCCGCCGGTGATGCGTTCGGTGGTGACGATGCCCGTGGAGCGCCCGGCACGGCGGGCGCGGCGGAGAAGCGATTCCAGATTACGCCCGCCTGGGGCGACAGCGCATGAAAAATTTTTCACGCGCACTCCGGTGGCCAGTGCGCTAGCCGCAGCCGCTGTGTCGGGAACTGCATGATCGGCGGAATAGTTCCTGACCATGGCGAGATTCGGAAACCGCTCGGCCTCAAGCCGGTGCTGTGAACCGCCGTGGTACAGACGTGCTGCCACGAGTTGCTCGGGACTGAGCGCTTCGCTGACGAAAAGCACGATGCCGAAGGTGCGCGGAACCACCCAGACACGAAAATAAAGAAGCCCAAGTCCGGCAAATACCACGAGACAGAGAAGGGCAAGCATGCGGTTGCGGAACTTGGTCATGAGCGAAAGGTGGAACTCAAGGATAGGGATGCCGGGTCACTCCAATGGCGCACAGTAATGCACGCTGAGATTGTCGTACGATTCCGTTTTGCGACGCGCAGAAAAATGCATAAGGCGAAGGGTTGCCTTAGATTGTTTCCATTCCCGTGTTTCGACGAAGATCTCGGATCCGGCGTGGGGGGTGCGGGTTTTCTCGACCACGCGGTCGGCACCGTAGTTGCGCAGAAAGCGGCGTTTTAACTCGGCCATGAATCCGCGATACTTTTCATGGGTCCATCCGTCCACCTGATACTGCAGTTCGACTTCCTGCAGCCCGGCCTGGACATCGAAATACAGAAGCACGCGTGCGAGATTTTCCTGGTCGAATCCGGTAAGCGTCCATTCTTCTCGGCCGCCGATGAAACGTTTCCCGGCGATTTGAATGGGGTGCATGTCGATATGCCGCGCGATGCGTTCCTCGGTCATGCCCCATTGGAGGCCGAAAGGGACGCGGATTGTTTCGAAGGCGGCGGCATGATGAGCTGCAAGCGTGCAGACCAGCAAAGCGACGAGCGTTCCGACATGAATTCGCCGACGCAAACGGTGCACTGCGGGCCGCATCCTTCGCTCAGGCACGTTTGGCCAGCGCGAGATCGAGTTCCTTAAGCTGGCGCGGCTCCACAGTTGCGGGCGAACCCGACATCAGATCCTGTCCGCGATTATTCTTTGGAAACGCCATAACCTCACGGATGGAATCTTCTCCGCAGATGAGCATGACCATTCGGTCAAACCCGAGAGCAACGCCGCCATGCGGGGGGGCGCCATATGTGAACGCGCGGAGGATATGTCCAAACAATTCCTGCTGCGCTTCCTCGCCGACACCCAGCAATCCAAACATTTTCTGCTGCAACTCGCGCTCGTGAATTCGGATGCTGCCCCCGCCGAGTTCCACGCCGTTTAAAACCACGTCGTAAGCTTCGGCACGCGCTTCTCCGAAATGGGCACCGTCCAGCAGGGCCAAATCCTCGTGTTTCGGGCGCGTGAAGGGGTGATGCACCGCATTCCATTTGTTGTCCTCCTCGCTGAAGGCCAGCAGCGGGAAATCGGTAACCCAAAGGAAATCGAGCGTGTTTGGGTCGGACGCACGATTCTGCAATTCGGCGACACGCAGGCGCACGCGCCCGAGCGTTTCGCAGGTGCGTTCCCACGCATCCGCGCCGAAGAGGATAAGATCGCCGTCTTCTATGCCCATGGCTGCGGTGAGAGCCGCTTTTTCTTTATCGCTGAAGAATTTTACGATGGGCGATTTCCACGTGCCGCCTTCGGCCTTGATGAACGCAAGACCTTTGGCCCCAGCGGACTTTGCCAGGGCGGTCAATTCCTCGATCTGGCCAGTGGTCACTGAGGCGAAACCCTTTGCGTTGATGGCTTTGACCACGCCGCCGGCGTCCAATGGACCTTTGAAGACTTTGAACGACGATTGCGTGAAGATGGACCCGACATCGGTGAGTTCCATACCGAAGCGGCGGTCCGGCTTATCGCTGCCGTAGCGGTCCATGGCCTCCCGCCAGGTCATTCGGTCGAAGGGAACCGGGATTTCCACGCTGCGGCCTGCATAAAACGCGGCCTTCAACATCCCTTCCACCAGCAGGAGGATGTCTTCGCGGTCGACGAAAGCGGCTTCGATATCGATTTGCGTGAACTCAGGCTGACGGTCGGCGCGCAGGTCTTCATCGCGGAAACATCTGGCGATCTGAAAATAGCGTTCGACACCGCCGACCATGAGGAGCTGTTTGTATTGTTGCGGTGCCTGCGGCAGTGCGTAGAAATTGCCCGGCATAAGTCGGCTTGGCACGAGGAAATCACGGGCGCCTTCCGGAGTGCTCTTGGAAAGGATGGGCGTTTCCACTTCGATAAAACCGCGTTCGTCAAGATAATCGCGCACGGCTTTGGCTACGGCATGACGCTTGCGAAGGTTGTCGCTCATGCGTTTGCGGCGGAGATCGAGGAACCGGCATTCCAGGCGGAGATCTTCGTTGCCGATCTCCTTGTCGATGGGGAAGGGCAACGCCTGCGATTCGTTGAGCACTTCGAGGGCATCGGCAACCACTTCGATGGCACCGGTTGCCAGTCGCGGATTCTCGGTGCCTGCAAGCCGCGCGGCGACCGTTCCCACAACCCTGACAACATCCTCGCCGCTTAACCCATGTGCGGCCCGTGCCGCCGCCGGATTTTCTTCGGGACGAAACACCACCTGTGTGATGCCTTCGCGGTCTCGCAAATCGAGGAAAAGAACGCCGCCATGATCGCGTGGGGAGTCAACCCAGCCTGCCAATTCCACGCGTTCACCGATGTTCTCCGCGCGCAGTTCGTGGCAATAATGCGTGCGAAAATGGGAACGTTTTCTGTGCGGCATAAGTACTTGGTGGAGCGCTGAACAAAGCCGGGAATCCATCGATGCGCCAAGCGAAAAGTTGCGATCTGGAAAACGCCGGGCAAGCGCCCGCCGGTGTTATGCAGACGCAGCCAGAGGGCGCGGGGGATTAGTACAGGCGTTTAACTATGGCGGCCGGGTTGCCCGCGACGACGGCACCGGGTGGCACATCCTTCGAGACGACAGCCCCCGCCGCCACCACGGCATCACTGCCGATGGATACACCTTTAAGAATCAGCGCGCCCATGCCAATCCAAACGTTATCGCCGATGTGGACGGGTTTTGTACCGATGAGCGGCCGCGCCGGTTTGCCTTCGTAAAAGGGCGCCAACGCCATCGCGTCGATGCGCCGCAGGGCAGGGTCGATTGGATGGAAATCGGAGTCGGCGATGCCCACATTCCATGAGATCAGACAGTGCGACCCGATTTCGATGCGTTCCTCTGCCATGATCAGCGCGCCGTTCAGGAGGGTGAAATCGCCAACAGAAGCGGTCCCCATCTTACCGATGGCAAAAGCGCAACCGGCGTAGCACGACACGTGGTCGCCAAACGTCAGTGCCGCGTTGGCCGTTGCCTTGTAATGCCGGAAACTCTGGGCGGTTTCGCAATAAAACCCGGCGCCATAATGGACTCCGGCGGGTATGGGTTTCTCCCACCAATCGCCCTGCACACAGCGATTCGGCAGTACGTTGCTCATGGCCGGACAAGGGGGGTGCTCAGCTCGCGGGGGTCAAGCGCGGGAAAAACGGGTTGTGCGCTTTTTCCAGAGCGACCGATGTCAGGGGTCCATGTCCCGGACAGATCAATGTTTCGTCGGGCAGCGTGAAAATGGCATTGCGATTGGTCCACAAACTTTCTTCGTAGGACACCATCGGGCCGCCCATTGAGCCGGCGAACAGCGCATCGCCGACAATGGCGACCGGCCGCGAGAGCCCTCTGATGACGTAGGTGATTCCACCCTGGGAATGGCCCCGGGTTGAACGCGTCTCCACCTGCAAGGTGCCGATGGAAAAACGTCTCCCGGCGGCGAACGCCTCTCCACCTTCGAATGCTTCGTCTTCCCCAAGAAAGATTCCCGCTCCAGTCTTTTCGACGATTCGATCCGCGTCGAAGACGTGATCGCCATGCGCGTGCGTGAGGAACAACGTGCCCACTTCAAGAGCTTCTGCCGCGACGATATCGAGCAGTTCGGCGGAATCGTAACCGCTGTCGAACACGGCAGCCGCTTTGGAAGCGGGATCACGCACAAGGTAAAAATTCACCATGCCGGCGTCGTGCGGGTTGGAGAAAACATGCAGGCCGACCGGCACCGGCCCAGGATCGGGAACGTATTCCCCCCGGGCGATGGTTGCCAGACGCGAGGGTTCCAGTCCGAGTGCCGCCGCGGCGGCTTGGAGATCCGAGTCGGACACATCGTTCCCTGCAAGGAACGCCGCCGCCGTCTCTTCAGTGAGCCCACTTTTGTGCGCGAGAGTGGGCGCGTCGATACCGAGACCCCGACAGGTTTTCTGGACGACGTCCGCCCATGTGTCTTCGAGTGGCAGTACCATGATGCTCCCCACGATTTACACCACAGGCACCGCGATGCAAGAAAACCGTCGCACAACCCGGTTGCCTCTGTTTTGTTGCTGCTGTTATGCTGGGTCGTCTTCGTTATCGTTACCGCGCCGCCAAGTATGCGCGCAAAGATCGCGGAGAGATCGCGTTTGTGCGCCAATGGCTGCGCCCCGGCGATTTTGCGATCGACGCCGGCGCGCATAAAGGCGCCTACCTGTATTGGCTGAGGCGCGCCGTCGGTCGTGGCGGCTTTGTGGCGGCCTTCGAGCCGCAGCCCCTGCTTGCTGACTACCTGCGGCGGCGCACCGCCGAACTGGGCTGGACCAATGTGCGCATCGAATGGAAAGGGTTGAGCGCAAAACCGGGCGAGCGCGACCTTGCCGTGCCGCTGGCATCGTCCGGAGTATCGCACGGGGCCAGTTTTGAGCCTGGAAAAAGCGCAGGGGAACAGTGCACAGTGGTCCGTGTTCCCGTGGATACTGTAGATGGATGGATTGCGGCGAGTGCGGGCGGACGCCGTCTGCGCCTGCTCAAGGCCGATGTGGAAGGGCACGAGTGCGACCTGTTTGAAGGTGCCCGGGACACGCTTTGTAAGCACAAGCCGACCGTGCTTTTCGAGTGCGAACAACGCCATCGCGAACGCCCTATGCGCGACACGTTTTCCATGCTGGAAGCCCTGGGAATGACGGGACAATTTTTCGGTCCGCAAGGTCGACTGTTGCCTTTGGCACAATTCGATCTTGCCCGACACCAGCAGGCGGGTGCCTCGCGCCGACACTATTTCAACAACTTCCTCTTCCGTTTTCCGGAAGGCGATGCGGGGGACGCCTGAGCCCATCCCTATGCGATTGTCACGCAACCGGATCGTGCAGGCGCTGCTTCTGGCAGGCGGCGCATGGGCGGCATGGGCGCTTGTCTTGGGGCGGAGCCCAAACTGGCTGTCCGACACGCTTCTGAAGGAGCGGCGTGCGCGCGCGTCGGTCGCTGCCACTGCGGACGCCCTGCGAGCCAAAGGTGTGGTTGGATATCGTGCGCCCGATGGACGTCCGTGGGACCGGCTCAGTCTGGCGGCGTTGAAACAGGAACGCCGCGTGGAAGCATGGGGGGTTCAGGGGGACGCAGCCCCGCAAAAGATTGCCGAGTGGCCATTCACAGGATTCAGCGGCACGCTTGGTCCCAAGTTGCGGGAAGGCGACCGGCAGATCCCGGAGGGGGTATATGAGGTCGAGTATCTCAATCCACGGAGCAGCTATCATCTTTCTGTGAAGCTTAACTATCCTAATGCGTTTGAACGCCGCATGGCACACGCTGAAGGTCGTGATCAGCCGGGGTCGGACATTTTCTTCCATGGCGGCAATGCCACTGTGGGTTGCATCCCGATCGGAGATGACGGCATTGAAGAGCTGTTCCTCGCCGTTGCAGAAGTAGGTGAGAAGAATGTCTGCATTATCATAGCACCCTGCGACCTGCGCGTGCGCCCGCGTCCCCGAATTCCGACCGCTCCCGGCTGGATCGAGCGAGTTTATGACGAGATTGATGCCGCGCTTGCTCCGCTGACAGGGAGGCGCGAGCCGGTGGTCGGGCCGGATTAAGAGGCAGGCGAGTGTGTCAGGCCTTCGTAATCGCAAAAAGCGTTACACCCGTGGGATCGGCCAGCACATAACTGTATTCGCTATCCGACCAACCCAGAAACCCTGCGGCTTTAACCTGAAAGACAGACGCTTTTTTGTCGCCGCCGCCCCGGATGCGTTGCAATGGCGCCACAAAAAGATGCAGCGTCCTGCCGTCCGCATGGCGGAAGCACACGAGCGTGATGGGAACCCCCTCAATCTCCAGCACCTGACAGCCGATTTCCTTGTTGTCCGACAACAATGCGGGCACAACGAATCCGCCTGGTGCGCCACGAGTTTGCAGCCATGCGCGCTGCTCTGCCATGGGCACATCGCGCACGGCAAGCTCAAACCCTTTCGATGTCACAAGTTCTGCGACAGCGCTGCGGAAACGTTCATCGGTTAGGCCGCTTTGGGGAATGATCCTGGGGAGGACAAACGCCAGCGCAAATGCAGCGGCGAGCGCCAGGGGCAATGCCCAGCGCATCGCCGGTGTGGCGACTTGTGCATCGGATTGGGCAGCGGAAAGAATGCGTTCCTTGAGTCCGGGTGGGGGCGTTACGATGGCCAGCCGCTGGCGCATCCTGCGGTCGAAAGCCATTTCGTCAGTAAGCCACGACTGCAGCTCCCCGTCGTCCTGAGCTATTTTCAGAGCGGCAGCCAGCTCCACACCGGTCTCGTCTGCGAGATCGGCAGGATCCTCGCGGTAGCGGCGTAAAATAATAATGGCTTCATCTCTGGTCATGAAAATGGCGTTCAAAACCCCAATTATCCTGAGTCTGCAACCGCCCGATCTATTCCCGTCTCCTCGTGAGGATTCAGACGTTTACGGAGCGCGATCTTTGCCCGCGAGAGGCGAGACATCACTGTGCCAATGGGAACGTTCAGAATGAAGGCGATATCCTTGTAAGCCAAACCTTCCAGATAAAACAGGGTGAGCACGGCCCGATGCCCTTCTTCAAGGGCTTGCAGAGCTTCAAGAGCGTCCTGCCGCTCGGCATGGCGTTCTGCCTCGGCGGGTGCGCTCTCGACCAGATCCCGGACGGCGTCGTCCATCGCCACCATCCGTTCACCCCGGCTGCGCACACGCAAAAATTCGCGGTACAACGTGGTGAACAACCAGCTGCGCACTTTTTCCCCTTCCCGAATCTGGGCTCCTTTGCGGGCGTATACAACAAACGTCTGCTGAACGAGATCCCCTGCATCGTGTTCGTTTCGTGCAAGGCTCAGCCCAAACCGAAACAGATCGGCATAGAACCGTTCCACTACTGACTCGAATTCCCGGTCCGCCATGAGCGGGGTCAGTGTTGGCCAGAAAGCGGCTCGCGACAACGGATAGTTGCATGCGACTTTGCCCACGCCAGAGGCATGGGGAAGGATTCGGGGATTTGCCCGCGTGCCGCGCTGAAGATGCGGCATCCAGCATGCGCTGTTTAACGTATAGGAGTTGTCAACCGCGGTTCCCGCGATCAATCTAAAGCCAAATGAACACAAACCTTAAGACAATAAACCATACTTTAAACGCAGTTGTCTCGGCAGCAATCCTCGCAGCCTTCCATCCGATGGCGGTGCATAGCCAGGTTATGACAGCCGAACAGCAGCAGGCTCTCACTCCGGACGCTGTTCTTTCGGACCTTATGGACGGGAACAAACGCTTTGCTGCGGGTGAAGTCACACTTCACAAGAACGTCAGAGATGAGATTTCCGCGGCAGCGGCTGGACAACATCCGCAGGCCATCATTTTGTCATGTGTCGATTCGCGTGTTCCCGTGGAAGTGGTTTTCGATCAGAACATCGGCGATGTATTCGTGGCACGCGTTGCGGGCAACGTCGAAAACGTGGACATCCTCGGCAGCATGGAATTCGCGACCAAAGCGGCGGGTGCAAAGCTCGTCATGGTGCTTGGTCATGAAGCCTGCGGCGCTGTGAAAGGCGCATGCGACGGGGTGGAAATGGGCAATCTGACCGCGTTACTGACCAGGATTCAGCCTGCTATTGACGCTGTGTCGAAGGACGCTGAAGGAGACCGCACATCGAAAAACACGGAGTTTGTGGACCGCGTCATCCGCCAGAACGTGGTGCAAACCGTCAAGGATATTCGCGCCTCAAGCCCAATCCTTGCCGAACTGGAGAAGGAAGGAACGATCAAAATCGTTGGGGCGCATTACGATCTTGATACCGGGGAAGTCACGTTGTTGGAGACGGGTGGAGCCTGGAAGCTGTCCCAAAACTACGGATGCTCCCGTTCGCTGACTGTTGAGTAAGAAACGAGATGTGGCTAATCCGTCGCGCTGCGCAAGGCCGACGGCCCAGTCGCAGCGCGGAGAAGGCCCGCCTCCGACCTTGGATCGCGGAGGCGGGCCTGGAGTGAGGTGAAGAATGGCCGCCGCAATTGGCAGTTAAAAACTGCGGATCACATGCAAACGGATGTCGACATCATCCGTTTCTTCGCTCACGCCGAAAAGCACGCTTCCGAGAACGTTCCAATCGCCGGATCGCCATTTGATGACGGGTCCGATCTGATGTTCCTGATCGTTGAACGCGCCAATGGCGTCCCTATTGTTTAGATCGCTGAAAAGTTCGACTCCGGCGCGCCAGCCTTTGGCGATGGATCGCGTGAGTTGCAAGCGGCCTCCCAAAAGAAAGCCGTCGTCCGAGTCCGGGCCAAACTCATGTCCGGTCAAGGCATTGAGACGAAATTGCCACTCGGATCCGAGATCCCATTTGCCTGTCCAGCCCACGCGGGCGCGCGATGGAGGGTCATCCGGGTTAGCAATCTGAAACTCGAAACGCAGTGCGCTGTCCCAGCCGGCCGTTTCGTTTTCGAGGAATTGCCATTGTACCTCGAATCGGGCGAAGCTGAATTCGTAACCTGACTCGCCGTCGTCAGCCACCAGACCGATCAAGCGATAACGCCAGCTGCCGTTCAGGGCTTGCTGAAAATGAAGCCGATGCGCCACGGCATCGCCGCGTTCGTCCGGAACGATGCTCAGCCGGTATTCGAAGTCCGCCGACCCTTGCTGCACGTCGGGAGTGAACACGCCTGAAGTATTGTTGGCGTGGATCGCACCAGCCCAAAAAACCATGGCACCCAGCAGGGCGGAGCATACAAGTCGTATCATTGGCAAGCGGCACAGGTTGGGACAACCTGTGCCATGCGTCAATGCGTGAGCTGTCAGGTGCGCCTGAGTGCATGGCAACCTGCATGCATGCACGTTGCCATGCGTTGAGCCCCCTGCGCTCAGTGGCTGCCCTTGCTGGGGCCGCCGTCTGAGCCGCTGCGAAACGCTTCAATATAGTTTAGCACTTCTGCAAGGCGCGCGGCGGGTTTGCTCTGTGTCAATCGCGGGAAACGTCCCCCGATCAACACATAATCTCCGCCGCGACGGAGCATGAGTCGCTCACCTTTGGTCTCGACCGAGGTGAACCTGGCTGCGTCAGCCGCGCGTTCGATGCGGGCGAGGGTGAGGAGATGCTCCACGGCATCGGGCACGGGCCCGAAGCGGTCGCGCCATGCGTTGTGGACAGCGTCGATCGCATCGTCGCCGGGGGCGGACGCCAGTTCCCGATACGCTGCGAGCCGCAGGGATGTTTCGCGCACAAAGCTTCGTGGAAGAAATGCGTCCAACGGTTCAGCCTGCGGGTCGGGTGGAGGATGGCCCTCTTTGGTGACGACGAAGTCGATTCGAACGGGCAAGCCCCCCCGCGGCGGAGCGGGTTCGTCGCGCAGTTGAGCGATGGCCTGGCGCAACAACTGGCAGTACAAATCGAAACCCACCGCCATAACATGGCCGCTTTGTTCCGCCCCGAGCAGATTGCCTGCGCCGCGGATTTCCAGATCGCGCATGGCGACGCGAAAGCCGGCGCCCAGTTCCGTATACTGTTTGATTGCGCCAATACGCTTGCGTGCTGCGCCCGCAGTCATGGCGTCGCGCGGTAACATAAGATAGGCATACGCTTTGTGCTGGGCGCGGCCGACCCGCCCGCGCAGCTGGTAAAGATCGGCAAGGCCAAACCGGTCTGCGCGGTCGATGACGATGGTGTTGGCATTGGGAATATCGATACCGCTTTCGATGATCGTAGTCGCCACCAGCACATCCGATTCACCAGCCACGAAACGCGCCATGACGTCCTCAAGCTCTTTTTCGCCCATCTGCCCGTGCCCGATGGCTATGCGCGCCTTCGGACACAACAGCTTCAGACGACCAGCCATGCGTTCGATTGTCCCGACGCGGTTGTGCAGGAAGTAGACCTGACCCTTGCGCGCCAGCTCCCGCTCGATCGCGTCGCGCACAATGCGTTCGTCGTATCCACACACCACAGTTTCCACCGGGTAGCGATTGGGCGGCGGCGTTTCGATGGTCGACATGTCGCGCGCGCCCATGAGCGAAAGATATAGTGTGCGCGGGATGGGCGTGGCGGAAAGCGTGAGCTGATCCACCAGACGGAACAGAGTCTTGAAGCGTTCCTTGTGCGCCACGCCGAAGCGTTGTTCCTCGTCGACAATCACAAGCCCGAGATTCTTGAACTTTACATCCGGCGAGATGAGGCGATGCGTGCCAATCACGATATCCACTGTACCTTCTGCAAGCGCGGCAAGCGTGTTGGCGGTTTCCTTCTTTGTGCGGAATCGGCTCAGAACATCGACGCGCACCGGATAATCCGCCAGGCGTTCCGAGAATGTCTGGTGATGTTGCTGCGCGAGAACCGTCGTGGGGCACAGCATCGCCACCTGTTTGCCGTCCATGACCGCCTTGAACGCAGCGCGGAGAGCGACTTCCGTTTTTCCGAAGCCGACGTCGCCACAGATCAGTCGGTCCATCGGCCGTGTGGATTCCATGTCCTGCTTTGCGGCTTCGATCGCGCGGAGTTGATCGGGCGTTTCCTTGTAGGGAAAAGCCGCTTCGAACTCGCGTTGCCACGGTTTGTCCGGTGAAAAAGGATGGCCGTGCCGGGTGGTGCGTTCTGCCTGCACTTCGAGCAGTTTTGCCGCGTAACTGCGCACCGAGCGCTCCGCACCGGCCTTGGCCCGGGCCCATTTGCCGTCGCCAAGCGCACTGAGCTGCGGGCGCGCCCGGCCGAGGCCCGAGTAGCGCGACACAAGATAGGCCTGCTCGATCGGCACGTACAGGCGTGCACCCCCGGCGTATTCGATCGCAAGCGCTTCCGCACCGTCCGGTTGTGTCAGGACGCCATCAAATCGGCCGATGCCATGTTCCAAATGCACCACGAGTTCGCCCTCGGCCAATTCCGAAAGATCCGCTGGAGCGGCGAATCGTCGTGCGGCGCCAGCACGCCGGGCGCGCGGCGTTTGGAAGCGGCCGAATAATTCCGCATCGGAAAGCACGGCGAGCCGGGCGGCGTCATGGATGAACCCACGCTGCAAACTCCCGCGCAGATGAAGTAGCGTACCGGCGTCCTCCCCGAGAATTTCGCGTAACCGCTGTTCTTCCCCTTCGTTGGCGCTGAAGGCGGCCGTGAGCCATCCGGCGCGTTGCCAACCGCGCAACTGCGCCACAACAGATTCGCGCGAGGCTTCCGTGAGGACGAAATCGCCTGCGCTGCCTGAATTCGAACGCCCTGCCGTGACTTCATAGATGGCGGTTTCCAAAACCATGGGGCCATCTGACCCGGCCTGATGGGTTTCCAACGCCGGTGCCGCCGTGATGGTTGCGCGCGCGCCGTCCATACCGGCGTCGACATCCACCAAAAGGGATTCCTTAAAGTAATCGGCGATGCAGGCCAGATCCCTGGCGGGCGGACGGATGGCCAGCTCGGCCGATTCCAATTTCAGCACACTGGTCTGTGTGTCCACGTCGAATACGCGGAGGGAATCCACCGTTTCGCCGAATAATTCGATGCGCAACGGCTGGAGATGATGCCAGGAAAATACATCGATGATGCCACCCCGGATTGCGTACTGGCCGCGTGCTGCGATCTGCGCGGCGCGTTCATACCCGGCGGCATCAAGTCGCTCGCTCAATGCGCCGGGATCCAACTCCGCTCCCGCACGAATTTCCAGCAGGGTGGATGCCATGACACCCGGCGGTGGGGCCGGATCGGAAAGGGAATCCCGGGTTAAAACAACAACCCGCATCGCGTCCGGGCCGTCTGCAGCGAGTCGTGCCAGAACTGAGAGCCGTTCCGCCGAAATTTCAGGATCCGGCAGCGCGCCCTCTACAGCGGCAATTTCCAGTTGGGGAAAAAACACTGCATCCGGGGTCCACAACGAGAGTGCGTTGAAAAATTCTTCCTGTTCCCGGAGGTTTGCGCAGACGAAGGCAACGCGCCGTTCGAACGCTATGGAATGCGCAGCGCGGACGAGTGCCGCCCCTGCGAATCCGCGGCCAGGAGCTGCCACATCTGCCAGCACAATTTCCCGACTTGAAGCCAGAGCTGCGGGCAGTGCGGCAAACGGTTTGCCGGTCATGGCCCGATCCAGTAATGCGTCCGGCCCGGCGGTCTGCGAGAGTTCCCCAGGCTTCATATCGGAACGGGGATGCCCCCGGCCACGGCCTCCGCGTGTGTGGCGTCGGTGATCCACCCGTCCAGCCGGCTCCACGGCAGCAGCAGTGTTTCTGTCTTGCGACCGATCTTGCTTGCGTCGGCGCAAATCAATATCCTGCAGCTGGCCGCAGCCACCGCCCGTTGAAAGCTCGCGATATTTTCGTTGGAATTCCATGCCCCGTCGTGGGTTACGCCTTCCGCGCCGAGCAGGGTGACGTCATACCGCCAGAACCCGGCTGAGCGCGCCGCGTATTCACCAAGCAATACCGATTGGCGGGGAAGCAATTCGCCGGCGAGCACACAGACGCGGATGCCTGTCGTGTTTGCCAGAAGTTCTGCCGCTGGCAGATTGCACGTCACAACACAAAGATCGGCGACCGGGCGTGCGGCCAGTTCTTCCGCGATCGCATACGGCGTTGTGCCCGAATCCAGGAAGATTGTTGTGCCCGGTGTAAATTCTTTCCATGCACGCTCTGCGATCCGGCGTTTTGCTGCGGCAGCGATTTTGCGCCGCTCAAGAAAGGAAGGAAACCGTCGATCGAACGCGGACAAGTCGGCCACGGCCCCCCCATACGTGCGCATGAGCCTGCGGCCCTGGGCTAGTGCAGCCAGATCACGGCGCGCCGTGGCTTCGGAGATCCCCAGCCGGTCACACACCTCGCGCACAGGCAGATAGCCCTGTTTGGCAAGCAGACGCGCCAGTTCTTCGCGCCGAGCCGCTACGACGTGGCGGGATACTTTCATGCTTAAGAAAAGCGCAAACCCGCGCGGCGTCCACCACCACGGAGGTGGTTTGCATTATTTCAGGCTGGCGCGTGCAGCTGAAATCCCATTTGCGGGCGGTGGCAGGGTATCGGTGAGATTATCGTGCGAGACGTTATCCGCCGGGCGAATAAAAGAAAACAACTCCGGCAACGGAAAGGCATCGACAAAAATCTGTCGCACGTGCGACAGATTCGTTGCAGCACGCAGTTGGTTGACGCACACAACCCGGCTGGTTGTCCGAGCGTCGTATGGCGCAGTTTTCGTGGAGGTTGAGCCTGCGATCGGCTGCCGCAAAAAAACGCCGGCCGCCACAGTTTAGCGACGGCCGGCGTGTGCGATGGTTTTTGCCGTTGCGGGTCGGCTATTCTGCGTACTTCACTGAACACCCGTAGGGCTGAGTACTGGCTGTGTTCACGGGTTTGCCTTCCAGCGTTTCCGCGAGGGCCATGGTCACGTAGTTGTCGGCTTTTTCGACATCCGCAGCGTTGGCTGAGGCGATGCTGTCGATCGCGCCAGCGTAAACAAGTTTACCTTCGGGATCGATCACGTACATGTGCGGCGTCGTTTTGGCTCCATAGAGCTTTCCGACCTTACCGTCTGTATCAAGGAGATAAGCCGTGGGGGTGGCGTCTTTTTCGCCAAGTGCCGTGTTGATTTCGTCAGGCGTCATGTAGCCTTGTTTGCCTTCGGCCGAAGAACAGATGGCAAGCCAGACCACGTCTTTGCCGGTGTATTCCTTTTGCAGAGCCTGCATGTTGCCGCCGTCGTAGTGCTTCTTCACGAATGGGCAACCGAAGTTAACCCATTCCAGGACGACGGTTTTGCCTTTGAAATCGGCAAGCGAATGGGTTTGGCCCCTGGAATCGGTGAGGGTGAACTCCGGAGCCGGCTGGCCGACTTCTGCGGCACCGCGCGCGATACACGCGCCGGCGACTATTGCTGCAAAGATGGTCACGAACTTTTTCATGTGTTGGATTTGGTTGGGTTGTTGATGGTTACTGCAGGGGATCCGTCCACAGGAACGGATCGAAATTCGCCTTCGGAACGTTCATCCGAGGCTCGTCGGATGCCTTCAAGCACGATGGCCGGTGTGATCAATTCCGGGAGCACAATCGGCGGTTGAGTGCGGTCGGCGGGATAAAAAACGTATAGCGGAACACCGACGCGCCGGAACGATTTCAACGCGGCTGTAATCTCCGGATCGCCATCGGTCCAATCAGCCTGCAGCATGCGCACGCCAGACTCTTCGAATGCCAGGCGCACCTCCTGATTGGCCAGCACGGTGCGCTCATTGACTTTGCACGTCCAACACCAGTCCGCCGTAAAATCCACAAACACCGGATCGTTTGTCTCTTTGAGCAAGGCATCCAAATGGGCTTTCCCAAAGGGTTCCCAAGCGATCTCTCCTGTTACAGCCGCCGGGCGCGCCACCCGTGCGGTGTTGTTCGATCCTGCAATCCGACCTTCAAACGCCGGTTGCGCCCAGACCATGCCGCTCCACGCCAGCCCGCCCACGACCAGCAGCGTCGCCGCCAGCCCAAGCCGTTTCGCTCCCGCTGAAGCCACCGGGCCAAATGCCGCCCCACCGATCCAGCATAACAGACCGACGAACAGATAGACCAACAACGCGGCAGCCGCCGCGTCTGGACCGCGTTGCCGACCCAGCACCCAGACCAACCACACCAGGACTGCCAAAAGCAGGAACCCCATGAACTGCTTGAATCGTTCCATCCATGCACCCGGTTTTGGAAGCCATGCAAGCCAGCCGGGATTCACGGCCAGCAGCAGATAAGGAAAACTCATGCCAAGTGCGATGGCGAAAAAAATCGCAGGAATGATCCATGGCGGCTGTGTAAAGGCAAAGCCCAGCGCCGCCCCGAGGTAAGGCGCCGTGCATGGTGTCGCGAGAATCGTGGCGAACATCCCATGAGCGAAACTGCCGGCGTACCCCTTTTGCCGTGCGGCCCCCGCGATCGCGTTGTGCGCGGAACCTGGCAGCACGATCTCGAACACGCCGAAAAGATTTAACGCAAAGACCAACACCACGGCACCCATTGCCACCAGCGCCCACGGATGTTGAAAAAGAAACCCCCAATTCAGATCGAGCCCGCCGAGTTTCAATCCGACCGCAAGCAGGGCCATTAAACCGAACCACACGAAAATGCCCGCCACAAACGCGAGGCCGAATCCGAATATGCGCGCGCGGGACTCTCCGGCCTGCTCGACAAAGCCGAAAATCTTCAGAGAGATCGCGGGGAGGACACACGGCATGAGATTCAGAATCAGACCTCCAAGAAGCGCATAAAACAAAGCCAGGCCGAGGCCGATTTCTCCGGAGCCACCACCAAGCTCGACGAAGCCGGAGCCGGAGCCGTTGACTGCCGCCGGGGAACCTGCACCATCTGCAAGTTCGTTGAGATCGATGGGCGGAATGGCATGGACGGCGATGTCGCCATTGGCGCTTTCCGCAGTGAGCACACCACCCAACGTTGCGGGGGCACCTGGGTCGGTGACACCGCTCAACGCGATGTCGAATAACGCCACGGCTCCTGGGTCGCCACCATCCCCGCGCTGGACGGCGCCAATCTGCAAGCCTTTGTCCGGCAGCGGAAAAAAGTCCGCAACCCGTTCCCCGGCGGGCAGCTTGATGGCAAGCCGCACCGTTTTGGCGTCCGGCACCCTGCTCCACTCGACGTTGGATCCTTCTGGCAAGGCGCGCGGCAGGCGCTGTTCGAATTTTGCAAAGAGCGCTGCGTTGGCTGGACCCGGTGTGGATCCCTCTGCGGCAACAGGCAGCGTCAGGGCCAATTCAGCATCCCCGGGTATGCAGATTTCCTTGCAGACCAGCCAGCTCGCTTTACCGCGCAGGGTTAATGAAGTGTCCCCGATCTGTGCAGGGGGTGAGATCTCGAATAGGAGAAGGACCTCATTTTCATAGCCGTAACTCACCAGACCGCCGCCTTCTTCCATTCGGCGCGGTGCTGGCCATTGGAAATCGGCTACGCGAAACCCTTCGGGCAAAGTCCATTCAATACTTGCGGGCAGGCCGGCATCGCCTGGGTTTTGCCAGTAGGTATGCCAATGAGGCGCCATTTTAAGATGGAGCCCGGCAAGAAACGGGCGACCGGGAACCACGGAATCAACCGAGGCCACCAGATTTGCGTCGACGATCTGCGCGCCGTCATGAACCTGTGCCGACAAAGACGCGAGGCCGACGTACAGAAATGTGGCAGCCAGGAGCGCAAAGGCTGGGCGAAATCGAGGGGCAGGATCGTTCACTGGGATGGTTTGTCAGCCGGATGCGGCGGCACGTTCACGTTTTTCGCACGTTAAAGCATTGGACGCGGCGATCCCCCCGATTATTCCGTAAAAGATGCTCTGCTTGTGCATTTCCGCCTGCTGAGGGTCGTAACGCGATTAGAATCCTTTTCCACCGGTTTATGTTTCATTCCATCGATGCAGTGCTTGCGGATGTGCGCGCCGGACGGATGGTCATCGTGACCGATGACGCCGACCGCGAAAACGAAGGCGATCTGGTTATGGCTGCGGAAAAGGTTACCCCCAAAGCCGTGAATTTCATGACCATGCACGGCCGGGGTCTGATCTGCGTGCCTCTTAATGGAAAACGCGTCGAGCAACTTGGTTTGCAGCGCATGGTCGCCGACAATCGCGAAGCGCAGAAAACCGATTTCACCGTGAGTGTCGATGCCGCCGATGGCGTGACCACGGGCATCAGCGCGCCGGACCGAGCCGCCACCATCAAGCTGCTCGCCAACCCGCGCGTGCAGGCAAAGGCTTTCGTACAACCGGGCCACGTTTTTCCGCTGCAGGCGCGGGGTGGAGGTGTGCTCCAGCGCGCGGGCCATACTGAGGCTGCGGTGGATCTCGCACGGCTCGCCGGCTTGCAGCCCGCCGGTGTCATCTGCGAGATCCTGCGTGCCGACGGTCGCATGGCACGCCTGACCGACCTTTCCAAACTTGCGAAGGAACACAAACTCAAGATGTGCACCATTGCCGCGCTCATTGAATACCGTCGGCTGCGCGAAAAGCTCGTTGTTTTTGAACAGCAGATCGCGATGCCGACAGATTACGGCGATTTCCGGCTGCGCATGTATCGCTCCACCATCGACGGCCAGCATCATCTTGCCCTTGTGCGGGGGCGCATCGGGGCGCGCACTCCCGTGCTGGTGCGCGTCCACAGTGAATGTCTCACGGGCGACGTGTTCGGTTCGCGGCGTTGTGATTGCGGCAACCAACTGCACATGGCCCTGAAACAGATCGCGGAAGCCGGCTCAGGCGTGCTTGTTTACATGCGGCAGGAAGGGCGTGGCATCGGGCTTGCGGCAAAAATTCATGCCTACAAACTTCAGGAAGGCGGCCAGGACACCGTGCAGGCCAACAAGAGCCTTGGCTTCCCTATGGACCTGCGGGAATACGGTCTCGGTGCGCAGATCCTGGCTGATCTTGGTGTGCGCAAGATTCGTCTGCTGACCAACAATCCGCGAAAGGTAGTTGGTCTGGAAGGGCACGGTCTGGAAATAGTTGAGCAGGTGCCAATCCGAGCTGTTCCGAACCCGCATAATTCGAAGTATCTTCAGACCAAGAAGAAGAAAATGGGTCACAAATTGTGATCCGCATCGTTTCGTGATTTAAATGCCCGTCATGCAGTCTGACTTTGCCCCGACAGAACCCGACAGTGCTTGCTCTTTTCGGATCCCCCTGCAATGGACGGTCGGTCCGTCGTCCTCGCCCGATGCGGACCCGGAACTGCGCGTGGCCGCGAGCGTGCCGGGCGCGGTGCAACTCGACTGGGCGCGTGCGCACGATTGGCCGCCTTTGGAGTGGAATACCGAAGCGGAACGCCGGGTCGGGCTGGAAGATTTCTGGTGGCACTATCGCACGACGCTTCCTCCGCTGCCGGAGGACGGCGCGTTGTGGCTGGTGGTGGAAGACGTCGATCATCACGCAACCGTGCGCCTCGACGGGCGCGTCGTCGCCGCAGGCGGCGGCATCGGGCAGAGCCTGCGCGTGAGGCT
>CAZZCL010000057.1:0-20815 GCA_964652295.1 uncultured Chthoniobacterales bacterium
GACAATTCGTGGGCCGTGCAACTCGACGCGGCCACGGTGTTCAACACGCTGCCGGAACTCGTGCAGGCGGCGGCCGAGCACGGCTTCACGCTCCGTATCGACGGCCGCAACGTGGAAGCGGCCGCGCTGGAAATCGCCGTGGACGCGCGGACAACGGCACCTCCTGACCGGGCAACGTCGACCAGTGGAGACACATCGCCGGACGGCGGCAGGGATGGGGCGCAGGACGGCGGGGACGGAGCCGAACCCATCGATTGGTTTGAACTGCATCCCAGCGTGCGGCATGAGGGACGCGAGCTTCCCAGGGAGGTTGTGACCGCGTTGCTGGAGCGCGGCTATTACGAGGATGAACAGGGCCGGTTGAAGGTCGTCAACGCAAACCAGCGCGCCGCCCTGGCGCGTCTGAGTTCGGCGTTTGGCATGGATTCATCGGCGGGCGTCCACGAGCGGAAGCGCACGCGCAAACCCGGCGCGCTGTCGGAACCCGTGCGCGTGCCGCGGTTGCGCGTGCTGGAACTTCTGGCGCTGCGCAAGATGGGAGTCACCACGCGTTTACCCCCCGCCGAAGAAGCGGTTCTGGAATCGCTCGCGGCATTCCGCACGATCGAACCGGCGCCCTTGCCGCAGGGATTGAAGGCGTCGCTACGGGATTATCAGAAGGCGGGATACGATTGGCTGGCATTTCTGTACCGGCACCGATTCGGAGCGTGTCTGGCCGACGATATGGGTCTGGGAAAGACATTGCAGACCATCGCCCTGCTCGGGGGCATCCATGAAGGTCTCGTCGCGCGTCCGCGCGAAACGCCGGGGCCCGCGCTGCATCTGGTGGTCCTTCCGCCGACGCTCCTATTTAACTGGCGGCGCGAGATCGAACAGTTCTTCCCTGCATTACCGGTGGCGGAGTACAGCGGCGCAGCCCGCGATATCTCAGCGCTGCCCGAGCGCGGTGTTGTCCTGACAACCTACGAACTTGTGCGACGCGATCTTGTGAAACTGGCAGCCAAACAATTCGACATAATCGTTTTCGATGAAGCGCAGGCTGTGAAGAATTTTGAAGGACGCCGCAGCCGCGCGATGCGTCAGTTGCGCGGGCGATTTAAACTCTGCCTCACAGGCACGCCGCTGGAGAATCATATCGGCGAGTATCATTCCATTGTGGACCTTGCGATGCCGGGCCTGTTCGAAGACGCCAAATCCTTCGCGCGTGCGGCGAAGGAGAATCCCGACCTTGTGCTCGAGCGCGCACGACCGTTCGTTTTGCGGCGCACCAAAGACCGTATTTTGAAAGAGCTGCCGCCGAAGCTCGATCATGACGTGTACCTTGACGCGAGCGATCAGCAGAAAGCGTACTACACAGCCGCAGTCGCGGCCGTCCGCGAGGAAGTCCAGAGTGCGTACCGCGACCGGCCCAAACAGCAGGCGGGCATTGTGGCGCTGACCGCCCTGCTGCGCCTGCGGCAGATCTGTGTGTCGCCGAAGCTGGTCGATGCCAAGTATGCCGGCGAATCGCCGAAACTCGATCATCTGAAGGACGCCCTGGAGGAGCTGGCAGCTGAAGGACAGGCGGCTCTTGTCTTTTCGCAGTTCGTGAAGGCCCTGGACCTTGCAGAAGCACAGCTGCGCGATGCGGGCTTGCGTTATCTGCGAATGGACGGCTCCACGCCTACGCCGAAACGCAAGGGGTTGGTCGCGGCATTTCAGGATGAGGCCGGGCCGCCGGTCTTCCTGATCAGCCTCAAAACAGGAGGCGCGGGATTGAATCTGACGCGGGCGAGCCATGTCTTCCATCTTGATCCGTGGTGGAATCCGGCTGTTGAAGATCAGGCGTCCGACCGCGCCCACCGCATCGGTCAGCGCAACCGGGTTTTCATCCATCGGTTGCTCATGAATCATACCGTTGAAGAAAAGATGATGGTACTGAAAAAACGCAAACGGGCGCTTTTCGAACGTATTGTCGGTGGGGGAGAAACCCGCGATGGCGGAGCCTCCATCACGCGCGACGACATCGACTTTCTTATCGGCTGACGGCCTGAGGAATCGTACGGACGCCAAAAGCCTGCGGTTTTATTCACCGAATTTCCTTATGAACCGTGACGCTGACGGAAGGATTCCCTACATCCCTGACCCCCCGCCCGAACGTTTCTCATCCATGGCCTTTTTGCCGAGAGTACTCCAGCCCACTACGTCTACTTCGGTGCCAAGCCTCAGCCTGCTCGCGTTTGTCGTTCTTCGTCCACGATCGCCGCACTCGATGGGTCATCGCATTCCGAGTTGTTGCGTTCAACACGCTCAACCCTCGACCTACCCCCCCCTCACCCATTCAGGCTTGCCTTGATAGGACCATGACTTTTAGTCCCCTTCACGAGCGAGCGGTTGCCACTCACCAGCACTTGGTTAAGTTCGCGTTGACATGGTAAAACCCGTCACGAACTCCTTGTTGGGTGACGTAAAATTTTGGGAGGATCCCTCCCTGTTTTCGACCGGCAGGCTGGCTGCACGGGCAACGTTTTATCCTTTTCCAGAACCCGGGTTGGCAGTCGGGGGCTCGCGCTCGGATTCCCCGTGGTTCCTTTCCCTCGACGGGCTCTGGCACTTTCGCATGCGCGAAAATCCGGAGGCTGTCGAACGCGGGGACTTGTCGCCGGACACAAGCCGTTCGGACTGGGCAACAGTCGAGGTTCCGGGCAATTGGACCATGCAGGGCTATGGCGCTCCCCATTACACAAACGTCGCCATGCCGTTCGCTTGCGAGCCACCGCGCGTGCCCCGTGCCAATCCGACGGGAGTCTATGTCAGGGAAGTTGTGATTCCGGCATCATGGAGGAACCGCAGAACGCTCATTCACTTCGGGGGCGCTGAAAGTGTGCTATCCCTTTTTGTGAACGGCTGCTTTGTGGGCCTGGCCAAAGACAGCCGCCTGCCATCGGAGTTCGACATCACCGACCGGGTGCAGCCGGGAAAAAAGAATCTCGTTTCCGCGGTTGTGGTCAAATGGTCGGATGCCTCTTACATCGAGGATCAGGACCAATGGTGGATGGGTGGATTGCATCGTGAGGTCTTCCTGATTTCGAAGGGGCCGGTACACATCTCGGATGTCTACGCCCGCGGGGATTACGACCACCAAAAACAATGCGGTCTTCTGCGGATTGATGTTCCGGTGGGCTTTGATGACAGAACGGAAGAAGGATGGAGCGTCTCCACCCGGCTGCTCAACCCCCGTGGCAAGGCGCTTCCCGCAGGTGCGCGCACGGTGCAGGTGGCTGTGGGTCCGGCGGGACCCCAGGCCCTGGTGCGCAAATCTGTCTGTTGCGACATTCCTATACATCGGCCCTCACCCTGGTCAGCGGAAAGTCCGACACTCTACACGCTGGTCGTCAGTTTGCTGGACCCCGCCGGTGGGCATGTGGAATCGACCAGTATCCGCGTTGGATTTCGCAGAGTTGAAGTCCGCGATCGCATGTTGCTCATCAATGGCCAGCGAGTCCTCATTCATGGCGTCAATCGGCACGATCATCATGACACAAAGGGCAAGGCTCTGGACCGAGCGACCCTGCGCACCGATGCCATCGCCATGAAGCGGGCCAACATCAACGCCGTCCGTTGCTCGCATTATCCGAATGATTCCTACTGGCTTGACCTATGTGATGAGCTGGGCCTTTACGTGATCGATGAAGCCAATCTCGAAGCCCATGCATTTTATCATGCCCTCGGGCATGATCCCGTCTGGGGACCCGCATTTCTGGACCGTGCCATCCGAATGGTGGAGCGCGACAAGAATCACCCATCGGTGATTTTATGGTCCCTCGGCAACGAGACCGGCTGTGGTGTCAATCAGAAGGCCATGGCAGCCTGGGTGCGGGGCCGAGATCCATCGCGGCCGCTCCACTATGAACCCGGAATCTGGATACAGGGGTTGGGCGAGAAAGACCAGCCGGGGCATTTCATTTATGAGGGTGGGGACGACGTCACTGACATCGTCTGCCCCATGTACCCGCAACTTAAAAGCCTCAAGGAATGGGCTAGCAACAAGAAGCATCCAGACCGCAGGCGCCCGCTCATCATGTGTGAGTATTCACACGCCATGGGGAACAGCAACGGCGGTCTCGCGGACTATTACGACCTCTTTGACAAATACCCCGGATTGCAGGGCGGCTTTATTTGGGAGTGGATCGACCACGGAATTCTTCAACACACACCTGAAGGTCAGTCCTTCTGGGGTTATGGCGGCGATTTTGGAGACACGCCCAACGACCTCAACTTCTGCTGCGACGGCCTGGTCTGGCCCGACCGCACGCCGCATCCTGGCTTGGAAGAATTTCGTCACCTCGCGCAACCCCTTCGCTTGGCGGGATTCGACAGCAAATCAGGACGTGCATGCATCGCAAACCGGCAGCACTTTCTCGATTCGTCTGGCATTCGCATCGGATGGGAACTGACGGCCGAGGGCGTCCGCATGGCAGGCGGCATACTCCCCACCACACGCATCCCCCCGGGAGAAAGCCGGAAGTTCACCCTGCCATTGCCTCCGATCGGGTCGCTCGCAGGCGAGATTTTAGTAAACTTCCGTTACACTGCTGCACGCACAGCGCCTTGGTGCCCGAAAGGTCATCTTCTGGGTTGGGACCAGACGCGGCTTGCAAGACGCCCCGCGAGATTGCCTCGCCGCATGCCCCGACATCCGATCACAATCTCCGAGAGCGCTGGCGCGCTTCATATCGCCTGCGGACATGCAGGATTCCTTTTTACTGACGCCGGTCTCGCCGCGCTGTCGCACGATGGACATCGCATCTGCGAGAAGGGCCCCGAGCTGCAAATCTGGCGGGCGGCGACTGACAACGACGGAATCAAGGGTTGGACCGGTCAGACGTCCAAACCGCTTGGCCGGTGGCAGGCCCTGGGAATTCCTGACGCGGTTGTTACCTCGAAAGGCATCCGTTGGGAACGCTTGCACAATGGCGGGGTGCGGGTCTGGAATCCTCAATATGTCGAGTGCGGAAAAGCCGGACGCGGTATTTCGCTCGATATGGAGTTCACAATCGCAACCGATGGTTCCCTCACTGCGAATCACGAATTCAACGTTCCCGCCGGGCTAGGGGACCCGCCCCGCCTTGGTGTGCGCTGGATATTGGCTCTTGGGTTCGAATCTCTACGATGGTACGGCCGGGGACCCTTCGAAAACTATTCCGATAGAAAGCGGGCCGCGATGATTGGACTTCATCGCAGCACGGTGAGCGAACAATATGTTTCTTACATTCTGCCGCAAGAGCACGGCAACCACACGGACACCCGTTGGCTCGAGATCGACAATGGGCGAACTGTATTGCGGATTGAAGCCCGCGGCCCGCTCGAATTCTCAGCCAGCCACGTCACAGCGCAGGACCTTTTCGCCGCAACCCACACCTGGGAATTGAAGCCCCGCGCCGAAACTGTCCTGAACCTCGACTACCGCCAGCGCGGCCTCGGCACAGCGAGCTGCGGACCGGACACAGAGCCTCCCTATCGAATCCCGTCCGGCAAACACCGCTGGCGTTACCGGCTGACAACTTTCACGGAGGGACGAGCATAGTTTTGCATGCTTCCCATGCAATCAAAGTCGGCGTCGAGACGGCAATTTGCAATGCCGGGGGTGGTGCACACTGTGTTCTCTGGAAACGACAACGTTTCACCACAAGCAAGGTTGTAACACGAACCGGCAGACCTAACGCTCTGGTGCATACCGGCACGAGCGAGCGGCATGCGCTGTGGCAACGATGTGTTGGAGGCCGCCATTTTAATAGAAGATGGCTCCCCCAAATGTGAATCTTGCATTGGCAATTCGGCTTTGGCCAGCAGCAACTACGCGATCTGTTCACTGCGCCTGGCGAGACGGGATACGTTGTCGAGTTGCGCGAGCCGGATGCCGCTCGACGCAGATTCAGCGGCAGCGAGGTGGACTGCTGCGCGGCCAGCTGTCTTGCGTCTCAGCCTCGCGCGAAGCCGTGCACCTCGGTCCAACTTGGAGTTTCTGTTCGGTCCATGACGGAGTGAGGGTGGCACTCTCTTTCAGCCCGCCTGAACCGGCGGCATTGCCATTCACAGCGATTCGTATCCCGGTTTCTGTGGCGGAAGGGGTGGGATTCGAACCCACGGTAGGTTTAACCCTACGCTCGATTTCGAGTCGAGTGCCTTCGACCGGACTCAGCCACCCTTCCTGAACTCACAAACCCCTGGACTTAGAATGCCATGGCCGCAAGCGGAAACACTGTGGATTGACGCACTGGACCACTGGACGGGCGCGGTTGGCTGCGTTATAGCTGAGTTTTGCCATGCGTTTCGCCGAACTTGAACTCCTGTATAACCAACCGTTCTTCGATCTGATCAGCCGCAGCCACGGTGTGCATCGCCAGCATTGGCCCCAGAATGAAGTGCAGTTGTGCACGTTGTTGAGCATCAAAACGGGTGGGTGCAGTGAGGATTGCAAGTACTGCGCGCAAAGCGCGCACCACGATTCGCCGGTGGAACGCGAAGCTTTGCTGGAAACCGCGGAAGTTTTGGAGGCAGCACGCCGGGCCAAAGACGGGGGTTCGACGCGTTTCTGCATGGGGGCCGCATGGCGCGGAGTGACGGAGCACGACCCAAAATTCGAACGGGTTCTCGACATTGTGCGCACGGTGCGGGCTCTGGATCTGGAGGTTTGCGTGACACTGGGCAGCCTGACGCCGGCCGCTGCGCAACGGCTGCGCGAGGCGGGTGTGACCGCCTACAATCATAACATCGACACTTCGCCGGAGTACTATCCGGAGATTGTGAGCACGCACACATTTGAAGATCGTCTGCAAACCATTGGCGCGGTGCAAAAGGCGGGCATGGCGGTGTGTTGCGGCGGCATCCTTGGAATGGGCGAGACGCCTGCCGACCGGTTGCGGATGCTCGAAGTGTTGTGCGGTTTTGATCCGAAACCCGAGAGCGTTCCGATCAATTGTCTGATGCCAATGCCGGGCACCCCGCTGGAGGAACAGATCCCCCTTGATGTGTTCGATCTGGTGCGGATGATCGCCGTGACGCGACTTGCCATTCCCACGGCAAAAGTGCGGTTGTCGGCGGGTCGCAGTGAGTTGTCGCGCGAAGCGCAGGCGCTGTGTTTTTACGCTGGTGCCAACTCGATTTTCTACGGCGAGAAACTGCTCACCGCGGATAACCCCGGGAAAGATGCGGATTTGGAGCTGTTGAATACCCTGGGTCTTGAGCCGCAGGCACCGTTTACGGATGCCGCGGTGCGTCATCTTGCAGGCGTGGCCGACCGCGTTCCGGCAGCAGCGGGTTAGAAATGATCCTCCGCAACGGGCATCCGCAGGGAGTTGGCACCCTGCGACCGTTGCCGCTTTTCATAATCGTTGCACGACGGAACAGTACCAGACAATCTCTGCATCGGTTGAGCACACTCCGTTTCCTAAAATTCCCGAATCCTCTGTTTTTATTCCCCGCATGCGATACGGCTATTTCGACGACGCAAACCGTGAATATGTGATCGAACGCCCGGACACGCCACGGCCGTGGACCAACTATATCGGCTCACGCAAATATGGCGGCGTGATCTCCAATCACGCTGGCGGCTATAGTTTCATGACGTCCCCGGCTGAGGGGCGCCTGCTACGATTTCGCTACAACAGCATTCCGGCGGATCAACCCGGGCGTCTCGTGTACCTGCGCGACGCAGAGGACGAGGATTACTGGAGTGTCTCGTGGCAACCGGTCGGAAAATCCCTGAGTGAGTTCGAAAGCGAATGCCGCTTTGGCACGGGGTACGCCATCATTTCGAGCCGGTACAAAGGGATCGCCGCCTCGGTGACCTATTTCGTCCCGTTGGATGAGACATTTGAATGCTGGAGCGCAACTGTGACCAACGAAAGCGACCGACCGCGCACGCTTGATGTGTTCGGGTTTGCGGAGTTCACCAACGAATGGAATCTCATCAACGATCTGCTGAACCTGCAGTACACACAGTACATCGTGCAGGCATCCGCCCACGACGGCCTCATCGCGGCGTCCAGCTGCGCGCGGCTCCCTGAGGATCCCCACGATTTCGCCAACCGCAATCAGGCGCGGTACTGGTGGATGACTCTGGCAGGCACCGATGTGCATGGGCACGATTGCGATCGGGAAACGTTTCTTGGTCGCTATGGACGCTTCGACAATCCGGAGGCGGTGGTCAACGGGCGTTGCTCAGGGTCTGAGGCTTACGCGGACAACGCCTGTGGCGCGCTGCAAACCCAGCTCACACTTGCGCCGGGCGAAGCGCGCCGATTTACTTTCCTGCTCGGGGCCGGACATTCGGACACGCAGGGAGCGGCAGCGCGCGAACGTTTTGCCGATACGGCGGAAGTCGACCGGGCGCTGGACGCGGTGAAAACCCACTGGCATCGCCAGCTGGATACCTTCCAGGTGCGGACACCGGACGCAGCGTTCAACTCGAACGTGAACGTTTGGAGCGCCTACAACGCGTTGATGACATTCGAATGGTCTCGTTCCTGCAGTTTCGTTTACACGGGCGATCAACGAGACGGCTACGGATTCCGCGACACCGTGCAGGATTGCCTTGGGGTTGTGAGCGCCAACCCGCCGGAGGTGCGCGCGCGCCTTGCGCTGATGTTAACCGGACAGGAATCCACCGGCGGCGCGCGCCCGGAAATCCGTCCATGGGAGCATAAGCCCGGAAAGATGGAGCTGACCGCGCCCGAACGGTATCGGTCGGACGATTGCCTGTGGTTTTTCAATGCCATCCCGGCTTACGTGGAGGAAACGGGTGACATCGCGTTTTACGACGAGGTTCTGCCGTACTCCGACACCGGAGAAGCGACGGTACTGGGCCACATGCGGCGGGCGCTGGAATTCAATCTGGAACGCCGGGGCCGCAACGGGTTGCCGTGCGGTTTGGCGGCGGATTGGAATGACTGTATTCGTCTCGGTTACAACGGCGAAAGCGTGTTTGTGACGTTTCAACTCCGGCTCGGTCTCGATACGTACGCGCGCATTGCGCGGTCGTTGGCGCACGATGCGGAAGCGCAGTGGGCGGAAGCCTCCCGTGCGGATCTTGACGTCTGCATCCGCAATGTGTGCTGGGATGGAGAGTGGTTTATCTGGGCCATTGGCGACGATGGAACGGTGTATGGCACAAAAGATTATGAGGAGGGGCAGGTTTATCTGAACACGCAGGTCTGGGCTGTGATCAGCGGGGCTGCGGACGAGGACCAGGCAGCGCGCGCGCTCGAAACAGTGCACCAACGCCTGTTCAGCCCGTTCGGATTATTGATATGCGATCCGGCCCTTGAGAAAACGCCGTTTGAAGTGATGCGCGCGGTGTTGATGAATCCTGGTTGTAAAGAAAATGGCGGCATCTTTTCGCACACGCAAAGCTGGGGTGTGTGGGCGCAATGCCTGCGCGGCAAAGGAGATCGCGCATTCGAATATTACAAGGCGTTCATGCCCGCATCATGGAATGACCGTGCTGAGGTCCGCGAAATTGAGCCCTACGCGCATTGTCAGAGTACGCACAGCCGTCACAGCAAACGTGAGGGGGCAAGCCGCGTGCCATGGTTGAGCGGCACGGCTGCGTGGGCGAATTACACTGCTCAACAGGCCATCCTCGGAATTCAACCATTGGTTGACGGTCTCCGCATCGACCCCTGCATTCCGGCGTCATGGCCGGAATTCCACGTGGAACGCACGCTGCGTGGCAAACGGCTTTCCATCGCTGTCAGGAACCCCCGCGGAGTCCAAAAGGGGGTCACGGCTTTAACGATCAACGGCACGCCTGTGGAGGGAAACCTCATACCGAATGCATTGCTTTCCGATAATGCGCGCATTGAAGCGATTATGGGCTGAAGAAGCAGGACACCCGGAAATGCGGGGTCAGGCCGGCGGCACGTTTTCCGTTTGACGCATCGCGAGAGTGCCTTAACGTTGACTTAAGCTCTTATCAAGAGTGGCGGAGGGACTGGCCCTTTGAAGCCACGGCAACCGCCATCTGTGACATGTTCAGCCTGATCTTAGCGCCATCGCGCGCGATGATACTGTTGAGCAAATCTCACGGATGGGTCCAGGTGCCAAATCCAGCCCGCGGCAGCGGGGCAAAACCGGTCGGCACCATGTTGTGTCCACGGAATTGTTCAATTGCCAACGGGAAGATGAGAGGCAGTTAGCGCGCTGAGTTTTGCCTGCGTCGATTGCCCGCGCATCGTTGGAGGGGTTTCAAAGTTCGGAATTGTCTGCCCCGCTGAGGAGCATTGCCGTTTCTGAACTGCCATGGACAAATCCCCGTATTTCACCCATCTGAAATGCCGCGAATGCGGCCGGTCCTATCCCAAGGCCGCCACGCACGTCTGCGAATTCGATTTTGGCCCACTCGAGGCCGCGTACGATTACGACGCTGTCGGCAACGCGCTCACGCGCGAGACGATCGAGCGCCGCCCGCAGACAATGTGGCGTTATCGCGAGCTGTTGCCCATCGATACGGCGCCGTCAGTCGGGTTGCAGGTGGGTTTTACCCCGCTTGTGCACGCACCGCGGCTTGCGGAACGGCTGGGCGTTCGCGCCGCGTACGTAAAGAACGATACCGTCAATTATCCCACATTATCGTTTAAAGATCGGGTGGTTTCCGTGGCCTTGAGCCGGGCAAAGGAGCTGGGCTATCGCATCGTCGCGTGCGCCTCGACGGGTAACCTTGCAAATTCCGTGGCAGCCAATGCCGCGTCCGCCGGGCTGAAAAGTTATGTTCTGATCCCGGCAGATCTTGAGCAGGGAAAAGTGCTCGGGTCGCTGGTATACGGCACCAACGTCATTGGGATTCATGGTCCATACGATCAAGTGAATCGCTTGTGTTCAGAAATTGGCCAGAAATATCCGATCGGTTTCGTGAACGTGAATTTGCGACCGTACTATGCCGAGGGCTCGAAAACCATGGGGTTTGAAATTATCGAACAGCTTGGCTGGCGCATTCCACGCCATACCGTCGTGTGCATGGCCAGCGGCTCGCTCCTCACAAAAATCAATAAGGCGTACAACGAATTTGCCACACTGGGCCTTGTCGACAGAACGCCATTCAGCATTCACGGAGCGCAGGCGGTCGGCTGCGGCCCGATTTCAGCCGCCATGAAGCGCGGCACCGACATTGTCAAACCCGTGGCCAAACCGCAAACAATCGTCAAGTCGCTTGCGATCGGAACTCCGGCGGACGGTTATTATGCCATTCACAGCATGCGCGCGACGGGCGGGGCTGCGGAAGATTGCACCGATGAAGAAGTTGTGGAAGGCATCCGACTGCTCGCAGAAACGGAGGGCATCTTTGCCGAGACGGCAGGAGGCGTAACTGTCGCCTGCGCAAAGAAACTCATCGCGTCCGGCGCCATCCCGAGCGGGGAGGAAGTGGTCCTATGCATTACGGGCCACGGACTCAAGACGCAGGAAGCCATCGCAGGCCGTTGCGGCGAGCCACGCCTCATCAGCCCGAGCCTGCGCGAATTTGAATCGGTGGTGGGGGCGGAACTAGCCGGGGCACCTGCGCCGCAACCTTCAGCCGCAATTGCTGCCGCCGCATGACACACCCCCTCAGGAGTCCATGCGCGCGGAAACATGTTGCTCCGTGCGTGAGGCCGACCCATAACATCGTTAAACCCATTTACCATCCCTGACCAACCGGTCATCTTCATTCCCTTCAACCCTGCCATTCTTATGACCATCCACGTCCGCATCCCCGCTCCCCTGCGCAAACTGACTAACGACCAGGAAGTTGTCGATTCCTCCGGCGAAACAGTCGGCGCAGTCATCGACGATCTTGAAACCCGCTTCGCGGGCCTGAAGGAACGCATCTGCGACGAAAGCGGCAACGTCCGCCGTTTCGTTAATGTATTTCTGAACGATGAAGACATCCGTTTTCTTGAAGAAAAAGAAACGAAAGTGAAAGACGGCGACGAACTGAGCATCGTCCCTGCCATTGCCGGCGGGTAATCGCGCCAAGGGTCGGCGCGAGCTGACGGCCGGGCCGTCAGGTCTCCACCCGCAACGCATGGAATGTTATGACAGAAAAAACGCGTCTCTGGCTGATGTATCCTTCGCGATTGATCACCCGTCCCGTGATTTATGAGGTGGGACATAAGTTCAATGTTATAACCAATGTGCGTCAGGCCAGCATCACCGAGGAGATCGGCATTGTATCGATCGAATTGGAGGGAGAACGCGATACAATCAAAAAGGCGATCGATTGGCTGGAATCGGAGGGGTTAAAGGTCGAACCCGTCGAGATGAACACCATCGAAGGGTAGACAGAAGCCGCATCACAAATTCCGGAATGGCGATCAAAACTTCCCGTTCAACCGTCAGCGGCTGCTGCCGCTGCAGGATTGGCGTTGGCCACTCCGCTCCACGTCCTTCGCCACGTTCTGTTTGCGCCCCATTGCCGCGCGTTTTCACTGGCAACGATCCGGGACTTTCCCAGGGCGCTGCGTGAACGACCTTTCCGCCGATTCTTCCTCGGATTCCCTGCGCGAGCGGCTCCTTGCGTGTGTCAACGCATTGAAACGCCCTGCGAAACCGGCAGCGCTGGCGGATCGACTCCGGCTCAAACAACCGGATCGGGAACGGATGAACGCGTTGCTGGTGGAGCTTGAATCTGCGGGGCTTGCGGCGCGCAATGCCCGCGGAGATGTCGGTCCGCCTCGATCAATGGGATTGTTTGTGGGCAGCATCCGGTTCTCGCCACGCAGCCGGACAGCCCGGCTTGTGAATGAAGACACCGGCGAAACCATCGCCCTGGTCAATGAACGTCGCGCGAGCAGCGCCTTGCATCGGGACCGCGTGCTTGCGCGCGAATTCCATACTGCACCCGGGCGTATGCTGCGTCGGGGTTGGATCCCGGAGGCGCGCGTGGTTCGAATTTTGAAGCGCGCCCGCGAGGATGTGACGGGTATTGTGCGGGTGGAGGGGCGTGACACATTTGTGGAGGTGGACGAACCGGGGTTCGTCCACCGGGTGTCGCTTGCGGGAGAGGAGCATCCGCCAGCGGGCGAACGGGTGCGGGTGCGACTCGGCAACTGGCCTTCGGCCTCGGCCCCGTTGCCGGGAGCGATTGTGGAACAGTTCGGTCCCGCCGGCACGCGCGATGCCGATCGCAATGCGCTTACCTCGCGCTACGGGTTGAAAGATGACTTCCCACCGGAAGCACTGGCCGAGGCAGGTGAGCTGGCAGAATCGCTGTCCATCGAGGAAACCGCCGCTCGCACCGATTTCCGAGATCAACCGGTTGTAACCATCGACCCGGAGGATGCGCGCGATCACGACGATGCCATCCACGCGCAAGCGCGTGGATCCGGCTGGCGGATCTGGGTTCATATCGCCGACGTATCGCGTTGCGTGCGCCCCGGCGGCGCAATCGATGCCGAGGCGATGCAGCGCGGAACCAGCGTGTATCTGCCGGACCGCGTGATCCCCATGCTGCCAGAACGGTTGAGCACAGATTTGTGCAGTTTGCTTCCGGACACGGAACGTCCGGTGTTGACAGCGGAGATGGACATTACGGCGGATGGCGGCATTGAAGCTGCGCGATTTCATCGCGGCCTGATCCGTGTCGTGCGCAAGCTCAGCTATCCGGAGGCGTTCATTCTGCTGGAGAATAACCGCGACGAACTTCTTGCAACGGCATCGCAGGCTGCAGACGCGTTGCGGAGACGACGCTTTGCGCAAGGCGCTTTAGATCTCGATTTTCCGGAGGTGAAAGTCCGCGTTGATGCGGGTGGGACACCGCTGCGGGTGGAACGCGTGGCGCACGACCGTTCGCATCGCCTTGTCGAAGAGTTCATGCTCGCGGCAAACGATGCCGTGGCAGCGGCATTGAAAGGCGCGCAACGCGCAGCCTTGTATCGAATTCATGAAGCACCGGATCCCGAGCGCCTTATGGAATTGCAGGAAACCGCCGAGGGCCTTGGGTTGAATCCCGGCAATCTCAATTCTCCAGGCGGGTTACAGCGGTATCTGCAGGTTATTCGGGGGCGCGAAGATGAGCCTGCATTGAAACTGGCTCTGTTACGCAGCCTGCGTCTGGCGGTCTACCATTCTGAACCGCTCGGGCACTACGGGCTTGCAAAGGCCAACTACACGCATTTTACAAGTCCCATCCGGCGCTACCCCGATCTTGTCGTCCACCGCGCACTGGTCCAATGGCTGGGTTGGAGTCCGCCAGCGCCACTGGCTCCAGTAAGCCTGCAGGCTGTGGCGTCCCTGGCTTCGGAACGCGAGCGCGCAGCGGCGGATGCCGAACGGCATGCGGTGCGCGCACTTCAGATCGAGCTGGCTGCGGGACTTGTGAACACCGTGCAGGACGCTCTTGTGCTGGACGTCCTGCCAAAGGGATTGAAGCTTGAGATCGAAGCACTTTCCCTGGAATGTTTTCTTCCTGTCTGGGAACTGCACCGCACGGGATACATTCTGCGCGGCGGAACGAAAGTTCTCGAGCCGCGAGCGCGACGCGGTCCGACCATCCGACCGGGTGCGCGCATCCGCGTGCGCATTCTGGAGGCGGACGTTGTGCGTGCTAATGTCAGGATCGGGTTGGAAACCTGACGTTTCACGGCCTGCGTCCCGCAGGCTGGAGATCGTGCGCCGGTCTCTCCGGCAAAGATATGCTGCGGGTTGTGCGCGACGCAAAACCCTTGCTCACAATGGGTTGCCATGCTTGAATGCCTCATGGCGGCACGCGTGGCAGCCTTCATGAATTTCAAGGGGGGCGTGGGAAAAACGGCGTCGGTTGTAAACCTTGCCGCGTGTCTTGCGCGTCAGGAAAACCGCCGGGTGCTTGTTGTCGATCTCGACGCCCAGGCAAACGCCAGTCTTTGGCTGATGACGCTTGCACAATGGCAGGAGCATGTCAGCCGTCCGCAGCGAACTGTCACACAAATTTTCTCCGATTACATCCGCGGCACCAACTCGTTTGACTTCGACAAGGCGGTGGTGCGCGGTGTTCCCTTCGATGAAGCGCCGTTAATCGAGAAGCTCGATCTCCTGCCATCCAGCGTGGAGTTGTTAAAGATCGAAGATCGCATACACGATACGCGCCAGGCGCATCCGCACACGTTTCTCCGACGCGCCCTGGCACCCGTGCTGGATGACTACGACGACATCCTATTGGATTGTCCTCCCAACGTGTACAGCGTAACGCGTAATGCGCTTTTCGCGGCGGATTATCTCATTGTGCCGTATATCCCCGACTTTCTATCGTTGTCCGGAGCCGAAGTGCTTGTGGAACTGGTTTCGGATTTTTATGACAGGGTCGCCGGCCAACTCTCGGGTCGAAAACGGCCCGCCATTGCCGGGTTTCTCGTCAGCCATTTCATGAGCCGACAAAACGTGTTGGAGCAGGGATCCAACGACCTGGAGGTGCTCGCCGATATTTTGCGTCGGAGCGGGAAAGTGCATTCGCAGGCGCGCGTGCTTCGGCCCCCAATCCGACGGTGCGTCCAGGTGGCAGCATCGGCCGGCGCGCATCGGCCGGTGGTTCTCTATGCGCCTACAAGCAACGGGGCGCTCGATTACAGCGATCTTGCGCGGGATTATCTTGACCACTTCGACCGCTTGAAATGACATCGCACTCCACGTCCGGCGGCGGCGCCGCATTTAAGGAACTTGCATCGGAACTCCGTCGCGCAGCAACACGTCTGGCGACCACCGATGGCGGCGGCAAACACCTCGCAGCTGCGGTGCGCAGGGTGCGCTCTTCGCTGGACACGTTGGAAACGGCATTGGACGATTTCGAGCGTGGCGGCGTGGCCGGGATTGCGGCACTGGAAGCCTTGCTCGATTCGCCTGTTGCACGGAAAACGCTCGGTGTGCAGGAGTTGCGTCGCATTGCCCGCGAAGCGGGGGCAGGCCGCATCGTCGCAGATAAACCGGCAGCGGCACGACGGGAACTGGCTGCCCGCGCGGCGGAGAAAGACGCAGTGGAAGAGACAACCACGGCAGTGCGGACAACACTGGCTCTTCTGCGCACCGTGGAAGAGCAGCCGGATGCCGCTGCGCTGCGCCGGGAGTTCCTGCGTCTTGGTGGGTTGGACGATGCCACCCTCGAATCGGAGGCCCGCGCACGGTACCGTACGATCAGCGCGGTACGCGCTCTTGCGCGCGCGAACGCAATCCGGGGAGCGACCACGGCAGATCGTGAGGCGTTGTGGAAGGAACTCATCCGTCAGGCCCGTCGGCTGCGCGCAAACCTGCGCCATCTTCCCGCTGCGTGAATGCTGCCAAATTGCGCTTGACGACACTCCGTGCCTTCACGCAGTATCGCAGCGTATGAAATTCTTGCCGGAACACAGCGGGCCTGCTGCAAAGATCGCAGCACTTCCCGACACTGCGCTCCGGCCTGGCGCGAATCATCTGACTTTTCCGATTTCTGCGAACTGCCCCTTATGGATCTTGGCATAGGCTGGATGCTGTGGACAGTCTGTTACGTTGTAACGCTGGCCGGCCTGTCCGCTTACGGCATCCATCGGTACTCCATCGTTTATCTGTTTCTGCGCAACCGGAAGCGGAGCAGCGCCCCGGCAGCGCAATTTTCCGAGTTGCCTGTCATAACGGTGCAGCTGCCCATATATAACGAGGTTTACGTTGTCGAACGCCTCATCGATTCGGTCGCCCAGCTGGATTATCCGCGCGACCGCCTGCAAGTGCAGGTGCTGGACGATTCGACCGATGAAACCGCCGGAATCGCGAAGCGCAAGGTGGAGGAATGGCGGGCGCGGGGGTTGAACATCGACTATGTGCGTCGGCCCAACCGGATCGGCTATAAAGCCGGCGCACTTGAGTACGGTCTGCGGTGTGCCCGGGGAGAGTTCCTGCTTATTCTCGACGCAGATTTCGTTCCGGATCCCGATCTGTTACAAACAACGGTTCATCATTTCACCGATCCCGGCGTCGGAATGATCCAGACGCGGTGGGGGCATCTGAATCGCGGATATTCCCTGCTGACCCGCATGCAGGCCATCTTTCTCGACGGCCATCTCCTGCTCGAACAAACGGCGCGCAGCCGCAGCGGGCGTTTCTTCAATTTCAATGGGACTGCAGGATTGTGGCGGAAGTCGTGCATCGCCGACGCCGGCGGCTGGCAGCACGATACCCTCACCGAAGATCTCGACCTTAGCTACCGGGCGCAGTTGCGCGGCTGGCGATTCGTGTTTCTTCCCGACATTGTGACACCGGCGGAGCTGCCGATCGATATGAATGGATTCAAATCCCAGCAACACCGCTGGACGAAAGGATCCATCCAAACCTGCAAAAAGATGCTCCCGCGCATCTGGGCAAGCCGCCTGCCATTCGTCGTCAAAATGGAAGCGACTGCCCATCTGACATCCAACTTTGCGTATCTGCTGCTGGTGTGTCTCTGCGTGTTGCTTCATCCCTCATCCGGAGGTCCGGATTACGGCACACTGCGTCTCATTATGGTCGATGTGCCAATCTTCGTCGCATCCTCGGTGTCGGTCGCTCTGTTTTATATCTGCGCCCAGGCTGCGTTGTATCCGAGAACATGGCATCGCCAGCTCATCTACCTGCCTATGCTTCTGGCACTCGGCATCGGCATGTCGTTGAACAACGCTCGCGGCGTGTTGGAAGCCATTTTTAATTATCGCTCAGAATTTGCCCGCACGCCGAAGTACGCCATCGAAAACCGCAGCCAGGCATGGCGCACGGCGCGTTATCTTCCCATGAAGACAATTATGCCGTTCCTGGAAATCATGCTCTCGGTGTACTTCGCGTTTTTCGCATGGTACGCGGCTGCCAATGGACAGTTTATCACGCTTCCCTTTCTCATGTTATTCGCTGTCGGGTTCGGTTATGTGGCCTGGTGTTCGGTGGCCGGATGGCTCCCACGACTCGACGACACACCGAATCCCAATACTGATGACGACCCGCCTCCTGCACCTGCTGTGGCCTGATCCATCGGGCGTCCACCGCAATACACTTCGCGCATGGCCAGCTTTGCTGCCTGGGCTTCTGGCCGCGCTTCTCTGCGGCGGATGCGCAACGCCCGATACCGCAAGCCATATGGTCATCTCGTTGCCCGACCAGAAGATGGCTCTCTTCCGTCATCACGAATTGCAGGATGTCTACCCCGTCTCAACGTCGAAATTCGGCATCGGCGATTCCCCAGGCAGTTATGCCACGCCCGAGGGGCGAATGCGCGTTGCGAAAAAGATCGGGACAGGCGCGCCGAGCGGCGCTGTGTTCAAATCCCGCAGAGCCACCGGAGAAATTTTGCGGCCCAACTCGCCGGGTCGCGATCCCATCGTGAGCCGCATCATCTGGTTGGAAGGCCTGCAGGAGCACAATCGCAACGCTTTCCAGCGTTACATTTACATCCATGGCACCACTGAGGAATACCGGATCGGCACACCTGCGAGTTATGGGTGCATTAGGATGACCAGCCGCGATGTGATCGATCTGTACGAGCGAATTGGCTTGGGAGCGGAGGTTTCCGTAACGCGCCAGCCGTTGCGCACAGTGCTCGCCGAATCCAAAGCCGAAGAACGCGCAGCGCGCTGGCGGCGCAATGCTCCGGATGCCGCACCCGGCTGGGCCGAAAGCGCTCAGGGCGCCCGTGTGGCCGCGTCATCCTCAACAGCTGCCGGAGTTGCGGGCCTCGTGCGCAACGAGCAACCGCAACAGCCCAACCCTCGGGGGGAACTCCCCGCTGCGGGTGTGCTTCCGCCGGATGGGGCCGGGCTGCCCGAGTATGCCGACAGCGAATTTGCTGATGGTGGCACCGTGAGAGCCGGCAGAACGTTTTTCGGGTTGTAACGCCCCCACGTTCGGTGGATGCAACGTCAGGACGCAATATCCGAGAGCCGGTAGGCGCGTCGCTTACGACGTCCGCCGTGGTGGTCCGCTTGGCTGCGTTGCCTTCAGCAGAATATCCTGCTGGATCGAAGCCATGCGCGCCGCGCCCTCCGCATCCCGGTCGTCATACCCGTTGAGATGCAGCAACCCGTGTATCAGATACAGGGCAAGTTCCTTTTCGACCGACGTACCCATTTCGGCCGCTGCAACAAGCGCAACCTCGGCGCACGTAACAATTTCCCCATGCTGAAAGGTGATCACATCGGTTGACGAAGAATCGCCGAGGAAACGTCGGTGCAACGTGCGCATCGTTCGGTCCGACACCACGATGCACGACACCTGCTCGAGCCGTTCAAGCGGCCGATCTCCCGGCCCGATCGCTGTGCGCGCATCGGGAAGAGCCGCTGCAACAATCTTCCGTACCAACGCCAGATTGAATCGGACACAGCGCTGGCGATTGAGGATCTCCAACGTAAACGGCGCTGCGGACGTCAGCTCAGGCTTCACTGGACGCGTCCATTGCCTTTGCCAGCGCATGCAGCGCCTCCAGCAATCTGTCAATCTGATCGGCTGTGTGCGCCGCGCTCAGGCAGGCGCGCAGCCGTGCAGCACCGCGCGGCACGGTTGGATATCGGATGGCCGGGACATAGAACCCCCGAGCCTGAAGCGATCGCGACGCATTCAATGCGCGCCGTTCGTTCCCTACATGCAGCGGAACGATTGCCCCGGCGCATGACTCCGTCCGGGGGGCAAACCGTTGTGGCAACCCCTTCACAAGCCTTTTGACATTACTAAAAAGACGCCCGCGCAACTCGGCACCTTCCGGAGCCTGCACAATTTTCAAGGCGGCAAGGGCGGCGGAAGCCATGGCGGGCGGCGGCGCGGTGGAAAACACAAAACTCCGCGCGCGATGCACAAGATAATCGATCGCATCACGGCTGCCGGCGACAAATCCCCCCGCGACACCCAGCGCTTTGGACAGCGTGCCCATGCACAGATCGGCGGTCGAAGCGCCATCGTCATCCACGCACAGCCCGCGACCATCAGGGCCGACAACCCCTGTGGCATGCGCTTCATCGACAAAAAGCAGCGCCCCGTAGCGTTCGCGCAAGGTGACCAGATCGGTCAGGGACGCCGCATCGCCATCCATGCTGAAGATGGATTCGGTAATAACCACAATTCTCGACGAAGGCTGGTTCTCGCGCGCCCAGGCAAGATGGCCCTCCAGTTTACCAATATGGTTGTGGGCAAAAACGCGGAGGCGCGCCCGGCTCAGCCGTGCACCGTCAATCAGGCATGCATGACTGAGTTTATCGAGAATGACAACGTCTTCAGGACCCGCCAGCGCAGGAAGAATTCCCAGCGCGGTGGTATAGCCGCACGAAAACGTCAGCACCGCTTCAACCCCCTTGAACGCAGCGAGCGCGTCCTCAAGCTCGCAATGCGGGGTGCGCGTTCCGGAAAGCAGGCGCGCTGCGCCTGCACCGACACCCCACTGATCGACCGCAGCGACAGCGGCCTGTTTCACAGCAGGATGTACTGATAGCCCGAGATAATCGTTCGCGCCAAAATTGATTATCCGGCGCCGGGCAAACACAAACTCTGCCGCTCCGGCCTCCGCGACCTCATGCAGCGTGCGCTCCAGTCCGGCAGCACGGAACCGCTCGAGATCTGAAGCAAAATCGTGCCTGGAAGATTGCATCAAGCACCCAGCGTATCCGGAAGCGACACGACGCGCAATCGCCGCCATGCGGGAATCGGTTGACAGCGTAGCGCACCGGCTTTGTTTAGAATGATGAACCCCCTCACAATCCTCAAATCCGTACCTGCGTTGTCCTGCCTTGCTGCGCAGGCGTTAAGCGCACGCCGGGCGATGCATGTCGCCTGCGCGATCGGTCTTGTGCTGTGTTGGCCCGTTGTCACCGTCGCGCAGGATGACGAGGCACCGGCCGGGCAACCCGCG
>CAZZCL010000058.1:0-20367 GCA_964652295.1 uncultured Chthoniobacterales bacterium
GTCGCCCGCCAGGCGCAGGCCGGCCTGATCTGGACCCGCCAGTTCTATCATTACATCGTGGAAGACTGGCTCAAAGGCGATGAAGGCCAGCCCGCCCCGCCGACAAGCCGTCTTGAGGGTCGCAACCGGGAATGGCGCCAGATCTACATTCATGATGTGTTGTCCATGCCGGATAAGTGGGAGTATCCGTGGTTTGCTGCCTGGGATCTGGCGTTTCACATGCTGCCCGAGGCTCAGACCGATCCCGATTTCGCGCAGCACCAGCTGCTGTTGCTTCTCAGAGAGTGGTACATGCACCCCAATGGGCAATTGCCGGCGTACGAATTTCAGTTCAGCGACGTCAACCCGCCTGTGCACGCATGGGCCGCGTGGCGCGTGTATAAAATGACGGGGCCGCGCGGCAAACGGAACAGACCTTTTCTTGAAGCCGTCTTTCAGAAGCTCCTGCTGAATTTTACCTGGTGGGTCAACCGCAAGGATGCCGATGGCAACAACCTTTTCAGCGGTGGATTTCTTGGGCTGGACAATATTGGCGTATTCGACAGGTCGCGTCCGCTACCGGATGGCTCGCATCTCCAACAGGCCGACGGCACCGCGTGGATGGCGGTGTATTCGCTCACAATGCTTGGCATGGCGCTGGAACTGGCGGTCGATAACCCCGTCTACGAAGATCTGGCGTCGAAATTCTTCGAGCATTTCATCCAGATTGTCGACGCCATGAACGGTCTTGGCGGCTCCGGATTATGGGATGAGGAAGACGGTTTCTATTATGATTTGCTCCGTGTCGATGGCGAGGAGATCCGGTTGCGCACCCGTTCGCTTGTCGGCCTGCTGCCACTGATTGCGGCAGGCATTCTGCCCATGGATCAGATTGAGCGTCTGGAAGGGTTTCACAAGCGCATGGAATGGTTCGTGGAACATCGTCCCGATCTGGCGCGGCACATCGCCATGTGCCCGTCGCGCACCTGCGATGCGGGGGGCATGAACGCGCGCCTGCTTGCCGTGCCCAGTCGCGAACGGTTGGAGCGCCTCCTTCGCCGGATGTTCGACGAAAGCGAGTTTTTCTCGCCGTACGGCATCCGCTCGCTTTCCAAAGCGCATGAGACGCATCCGTTCCGCACCCAACTTCATGGGGAGACCATGGAAGTCCGTTACGCCCCCGGGGAGAGCGATTCGCGGTTGTTTGGCGGCAATTCAAACTGGCGCGGTCCTGTCTGGTTCCCGGTGAACTATCTCATTTATGAGGCGCTCGAACGGTATCACCATTTCTATGGATCGGATCTGACTGTGGAATTGCCAACCGGATCGGGGCATCGTGCCACGCTTGCAGAGGCCAAAACCGAACTCGGTCGCCGTCTGACGCGGTTGTTTCTCCCCGATGGCGGAGGACGCCGCCCGTATCTGGGTGGCGATGCGCGCCACGACGACGATCCCGTGCTCAGACAGTGCTGGTTGTTTCATGAATATTTTCATGGCGACACCGGACGCGGTCTTGGCGCATCGCATCAGACGGGATGGACAGCGCTGGTGGCATTATTGCTGCGCGATCTCGCTGCGGAAAAGATCTGAATGGCGATGAACCGCAGGAGGCGTTTGCATTTGTGCGACACGCTTTTGCTCGCAGCCTGCGTGATCATAGTCTAGGATTTCAATGATTCACGGGCGGTTAGCTCAGAGGTAGAGCGGCTGGTTTACACCCAGTTGGTCGGCGGTTCGATCCCGTCACCGCCCACCATTGCAATGTGGCGATGGTGGCCCTTGCCATGCGAGCGGGCACGCACGATACATGGCGCGCGATGGGCGAACACGAATTGAAACTATTGCGCGACACGCCGGGCGTCGCCGCATGGCGACTGGCATTGGCGTCGTGGATCGAATCGAATCGCGTTCAATGGACGGTTGTGGGAGTGATCCTGTTAAACGCCGTCATCCTTGGTCTTGAAACATCGCCGACGGTTATGGCGGGTTATGGACCGATTCTGATCGCCGTGGACAAAGCCTGCCTTGCGGTTTTTGTCCTTGAACTGCTGATGAAATTACTCGCCTACGGGCGTGTATTCTTTCGCAGCGGCTGGAATTGGTTTGATGCGTTCGTGGTGGGCATTGCGTTGGTGCCGGCTGCAGGGCCGTGGGCGGTTCTGAGGTCTCTGCGCGTGTTGCGGGTGCTGCGGTTGCTTACTGTGGTGCCGCAATTGCGTCGGGTGGTGGCGGCGTTTCTGCACGCGATCCCCGGGCTGCTGGGGGTGGTGGCTGTTATGGCGATTTTCTTTTACACCGCTGCCGTCCTTGCGACGAATCTTTTTGGGTCCTCGCACCCTCAGTGGTTTGGCAGCCTTGGCCGCAGCCTCTACTCGCTGTTTCAGATCATGACATTGGAAAGCTGGTCCATGGGCATTGTGCGTCCGATCATGGAAATCCAGCCGTGGGCCTGGGCGTTTTTCGTTCCGTTCATCGTCATAGCGACCTTTACAATCCTGAATCTTTTCATCGGGATTATCGTGTCGACCATGCAGGAGTTGTCGACTCTGCCCGATCCATCAGAGCCTGTCCGTGAAGCGCGGGAGATTCTTGATCGCCTCGAGAAAACCGTCGCCGAACTGCGCTCTCAGCTCGATCGCGACAGGGCGAACGGCTGATCGGGCGGCAGTGTGATTGCTCGTTTTGTGCTGTGGGTGAAAGTCAGTTCCACGGTATGCCGATGGCGAGGAACGCGGCAATCATGTCGTCCTGCAGCGTGGCGGCATCACGCCCGCGAAGCAGGAGACCGATGTGGTCCAGACCGTGCGATTCGTCGTAGGGAACGGTGGGAGATTGCGCCTCTTTTGGAGCGACGATCCTGCCGTCCGGAAGAATCCTCACGCCGGGGCTGCTTAAAAAGGTGCGCCATGCGCGGGCAGCTTCGTTAATCCTGTCGAGATAAACCAGCAGGGGCGGCGCGCCGGATTCTGTTTTATCCAGGTGGGAAAAGTAATAAACCAGCAATGCGGCGCCGTAATACAGCCGGAATTGCGCGTTGGCATCGCTGTCTTCGTCGTCCGATTGAATTGTGCCGAAGCTGATCTTTGCCCATTCTTCGCGCGGCATGATTAAGAGATCGTGCAGGAGACCAAGATCGCCCGGCGCGATTCCGGCCCTGCGCCGTGCGGTTTCCGAATACTCCTTGATTGCAGAACGATGCCGTCCCGGTTGGAACACGCCCGCGCGGTATGGCAGCATGCTTGAGTATTCTGCCATTCCTTCGATGATCGCTGTCGTCAGGAACGGCAATTGATCGTGCATGAATTGATGCGTGAGTTCGTGAACGACAGTGTCGTTGGAATAACCGCGCTGCATGAACCACGTCCGCCCGCGGCGTTCCATGCCGAGGCTTTGGAATGGCACGCGAAAGACGCGGTCGAGCCGTGAGTACACTCCGGAGGATCGCTCGGGCGCGCCGTCGTCGATGTAGGATTCGCGCGACGCAAACAGGCGCGCCCGATAAAATCCGGGATCGGCGTGGGGTTCGGGCCGGATGTCCCATGGTAAAGCGTCAACAAGCGCGCGCGTTGCTTCAAAAGTGCGGGCGATCTCGCGCACGACGCTTAAGGATAGCTTCTCTTCCGCCTGGAACTCGAATGAACGGGTGCGATAGCGGAATGGCGGTGTCGCCGTGCCTCCGGTGTCTTCTGTCGTGTCCACGGCGCGGCTGTCGACAGTCACGGTCTCCGGCCACACCCTGTCTTCGGGGGGAGTCTGAGGCGGGAGAAGGGCGGGATCAATATCATCGCGCAGTGCGTCAAGATGCTGCCGGTCGCCCGGGGAAAGATCCTGGATCCAGACTGCAAGGGGGTGCCCGGTTTCCGAGCGGAGTTTCACTTGCGATCCCGTTCGTGACTCGTAGATCGCTCGAAATGCCTTGCCATTGGCCATGGTCCATGTGCGCAACGGCGCGTTGTCCGAAGGACTCTGCCCGGCGGCGATGGCTAAAGCGCCTGCGAGCAGAGCGCCGGGGTGCAAAACATTCCAGCGTGCAAGAGCGCTTGGCAGCAGGCCACGTTTCCGGCGGAAGAATCCGTGCCCGACGGGATTCGGAAAAGCGTTTGAATAGGCGGACGCGTTCACTCGTCGAAGATATCATGATTGCTTCTGTTCCCCAACCGCTGCGCAGTCTGCGATGGGTTGCCCGGCCTGCTGCGTTTCTGGTCGCCATCCTGCTGGCAGCTCCCGCCGTGCAGGCACTCGACTTCGAGAAGTTGATAGGGAACGAACTGCGAAAACGGCTTGAGGACCGGGGCGACTCGGGGAAATCGGGGAAATCCTCGTCTTCAGCTTCGAAGGACAAGAAACGATCCTCGTCCCGATCTTCATCACGGGGAGATCACGGGGATGATAAGGATCGTCGTAAGCGGGAATGCCCGGATGCGGGCCGGTCCGAGCGGGAGGAACGATTTGAACGGTTTCATTATGCCCCTCTTTCGGGAGGGTATGTTCGCGGCGTGCCGGAGCCGTACCATGGCGGGTTCGCAGCGCCGTATCCGGTGCTGCCCTGCCCTGAACGGATTGCGTCGCCGGTATATAACAGCGGACGCAACCAATACCTCGAAGATCTCCGCTATGTGCAGCCCGGCGTGGCGGATCCGGACGGCGCCGCCACGTTGCGTGCGGGTACTGTGGAAGCCCTGGTTCAGGAGCGCCTGGCGCAGATGGGTTATTATCGGGGGGCGATCGATGGAAGGATTGGTCCTGAAAGCCGGGCTGCCATCCTGCAGTACCGCATTGAGCGGGGGTTGCCCGTCAAGGAAGGCATCGATTGGGATCTGCTGTATTCACTCGGATTAATCGCGGATCTGCGGTAGCAACAGAGTGATGGCTCAGCAGTGCCGCGCCGGGCGTCGCGGAGCGGGCGATGAGGAAGCGCGCGTCGCGGCTTCGGAGTGCGCGAGCCCGGGGGGCGGAGACCGAGCGGGTTGCCTGTTGCATTCGGAGGGCGGCCACAGCATCGTTGCGCCTTCAATGCACCATTTCCGCTACGTCAGGGACCGGTTATACTGCGAGGATGTGCCGATCGAAGTGCTGGCTGAAAAGTATGGAACTCCGCTTTATATTTACAGCGCAGCCACGCTTCGCGCGCACTACCGCAGGCTCACGCGGGCGTTGAAGCCGGTCGATCACACCGTCTGTTACGCCGTGAAATCCAATTCCAACCTTGCGGTTCTCTCGCTGCTTGTGGCTGAGGGTGCGGGGTTCGATATTGTGTCCGGGGGCGAACTCTACCGTGTGGTGCGCGCTGGGGGCGATCCGGCACGATGCACCTTCGCCGGAGTGTGCAAGACGCGTGAGGAAATCGTGTCCGCCTTGAAGCAGGGAATCTACAGTTTCAATATTGAATCCGGGCCGGAACTTCACGCCATCAATGAAATTGCAGGACGCCTGCGCCTTAAGGCGCCGATTGCGCTGCGCGTAAATCCGGATGTGGACGCAAAAACCCACCGATACATTTCGACAGGCCGCAGCGAAAACAAATTCGGTATCGGCCTTGACCGCGCCGGGGAGCTGTATGCCGAAGCCGCGCGCATGCCCCACATCACCATCCGCGGGGTGCAGATGCATATCGGATCGCAGATTACGGAGCCGGCTCCCTTCGTGCGCGCCATCAAGAAGATTCTTCCCCTGGTCAAACGTCTTCAGGCCGCTCATGGCATCGAGTTTCTCAGTATCGGCGGCGGAATCGGCATTGTGTACGATCCTTCGTTGGAAAGTGGATCGGCAGCATGGTGGAACAAAGCGGAGAACAGCCCGATGACAGTGGGCGATTATGCGGCGGCCATACTGCCGTTGTTGAAGCCGATGAACCTCCGGATTTTGATTGAACCGGGGCGTGTGATTTCCGGGAATGCGGGGGTGCTCGTTTCGCGTGTGCATTACGTCAAGAAAACCCCATCCAAGGAGTTTGTAATCGTCGACGCCGGCATGAACGATCTGATTCGGCCCGCTTTATACGAAGGATATCACCAGACCATCCCGGTGCGCCGCTCCCGCCGGCTTGAGGAACGCATGGTCGATATCGTGGGGCCGGTTTGCGAAAGCGGGGATTTTTTTGCCAAAGACCGCCTCCTGCAGCCGATGGCTCCGGACGATCTGCTCGCCGTGATGAGTACCGGAGCCTATGGGTTTGTTATGGCGTCCAATTACAATTCCCGCCCGCTGCCGGCGGAGATCCTTGTGGATGGGGCGGACTACACGCTGGCACGCAAGCGTCAGACGTACGCGGATCTGGTACGGGGGGAGACCGCTGCGTTGAGGGAACCGGCTGTGAACGTTTAGCACCGGCAAGGCCGGGCCGGGTGCCTGTTACACGTTCTCAGGATGTCGCAGGCGTTCTGCTGCCGGATTCCAGTTCGCCAAGAACGATGCCGAGCTTTTCGGCGGCTTCCTGGATTTCTTTTGAGGAAACGGTCAGTGGAGGCAGCCAGCGGACGACTCCCGGTCCGGCTGGTGGTGTGAGCAGTCCCTGTTCGTTCAACCGCCGGCACACCACTGCGGCCGGCGACATGCCGCCCGCCGCTGCGCCGACTGTCTGTTCGACCATTTCCATATCGAGCGCGATGCCGATCATGAGTCCTTTGCCACGGACCTCTCTGATGAATGGAGACTTTAACGCCCGAATGGCCTCCATGGCTTCGGCTCCCCGCTGGGCTGCGTTGGCGCAGAGTTGCAGTTCTTCAATAGCGTCAAGCACTGCAATTATCACCGCTGCGGCCAGAGGCGAACCGCCATAAGTTGTTCCGTGAGAACCTGGGCCAAGCAATTCCGGTAGCATTTTGACAGGTGCCCCATCGTGAGTTTCTACCGGTCGGTTCCCCACCCAGACTGCGCCGACCGGAAATCCGCCGCCCACCCCTTTGGCCCACGCCACAACATCAGGTTGCAGATCCGGGGCGCCGACTGCCTCCCACGCGCGCATGGCCCCACAGCGTCCAAGGCCGCATTGGATTTCGTCAAGCATGAGCAGGAGATTGTGTGTACGACACAAATTCTCCAGCGCACGAAGAAATTCCGGCGTGGCTGGGTGAATTCCGCCATCGCCCTGCACCGGCTCGACAAGCACGGCCACCGTCTCCTCCGATACTGAGGAAGTCAGTGCGCCCACATCGTTGAAGGGCAGATGCCGAAACCCCGGGATCGCAGGTTCGAACCCTTCCTTGACCTTGGGTTGGGCGGTGGCGGCAATGCCGCCAAGCGTGCGGCCATGGAACGAGTTGGTGAAAGTGAGAATCTCCGGGGTGCGCTCTGCAAACTGACCCGGTGGACGTGTGGCATGCGCGAAACGGCGTGCAATTTTGTACGTGAACTCGTTGGCTTCCGCGCCGCTGTTGCAGAAAAATACCCGTCCCGGCGAGCCGGCCGCGGCTGCCAGCCGCTCTGCGGCAAGAGCTTGGTTGCGGTTCAGGTAGAGGTTCGAAATATGGATCAAGCGTCCGGCCTGTTCACGGATGGCATTCACAATGCGGGGATGACAATGTCCAAGGGTGCAAACGGCGATGCCAGAACAGAAATCGAGATACTCACGGCCTAAAGAATCCCAGACGCGGCACCCTTCACCGCGAGCCAGTTCGATTCCGAAATGCGCGTAATTCCCGAGAACAAACTCGCGATAGAGATCTGCGGTGGAAGGCGTCATGGGGAGCGAAACAAACTCCCGCCCGCAGGAAGTGTCCAGCCCGATATCAAGGCGGAACGGGACGAGGCAGTTTGCGCCGTGCAGTGCGCCCGGTTCACATACCCTTATGACGGCTGAAAACCCATTCCCGGGTATGAACCCGTTTCTTGAGCGGCACTGGGGCGATGTGCATGTGAACCTGATTTCCTACATTCGCGACGCGCTTGCCGAGAGGCTTCCCCTCGACATCACACCCCGTGGCGAGGAGCATGTCAGCCTTTATGGTTCAGAGGGAGAACGGAAAGGGTTCCTGCGGCCGGACGTAGCCGTGGTGAAGCCACCGGGGTTTGATCTTCCTGCAGGCTGGCAACCGAAGTCTGCTCACAACATCGTCGTGGCCGAGCCACAGCCCATTCCGGTGCCCGAAGACACGGAGCGCTGGGTGGAAATTCGTACCCTGGCCGGACGGCTTATTACTGTCTTGGAAGTCCTGAGCCCGCACAAGCCAGGCTTTACGATTCTCGCCCCAATATTCGCGTGCCGTTGCGTCCGGAGGATGAAGACGTGATTCTCATGCTGCAACTATCGCGCTCTGCTCGATCCGCCGCTCAGCAGGAATGGGCCCCAGTGGGTCGGAGAGTTGCTTGGCGGAAGGATGGCGGAAGCCACAGCGACAATGCCAATAGCAGTATGAGACAGAGTGGACTTCCATCATGGCGCTGCAGTGCAGGGGTGCCGCGTCTGGAGAAGTTCGAGTGTCAATCGCACGATTTCCTTCGCGTGTTGCTGTCCCTCCGGCCAGCCGCTTGCGCGCGGTCCGGCCACATTCAACGTACGGATGTCGTGGGTGCGGATGAACTCCTCCACCTGTGCGGGCGCCGTCGGAGAGGCAGCTTTCCCGGTTGAGACGATAATCAGAAGCGGTTTTCCACATCGGCGCGCGTGGTTGGCCGTCAGCAAAGTGCCGCCTTCAAGTTGCGCGCCCGAGACAATAATGAGCGTACCATCGGAGTCTTCGACATTGCGTTGGGTTCGCGCCGCACAACCCGCGCCCGGCAACGGTGCCAGCGGATAGCGCGTGGGGATGCGCCCTTCTTCATTGGAACGGTTGGCAGGACACCAGCCGCCGGTCGGGATGCCGAGTTCAAGAGCGGCATCGAGGGCACCGAGATCGACGCCTGTCTGACCGCCCGAAACGATGCACAACGCGAGTTCCTTCGGCATGGCCACCGCCAGGGGCCGTCAGAGCGACCGACAAAAGTCTTCGAACCGGTCAAGACCTTTTTTGATGATATCAATGCTGGTGGCGTAGCTGAGGCGCACGGTGCGATCGTCTCCAAACGCGACACCCGGCACCACAGCCACGTTGGAACGGCTCAGGAGTTTGTCCGCAAAGTTGGTGGAGTTAAGCCCCAGTTCACCAATGTTCGGCATAACATAGAACGCCCCGTTCGGCGTAACCAGGCTTACTCGCGGGATTTCGGCGATGCGCCCAACCATGTATTGGCGGCGAATATCGAATTCCTCGCGCATGTCAGTGACCTGCTGCTGATCGCCTTTGAGTGCCGCCACTGCACCCTTCTGAGCGAACGACGTCGTGTTCGACGTGGTATGGCTTTGGATGGAATCCACGACTTTCGCGATGCCTTCCGGGGCGGCGAGATAACCGAGGCGCCATCCCGTCATTGCGTAACTTTTGCTGAATCCGTTGATCGTGATGGTGAGATCGTAGGTTTCCTTGTCCAAAGACGCGATGCTGACGTGTTCCGCACCGTCGTAGACGAGCTTTTCGTAGATCTCGTCGGCGAGGATCAGGATTTCTTCTTCTTTGGCAACGGCGACGATGGCTTCGAGTTCACCGCGGGAATAGACTGCGCCCGTGGGATTTCCGGGCGTATTAATGATAACCATCTTGGTGCGTGGTGTCATGGCGTTCTCGAATTGTTCGGCAGTCATTTTCCAGCCGGTCACTTCGGTTGTCTGAACGATGACAGGTTCAGCCCCGGCGAGGCGGACCATTTCCGGGTAGCTGAGCCAGTACGGTGCCGGAATGATGACTTCATCGCCGGGATCGACAGTGGCGAGGATGGCATTTGCGCAGGCCTGTTTGGCACCGGCTGTTACGATGACCTGAGACGCGCTGTAATGCAGGCCGTTGTCGTCTGCGAGCTTTGCGGCAATGGCCTCGCGCAATTCGGGAATCCCGGCGCTCGGCGTGTATTTCGTGAACCCGCTCTCGAGGGCTTCGATCGTGGCGGCCTTGATGTGATCGGGCGTGTCGAAATCCGGTTCGCCGGCGCCGAAACCGCAGACATCCACGCCCTCGGCGTGCATGGCTTTGGCCCGGCTGTCTATGGCGAGGGTGAGCGAAGGTGTGAGCGCGGTGGCGCGGGCTGCGATGATTTCCATGATTTGGTGGGTCGTTTTTCGAACATTCCCCGGGCAGCGAACCGCCGCCGACCTCACACCGGTCGAAGGAGAGGCGCACGGAGGATGATTCGGAAAGCCGGTACACTAGGAGCGATTGCCCTCATTTCAACAAGAGTTCCCTCTTGCCGAATGGAAAAAATGGGGAAGTGTACCGCTCTATTTCATGAAAGCCGATATTCACCCGGATTATTCCGACTGCATCATCCGTTGCGCGTGCGGCACCACGTATCATACCCGGTCGACCAAGCGTTCCATCGAGATCGGCATTTGCGCGGCGTGCCACCCATTTTTTACCGGCGAACAGAAGTTCGTCGATACCGCCGGGCGTGTGGAGAAGTTCGCGCGGCGTTATGGCACAACAAAGATGGCGCGACCGAAAAAGGCCAAAGCCTGAGGCGCTGCCCCTGCCTGTTGCGGCGATTGCCGTCAGTTGTTAAACTGCGCTCGCATTTGCAAAGGGAAACATTCCGCTTCGGAGTATGGATTTCAGCGGGCTGATTCAGAAGACGCGGGAGCGGTTTGCATCGCTCGAGCAGGCGGTTAATTCGGCGGAGTTATACAACGATCCGCGCAAAGCCAGCGAGACACTCCGGGAACATCGCCGTACGAAGGATCTCCTGCAGACATGGGATGCCCTCGGCGCAGCGCAAAGGGAACTTGAACAGGCTCAGGAACTGTCGAGGTCGCAGGGAGACGCGGAGCTGGCCGAAATGGCTGCCGACGAATTGCCCGGGTTGGAACGCCGCATCGAAGAGTTGGAACTCGGCGTCCGCATGGCCCTGCTGCCGCCGGATCCGAACGACGATCGCGACGCCATTGTGGAAATTCGTGCCGGGGCTGGCGGAGATGAGGCGGCCTTGTTTGCGGCCGATTTGTACCGGATGTACTCGCGCTACGCGGATCTCGCGGGGTTGAAGATCGAGGAAATGGATTCGAGCGCCGCGTCGGGGCTCGGCGGCTTTAAAGAAGTGATATTTAAGGTCTCGGGCGAGCAGGTGTTCCGCAAACTGCGGTTCGAGAGCGGCGTCCATCGTGTGCAACGGGTTCCAGCCACCGAGGCGCAGGGTCGCATTCATACCTCGACCGCAACGGTGGCGGTGTTGCCCGAGGCGGAGGAAGTGGATCTGGAGATTCGGCCCGAAGACCTTCGTATCGAGGTGTGCCGGGCGTCCGGTCCTGGCGGACAGGGTGTGAACACAACCGATTCGGCCGTGCAGATTCTCCATATTCCGAGTGGAAAAATCGTGCGCTGCCAGGACGGGCGCAGCCAGCAGAAAAACAAGGAGCGTGCATTGAGCATTCTGCGGGCCCGCTTGCTTGAGGATAAACAACGCGAAGAAGCCGAGAAATATTCGGCGCATCGCAAGAGCCAGATCGGAACGGGCGGGCGCGAGGAAAAGATTCGCACGTACAACTTTCCGCAGAACCGAATTACCGATCATCGGATCGGGGTGACGCTCCACAACCTGGACCGCTTTCTGGAAGGGGAGGTGGAGGAATTGTTGCAGGCGCTGCAACTGAGCGATCTCGAAGAACGCCTTGCGGCAGTCGAACAAAGTGTGTGACGGCAGGGCCGCGCAACAATTCGCAAAATATGCGCAGCAAAACGCTTTGCTCCGCTGCAATCCCGCACTGTTAAGTAGGCCGCATTATCGCCGGCGTCTTCCGGTTCCTCCCGGCTGCCGCGCCCAGGCGGTTTCCGCCGCCGGACGCGCCGGGATCCGGTGTCCGCCCGGATCCTTCACCCATCATGGACGTCGAAATCCTGTCCCGCATCCAGTTCGCCTTCACGGCGGCTTTTCATTACATCTATCCTCCCCTGAGTATCGGGCTCGGAGTGTGCCTTGTCATTATGGAAGGCATGTATCTCAAGACAAAAGACGCCCGCTTCCACAACATGGCGCGGTTTTGGACAAAGATTTTCGGGCTTACATTCGCCATTGGTGTCGCCACGGGAATTGTCATGGAATTCGAGTTCGGGACAAATTGGGCCACGTACTCTCGATTTGTGGGCGACATCTTCGGCAGCGCGCTCGCTGCTGAGGGCATCTTCGCCTTCTTTCTCGAGAGCGGTTTTCTTGCGATCCTGTTGTTCGGGTGGGATAAAGTCGGACCGCGCATGCATTTTTTCGCGACGTGCATGGTGTGTCTCGGAGCGCACTTCAGCGCAGTCTGGATCGTCGTCGCAAATTCGTGGCAGCAAACCCCGGCCGGATCGCATCTGGAAGTGGGCGGACAGCCCTACCCATGGGATCCGGAGGGCGGCGCGCGGTTAACGGCGGAGCAACTGACGAACGCGCGCATGGTCATCGACGACTTCTGGGCCGTGGTGTTCAATCCGTCCTCCATCGACCGGCTCACGCACACTGTTATCGGCGCATGGCAGGCGGCCGCCTTTCTCGTCATTAGTGTCGGCGTGTTTTACCTCCTGGGAAAACGGCATATCGAGTTCGCAAAGAACTCCATAAAGATCGGTTTGATTGTCGCGATGATTTCTTCGCTGCTCACGGTCGTGACCGGACACAGCTCAGCAGTGGGAGTGGCGAAGAATCAACCGAGCAAGCTGGCTGCCATGGAGGGGCTGTGGGAAACGCAGGACAACGCACCGCTGAAATTGTTCGGCTGGGTGGACGAGAAAGCAGGCAAGACCGTTGGGCCGGAAATTCCCGGAATGCTCAGCATAATGATTGCCGGGACGCCCGATCACACGGTGAAAGGGTTGAACGACATTCCGGAGGAACTGCGGCCAAGGGTCAACGCCACGTTCCAGCTCTTTCACATTATGGTGGCGATCGGCTTCACGCTGCTGGCGCTCGCTTGGTACGGCGGGTTTTTGTGGTGGCGCGGAGCGCTTTTCGACGGTGAGCGCGCAAGCACGCGGTGGTACTGGCGGATCATGCTATTTGCCGTGTTGCTGCCGCAGATCGCCAATCAGGTCGGGTGGTTTACCGCGGAGATCGGCCGCCAGCCGTGGATCGTTTGGGGTTTTCTAAGGACCTCGGAAGGTCTTTCGAAGGTGGTCACCGCCAATATGGTTCTCGGATCTTTGATCGGGTTCGCCTGCGTGTATTCGCTGTTGTTTGTGCTGTTTGTCTATTTGCTCGATCGCAAGATCCGCAAAGGGCCCGAACCAGTGGAAGACAGCGACCGCACGCCGGACGGCTGGCTGGCTGGCGTGCGAGCCTGAAGCTGCCGCAGCATTCACGGATACTATCGATAACCGCAAACTCTCATGGACCTGGATCTCAATCTTATCTGGTACATTCTCGTCGGCGTGCTGTTCGTCGGCTATGCCATCCTCGACGGATTCGACCTCGGGGTGGGGGTGCTGCAACTTTTCCTCAAAAAAGATGAGGATCGTCGCATCTGTTACAATGCGATCGGTCCTGTCTGGGACGGCAACGAAGTGTGGCTGGTTACGGGCGGCGGAGCGTTGTTCGCCGCGTTTCCTGAAGTGTATGCGACGGTGTTCTCCGGATTTTATATCGCGTTCATGGCCCTGTTGTTCGCATTGATCTTCCGGGCTGTGGCCATTGAGTTCCGCAGCAAGGAAACGTGGCGCTGGTGGCGCACGATGTGGGATTGGGGTTTCGCCATAAGCAGTCTGGTCGCGGCGTTACTCATCGGCGTTGCAATGGGTAACATCATCTGGGGTGTGCCTCTCGACGCCGATCATGAGTTCGCCGGCTCGTTTCTTGGACTGTTGCATCCCTACGCGCTGTGGACGGGCGTCACGACAGTCGCCCTCTTTCTGATGCACGGCGCAATTTTCCTCGTGCTGAAGTCCGAAGGAGCGTTGCAGGCGAAAGTCCGCGCCTGGGTGAACCCTGCAATCATCGGGTTCATTATCTGTTACGCCGTGCTCACGCTCGCCACGCTGATGTATGTGGAGCACATGACGGCCTCCATGCGCGAGCAGCCCGCACTCTTTCTCGTGGCGGTGGCGCTCATCCTCGCCATCGCAAACATTCCGCGAGAAATTCATCATGGCCGCGAGTTCAACGCGTTCCTAAGTTCCTGCGCCACAATGCTAGTTTTGATGGGTCTTGTGGGTATCGGGTTGTTTCCCAACATGGTGTACTCCGTACCCGAAGCTGCCAACAGCCTGACGGCGTACAACGCGTCCTCCACAGATAAAACCTTGTTCATCATGCTGGTCATTGCCATCATCGGCGTGCCGATTGTGCTGGCTTACACCGCCAGCATCTATTGGATCTTCCGCGGCAAGGTGAAGCTCGGTCCGGACAGTTACTGACGTGGACGCGCGCGAGGCGCGGCGCGCTGCGGTCCGGGAGTCGGCACAAGAATAAAACCCGTGGCGAGATCGCCCAGGATCTCGCTTTGCCGGCCGCGCACAGCCCAATGACGCCAGCCGATGAGTGCGCAGACAAAGGCGTCGGTGCGATCTTCAGCGTCCTTCGATAATGGCTCCGAGAGCAGCGATACCACGCGCGGATGTTTCGCAAGAGACGGGGCGTTGAGGCGCACCCACGCGAGCAATCCCGATTGCAGCCGTGCGAACTCGGTTTTGCGCATGGCAGACGGTCCTTTTTTGTATTTCACAATCCGGTCCAGTCCCAGCCATCGCACAATTGCCGGATGCGGATACACTTCGGCTAGCCAGCATCCGCCCCGCCATGGAGCGACCCCGATGGTCCAGCCCGATTGCACGAGGCGCTGCGCGAGCCGCGCAGGGCGTGGGCATTTCGAGAGATTGGCCGGGTAACATCCCGCGTGCATACGATGGAAGAGCTTATGGGTCAGCCGGTCGACCGGCCGCGCTCCGGTGGGGTTGGGGCAAACGATCGGGGCGTCGAAACAGGCAAACGCCCTGCGACGGCCTACCGCACTATCGACGGCTTGCAGCAATGCAGCATCGCCGCGAACGCAGAATGACGCTGCAAACTGCGGTTGGTCGGGGTCGCGCACGTCGAGCACGCATGCGCCATCCGCATTGCGCTCGCCCCACGCGAGGTCGATGCCGAGGATAATCATTGCCGGGATTCGTTTTTGCGCTTGCCGCGGATGCTGCAGACACCAATGTGCGGTCTTTTACGGGTTATGGTGAAACTTGGCATTATTGGCACCGGCGGCATGGCACATGCCCAGGCGGACATGTTCAGGAAGGTAAAAGGCTGTCGGCTTGATGCGGCCTGCGATGTCGATCCGACTCGTGTAGCGGCTTTCGCAACGCGGTACGGTATCGCGCGGACCTTCACTTCAACAGCGGAGCTTCTGCGCGGCGGCGGAATCGATGCGGTCAGTGTGGTTACCCCCGACGCCATGCATGCTCCGGTCACATTAGAAGCTCTGCGCCATGGCGTGCATGTGCTTTGCGAGAAGCCACTGGCTTTGAATGTGGCAGAGGCGCGCAAAATGACTTCCGCCGCCCGGCGCAAGGGAGTTGTCAATATGGTCAACTTTTCATATCGGCGCAGCGGTGCGCTCGAAAAGGCCGCGCAATGGATTCGTTCTGGGAAGCTGGGCGAAGTTCTGCACTTTGAAGCGAGCTATCTTCAAAGCTGGCTCAATTCAAAGGCTTGGGGCGACTGGCGCACGAATCCCGCGTGGTTGTGGAGGCTCTCGACTGAGCACGGCAGCAAAGGCGTGCTTGGCGATGTGGGCGTCCACATCATCGATATGGCTACCTATGCCGCGGGGGAAATTGCAAATGTGGAATGCCGCCTGAAAACGTTCGATGCGCTCAAAGGCCGGAAGATAAATGGCTACAGGCTTGATGCGAATGACAGCGTTATAATTCAGTGCGAACTGAAGAATGGCGCGTTGGGCACAATACACGCCACGCGCTGGGCTGCGGGCCATGTCAATAGCCTGCGGTTGCGCGTCTATTGCGAGCGCGGCGGGCTGGAGGTGGATCTGGATCGCGGTTATGAAATTCTCCGCCATTGTACCGGTCCGGCAATCGACAAGGCCACATGGCTTGAAATGGCGTGTAAACCCGCGCCGAATGTGGTGGAACGCTTTGTGCGAAGCGTTCGCACCGGGAAAAATGACCAGCCCGACTTCGCCCGTGGCGCCGCCGTTCAGCGTGTGCTGGACGCGTGTTTCGAGTCCGATGCCGGGCGCTGTCGTGTGTCCCTTTAAGTTGCCGCCCGTTGCGTGTGCGCCTCTTGACTTCCCGTCGCGGGCGTTGAACGATTTTGAGCGTTCGTTTGGCATGTCGCACCCGGCATGCAATGGAACGTCTTCCAATGGCATGAAACCAAACATCCGAACGAGCACCTATATACGCCGCACCGGCCCCACGAGACACTCCTCAATCCTTTGCAGCGGGCGCTGCGCAAGATGCAACCCCGGCAGGGCAATTCCCAGGCCGTTTGCTCTTCTTCTCGCAGTCAGCCTGTTTGCAACGCTGCCAGCTGCCGCGCCCGGGGCGGATGTTGTGGATGGCATTGCCGCAGTCGTGAACGGCGAGGTTATTACGTATTCCGCCGTGCAGGATCTTGTAGCAGGCCGGGAACGCGCTCTTGCAGCCACTTACAGCGGCGAAGAGCTTATGACGCGCATCAAAGAGCTGCGCTTGGAAGCGTTGAAAGATCTCATTGATCGCACGCTCATTGTGCAGGATTTCAAGGAGCAGGGCTTCAAACTTCCAGATTATCTGGTCGACAGTCAGATAGACGCCATCATCCGCGAGGAGTTTGGCGACGATAAGGAAGCGTTCCTGAAAACATTGATGGCGCAGGGATTCACCCTCGCAAAATTCCGAAAATTGGAAGAGGAAAAGCTCATTGTGCAGGCCATGCGGGCGCGCAACGTGAAAGGCAGTTTCATCGCCTCGCCCGCGCGGATCGAAGCGTATTACCGTGAGAATAAGGAGCAGTTTCGCACCCCCGAACAGATCAAACTGCGCATGATCACAATTTACAAGGGGGACGATCTCAGCGCGGAAAACAATAAACGCGTTGCCGAAGAGATTCGGACAAAGATCGATGGCAGCGAAGATTTCGAGCGCATGGCTCTCATGTATTCCGAAGACAGCATGCGCGAAGACGGAGGCGACTGGGGATGGATTGATCGCGGGACCTTGAACGATGACCTGACTGCGATTGCCTTTGGCCTCAAAACCGGCGTGGTAAGTGAAACCATCGATGGCGGCGACGCCTACTACATCATGATGGTCGAAGAGCGCCAGGAGGCGGTCACCAAACCGCTTGACGATATCCGTGATGAGATCGAACAGAAGATCGTGCAAGTGCAGCGCCAGGAAGCCATCCAAAAGTGGATCGACCGGCTCCGCGACAAGGCTTACATAAAAATGTTCTGATTGTTGGGCACGGAAATGTCACACAAGCAACCCGGCCTGAGGATCGGGATCACGCTGGGGGATCCTGCGGGGATTGGGCCCGAGATCGCGTATAAGGCATTGGACGCGGGCAACCTTGATTCGTCGTGGGAATATCGCCTTATCGGGTCTGCGGAAGGGCACACACCGGGTAAACCCACGCCGGACTCCGCACGCGAGGCATGGGTGGCGCTGGACAACGCAGTCAATGCCCTCAAATCGGGGGAACTTGATGCGCTGGTCACCGCCCCGATCTACAAGGCTGGCATGCATGCTGTGGGCTTCCCGCATCCCGGGCATACAGAATATCTGGCGCACCATTTCCCATCGTCGGGACATGCAATGATCCTTTGCGGAGGCCATCTTGTCGTCGCGCTTGCAACCGTGCATCAACCGCTTGCCACCGTGGCTGCAAGCGTGACTGCCCAGACCGTGGAATCGAAGGGGCGACTGTTGGCCAGCTTCCTGAGGCTGCGTCTTGGGCGAATGCCGCGTATCGCTGTTGCCGGATTAAATCCTCATGCCGGAGAGGACGGATTGCTGGGTGTGGAAGAGCGGGAAGCGATCCGTCCCGCCGTCGAGCGTCTTGCAAATTCCGGGTGTGCCGAGTTTGAGGGGCCATGCGCGCCGGACACCGTTTTTCTGCGGTGCATGGACGGCCGGGCGGATGGTGTCCTTTGCATGTATCACGATCAGGGGTTGATCCCGTTGAAACTGCATGCCTTTTTCGAAGGCGTAAACGTCACATGGGGTCTTCCCGTGGTGCGCACCAGTCCGGATCACGGGGCTGCATTCGATATTGCTGGGCGCAATTTGGCCGATTTCCGGAGTATGACAGCGGCAATCCGTCTCGCGGCCGAGCTTGCGCAAGCGCAGCGTGCCGACGCTGTTACGTAAAGAAAACCGCCAGCACAACCGTGAGTGGAACAAGGCAGATGAGCGTTGTCAGCACGACCGCACGGCTTGCGAGATGGGCGTCGCCACCAAGTTCGCGCGCCACGATGTAAGAGGCCGCCGCCGAGGGGCAGCATGCGTAGATCATGATTACCTGCAGACCGGTTCCACCAACCCCCGTAAGATAGGCAACGCCCAGAACCAGCGCAGGCGCCACCGCAAGCTTCAGTCCTGCCGCAGCGATCGCGCCCCGAGTCGCTCCTTCGCCCCCTGGCTTCACCATCATCGCTCCGATGCAGACCAGGGCCATTGGCCCGGCTGGTTTGCCCAGCATCTCAAGCGAGCGCAGGACAACCCCGGGCAATTCTCCCGGCAGCAGGCCCAGTAGACCGCCCGCTGCCGCCGCGAGGATCAATGGGTTACTGCGTATCGCGAGCACCGCCTTCCACGTACGGCCCGGTCCCGGAGCAGCCGAAGCGTGGTTAAGAAGCAGTACTGCCAGCACGTTGTAGAGGATCAATGCCGGCGCAAAGATCAGCACACCTAAAGCAAGAAACGTTGTATCGCCCGGCATCGCCCCGGCAAGCACGGGAAACCCGACAAATGCAAGGTTTCCGCGAAACCCCGCTTGTGTCAGCGTTGCAGTCTGCGCAGGAGTGAAGTGTAGAAGTTTCCCTGTAACCCAACCCGGCAACAGTGCCAGCGTCGTTGCGATGCAAAAAGCCAGTGCCGGGCGGAAAGCGGCCGACAGGTCCAATGTCGAGGAACAGAGGCTGTGGATGATCAACGCCGGTAGGCTGACGCGATACACGAACTTGTTGACCCCTTCCAAAAATGCGTCATCGATCCACCTCAGACGCATCAACGCAGCTCCTGCCATTGTCAGAATCAGAATGGGAAGGCTGACGGCGAGGGCCTCCATGAAAGCTTCTTCTTAGTCGGAATCAACCCGGCACGCAATGTCGCAGTGCAGGAAGTTCCCAGAGTGTTCCACAAGAGATCCCCCACGGGAGAGTAAATTCGTTCCAGGAGACCGCACCTGTTGAGGCCGTCCAAGGGCACCTCCAGATCCATAAAAAACCGTCCACGTTGGACCGTGAAACGCGTTCGCTCTGCTTGAATGCCATTTTGAACCTGGCGAAATGGTCGATCCGGATGCGTGGCAAACCCTCCGCACCATCTTATGGAATCGCACCGTGATGCGCCCGGTCTCGGGCACTGGTAAACACGCCAAGCCTCCTCACCCTCACAAAACGATTCGCGAAGCCGGGTTAAAAACTTTCGAAGTTCCCGCGGCCGACTTCCGTCCTGCAAGCACTGCGAAGCTGCGGTGTCCAAAAGTCTGGGCTAAAACGTGGCATAAACGCGAGCGAGGTGGGCTAAGGAGTTTGATCATCAGGCGGGCGAGTCGAGATGGTTACTTACCCACCGGATGAACTTAACAGTCCGTACCTAATAGGTACCTAATCCGTACCTAATAGGGACAGGCCGGATATTATACCTATAATAGGGACAGGCCGACTATTCAGGGGACAACTTAAGGGACAGGTCGTTAAAGCCCACAGGTACTGGCCGGTTATCGTGAATTAAGGGACTATCGTGAATTAAGGGACAGGTTGTTTCAGCCCACAGGTACGGGCCGGTTATCGTGAATTAAGGGACAGGTTGTTCCAGCCCACAGGTACGGGACGTTTATTGATGCATTTAATTGAGGGACATAATTGAGGGACAGGTCGTTGAAGCCCACATGCATTTAATTAAGGAACAGGTCGTTTAAGCCCACAGGTACGGGCCGGTTATCGTACTTTACTTCATTTGCATGGGGAAGCGCAGTGGCAGCCGTGTCCGGCCTCCGAGAGACATAAGGCGGAGAGCGAAGCCCGCGTGATTGGCTCTTTCGGCCACGGATTTCCCGACCAGATCAGCGCGTGCGGGGCGTTACGAGCGCTCAAGCCGAGCGGAACGCACCCTCGGGCGCACATCGGTTCATTTGAGTACCGGACTACTGGGCGCTCTCGTGAGCCGCACGGGCAACGGTCAACTGATCGGTTGACGTTTCAGATCTCGAAACACCCGCACCTCACCCCACGCATCACCA
>CAZZCL010000059.1:0-20340 GCA_964652295.1 uncultured Chthoniobacterales bacterium
TTCGGCGAGATGTCAAAGTGATTTAACCCGTCCCTAGGCTTTGAGTTGTAACCCGTCCCTAAGCTACGAGATACACATACCGGATCTCCATGTGGGTGAAACCGAATCGATTGCGCTGGCGCTCACTGAAGCTGGCACGCTGTTGCTGATGGATATGTCCGACGGACGTGAGGCGGCCCGGGCACTTGGAATCCGGGTCAGCGGTGCTGTCGGCGTCCTGATCTCAGCCCGGCAGAAGGGCTGGATTCCCGCGCTAAGGCCTGAATTACTCGCCCTGCGCACAAAGGCACGATTTTTCCTTGCACCGGCATTCTTCATGGACGCACTGGCAGCGTTCGGGGAAACGGCAGAACCTCCGTCTGTGTGATGGCGCCGAATCAAGGCGTTGTTGGCGTCTTGCTCCCATTCCTTTGGGATTTCCGTGTTCTCGGGAACGCATTCGTTGCGGGCATCACGATGAGCCCTGAGAGCAATACCAACCTGACTCAGATTTGCCGCCTCCTTCATCCAGGCCGCCGGCTTGTGCGCCCGCCTCGTTTGTGAGAGCGGAGACATTGCCAAAGACGTCCTGATGGAAGAACGTGATGTCGCCGGAAGCGGAAATCATCGCGAGCGGACGCTCGATTCCCGGCTCGAGCACGTAACGGACGACACGGAGGTCATCCCTCCAGAAATCAGGTCGCCACCAGTGTTGTAAGCCAGCGATCAGGAGTCGACGGTCGTTGCTCGCATTTGGTTTTTTTCCTGTATAAGGCGATGCCTTCAGGTTTTTGACTTTGACTGTCCGGGTTTTGGACACCTGCCAGACTAGCCCCAGGCGGTTTTGCAGTTACATTCCAATATGGGTTGGATTCGTGAGCGCAATTGTTCCGGTCGCAAACTTGATCTCTATTGGCGGGCATCGCGGATTGCTACGTGCCTGTTGCCCCGCAAGGATTGGTCCGAGTGCGACCGGCGTCTCGCAAGTCTTCTGCTCGATGAACACGGGGTCGAGGAACGTCTGATAGAACACGCGCTCGCAAGACTGGAGAGTTGAACCCTGCTTTCTCATGAGCCTCGACGTCAAAACCGACCGCCCGGATCTCAGCGCCCTTCTGCATGACGTTCCGCACAAGCCAGGCGTGTACCTCATGAAGGATCGGCTCAAGCGCGTGATTTACGTCGGCAAAGCGCGCGACCTGCGCAAACGGCTCTCAAGCTATTTCGTGCCGTCACGCCGTGCAAAAGCGGATCGCAAAACGCGAGCACTCATCGACAGCATCTGGGATTTCGAGACGCACACCGTGCGCAGCGAACCGGAGGCCTTGTTGCTGGAAGGACGGTTGATCAAGGAATATCGTCCGCGGTACAACATCAGTTTCCGCGACGACAAACGGTTCCTGCTGGTCAAGGTCAACCTCAACGATCCATGGCCGCGCTTTCAGCTGACGCGCGTGAAAAAGGACGATGGAGCGCGCTATTTCGGCCCATACGCACATTCCGGCGCATTGCGTTCAACGCTCAACCTGATGCGCAAACTCTACGGCCTGCGATCGTGTCGGCCGTTCGAACCGGGCGAAGCCGATTACAAACATTGCCTCGATCATGTGATCAAGAATTGCACAGCGCCCTGCATCGGGCGGATCGATCGCGCCGGTTACATGGAACGGGTGGAACGCGCCTGCGCATTTCTCGAGGGACAATCGCGCGAAATGGCGGATGCACTCGAGAACGAGATGCAGGAGGCCGCGCGCAAACTTGATTTTGAGCGTGCAGCCCAGTTGCGCGACATGCTCGACGATCTGCGTCGCACGACCAAACAGGTTCGGCGGTTCACGCGCCATACCCACACAGGATCCATCGATCCCGAAGCAGATCTCGCAGCGCTTGCAGATGCGCTCCGGCTCAACATGCCACCAACGGTCATGGAGTGCTTCGACATCTCCAATATTTCCACAACGCACGTGGTGGCCTCCATGGTATCCTTCAAAAACGGCGTTCCGGACAAAGCCAACTATCGCCGGTACCGAATCCGCACCGTCGAGGGGCAGGACGACTTTGCCAGCATGGCGGAGGTGGTGCGGCGACGTTACTCACGCGTGCTGCTTGAGGCAGCGACAACCGCCGGGGATATCGCGGAAGAAACGCAACTTCCGCCGGAGGAAGCGCTCGAAGCGGTGGCGCAGGAGCATCTCAAACGCGGACTGGCGCCTGTGCGTCTGCCGGATTTGATTATTGTGGATGGCGGACGCGGCCAGCTTTCCTCGGCCATGCGGGAGCTGCAACGGCTTGGGTTGTACGATGTGCCGATCATCGGTTTGGCGAAGGAAAACGAGGAGATCCATCGCCCGGGCCGGCCTGTGCCGCTGCAGTTGCCGCACGATTCCGGTGCTGTAAGAATCCTGCAGCGCATCCGCGACGAAGCGCACCGCTTCGCCAACGGCTATCATCAGCTGTTGATGAAACGCCGCGTCGAAGAAAGCATCCTCGATGACTGCCCCGGCATCAGCCAAAACCGCAAAGCAGCATTGCTCAGGAAATTCGGAAGCGTCAAACGACTGCGCAAGATGACAGCCCAACAGCTCGCCGAAGTGGATGGAGTCAGCGAGCGTCTTGCGGAAACGCTCGTCCGATTCCTCGAGCTGCATTGACTGGTCCCTGTCGGCGCAGCAGGGTTAGGTCATGAAACGCCGATCGTTTTTCGCAAAGCTGACCGCATGGACGGCCACCGCCGCTGGCGCGTCCTTCGCAGGACGTTGGTACTGGCAAACGGCAGCTTCCGCAGCCGCGCAATCTGCCGCCGGATCCATTCCCCGTCGTCGTTACAATGACGATGTCTCACTCTCGATTGTGGGTCTTGGCGGCATCGTTCTGATGAATCAGGAGCAGAGCGATGCAAATCGCGAAGTGGCCCGCGCCATCGAGCGGGGTGTCAACTATTTCGATGTGGCACCGTCTTATGGCAAAGGCGAAGCCGAACGAAAGTTGGGCCCAGCCCTCGCGCCATTTCGCGACGCCGCATTTCTGGCCGAAAAAACGGCCCGCCGCGACGCAGCCGGAGCGCGGGAAGAACTTGAACAATCGCTGCGCATGTTGCAAACCGACCGATTCGATTTGTATCAGTTGCACAACCTGAGCACTTCGGAGGATCTCGAACGCGTGTTCGCACCGGGCGGCGCACTGGAAACACTGGTCGCAGCACGCGAAGAAGGCAAGGTGCGCCATCTCGGCTTCAGTTCGCACAATGAAGATACCGCCCTGCGATTGTTGGATCTGTTCGATTGGGATTCCGTACTCTTCCCGGTCAACTACGTGTGCTACGCGGAAGGCAGTTTCGGGCCGCGGCTTGTGGCGCGCGCCAGGGAGAAAGGCGTGGCCTGCCTTGCACTCAAGGCTCTTGCACATACGCCATGGGAAAACAAAGAAGCGCGGAATGCGATCAGCCCGAAGTGTTGGTACCGGCCGCTGGCGGATCTTGAGAAAGTGCGTGCTGCGCTGCGGTTCACGCTCAGCGAAAGCGTGGTCAGCGCCATTCCCCCGGGCGATGAACGTGTCTACCGGATTGCGGAGGATCTGGCTGCGGATCTCGCACCGATGGACGCGGAAGAACGTCGGACCCTCCTCACATCTGCAGCCGGGTTGAAACCGATCTTTTCGCAGTAACAAACGGCACACATTGTGTAACCGCCGCTTGGAATGTGGCGTCCACAGTGTACATGATCCGTCGATCCGGGATGAATCGTCTCGCCCTCAAAATGTTGTTCGGCGACCGCGCCAAGTACGTGTTGCTTGTCAGCGGCATCACATTTGCCTCGCTGCTCATGGCGCAGGGCATGGCGTTGTTCTGTGGGTTGATGACGTGGACGTTCACGCCCCTGCGCAACATCCGCGTCCCCGTATGGGTCGCCGATTCGAAAGTCGAACAAGTGGGCGACAATAAACCGCTTCGCGACATCGATGTGTACCGCATCCGGTCCGTGCAGGGCGTGGAATGGGCTGTACCCCTTTATCAAAGTGTGACACAGGCCAGGTTGCCCAATGGCAACTCAAAACTCGTCACGCTCACAGGCATCGATTCCACCACGCTGATCGGCGCCCCGGAGAAGATGGTCGCCGGACGGCTTGAAGATCTGCGTCTCCCCAACACCGTCATCATCGATGAGTACGGGGTGGACCGCCTGAGCGAAGGGCGCGGGAGACCCATTGGAGTGGGCGACGCATTCGAAATCAACGACCGCGAAGCGCGCATCGTCGGCGTGTGCAAGGCACATCGCTCGTTCACAGGCGGGCCATTCGTTTACACCACCTACGCGCGCGCCGTGGAATACGTGCCTCAACAACGCAAACTGCTGTCATTTGTCCTCGCAGCACCGCAGGACGGCGTTGCCCCCGAAGACCTCGCCGCACGAATCCGCGACGAGACGGGGCTGATGGCTCAGACGTCCGACGAATTCATGTGGTCAACCGTGTGGTGGTATATCGCCAACACGGGCATCCCCATCAATGTCGGCACCATTGTTGGAATCGGATTCATCATCGGCGCCGCAATTTCCGGTCAGACGTTCTATTCATTCGTCGTGGAGAACACCCGCAATCTTGGTGCCTTGAAAGCCATGGGCGCCGGAACTCCAACACTTGTCGGGATGCTGGTTTTGCAGGCGTTCTCCGTGGGGGTCATGGGGTACGGCATCGGCCTTGGCCTTGTGTCCATGCTCGGACGCGCGGCGTTGCACATCGAAAAGGTGCCGTTCTATTTGCCATGGCAGATCCCGACAATCGTGTTCTGCGCGATCCTTTTCATCAGTTCACTTGCGGCCATGCTCGGAATTCTCCGTGTGGCAAAACTTGAACCGGCCATCGTATTCCGCGCATGAGTCCCGGCGTGGCCATCGAAAAAACTGAAGGCGTCAAACCTGGCGAGATTGCAGTCCGGATGAGCAGCGTTGGCAAATCGTTTGGTACAGGTCAGGCGCGCGCCCAGGTTCTCAAAGACACCCATTTCGAGGCGCGCCTCGGCGAGATGATGATGCTGGTTGGCCCATCCGGCTGCGGAAAAACCACGCTGCTCTCGATCCTCGCCGGCACCCTGGCATCCGAAGCCGGCGAAATCGAAGTCCTGGGTCACCGGCTTGAACGCATGAAAGCCGCAGCGCTTACCGCGTTTCGCTGCAGACATATCGGATTTATTTTTCAGCAGTTTAATCTCATCCCCACCCTCAGCGCGGAGGAGAATGTGAGCGTCCCGTTGCTTCTGCAGGGCAAACCGTGGCGGGACGCCGAAAAGACAGCGCGCGAAACCCTTGCGCGTGTGGGTCTGGCGGACAAAGTGCGCGAGCGTCCCTCCAAACTCTCGGGCGGCCAGCAACAACGCGTGGCAATCGCCCGTGCGCTCATTCACGAACCGCCGCTGATTCTCTGCGACGAGCCGACCTCATCCCTCGACCGCCACACGGGGCAGCAGGTCATGGAACTACTGCGCGACGCCGCCGCGGACGCGCGCCGCTGCGTTGTGGTCGTCACGCATGACAGCCGGGCCTACCGTTTCGCAGATCGCATGGCGGAGATGGAAGACGGCAAAATCTACAGAGTCCTGCAGAACCCCGCCGAAATCCGCGAGGTCCACCACGAAAACATGTCATGACAGTGTTCAAACGGCTCAGCTTCTACCTATCGCTCGCCGGGCTTGCGTCCATGATCGTTCTTGTCATGCGCATGGCAGCGACCGAACCCGTTCCCGCCCCTCCCGTGACACCGCCAGCAAATCCTTTCGTCGCCGCGGTTGCCGGAGCCGGACTGATCGAGGCGCGCGGCGAAAACGTGGCCATCGGCGCGCCCGCGCAGGGTCTGGTTACCGCGGTACATACCGCCGTTTGGGACAAAGTGGAAAAGGGCCGGGCGTTGTTCGAAATGGATTCCCGGGAACTTGCCGCGTCGTTGGATAAGCTTGAGGCGGACCTCGCCGTGGCCCGTGCAAGTTATGATCGCGTCAAGGGCCAGCTGGAACGTCTCGATGCGCTCAAGGCACGCAACAGCGGCGCGGTAACCATGGAAGAATATCTGACACGAACCAGCGACGTGACCGTGGCCCGCGCGCAGGTGGACGCGGCGGACGCCGCCCTGCGTCAAACCCAGCTTCTGATCGAGCGATTGACGGTGCGGGCCCCGCGCGACGCCACGGTCCTGCAGGTGAACGTGCGCCCCGGAGAGTATGTTTCCCCATCCGACACGGACCCGCCCATGATTCTGGGTGAGATCGGCACGATGCAGGTGCGCGTGGATATCGATGAGGAACTCGCCCCACGTTTTAAACCGGGCTCGTCGGCAACCGGCTATGTCAAAGGGGATACAACGAACCCCATTCCGCTTGAATTCGTCCGCGTGGAACCCTTTGTGATCGCGAAACGCTCCCTTACTGGCGCGTCCACCGAACGCGTCGACACGCGTGTCCTGCAGGTCATCTATGAATTGCACCCTTCGCCGGCCAGCCCACTCTACGTCGGCCAACAACTCGACGTATTTATCGCCGAAGGCGCCGACTGATTCTGCGAAGGGGAAATTCGCTTCGGACAATGCGGCCGAAAACGTCGGCACCACCTACCTGCACAGCGGCCCTTACAACTCGTCCTGGATCACACGATAAAGCAGTTGCTGACCGGAGAGCGGCGCTGCACCGATGTCTGTGTGCATCGCGGTGGTCCCGACCGGAGTGAACGTGGCAATGGTTTCCCAACGTCCGGCGGTCCCAAACCGTTCCAAACGATGTTCCTTGCCTGCAGCCAGATTCGCAATCGCAATCTCGACGTCGCCACCGGAGATACTCAACGACAAGGTGGCCTCGACCCGCGCATCCATCAACCACGCAATGGCATACTCCGTTCCGGATGGCCCGGACACTTCAAGCTGATAATCGCCTTCGGAAAGAAGCCGCCGCACGATCAGCTCCACGTTATCGACCGCACTGTCGCTCTCACCAATGACATTCATCGACGGTAGCTCTCTGAGCACAAGGCTCATGTTGGCCAATGGTTGACGCACATCGAGCAAGGTTACAACGCTGTTCCATGTGAGGCAGGCGCCAAATTCCAGCGCCACCCCATTGGGAACAGTGATGTTGTAAACAGCGGGCGAACCGCTGGAGTTACGAATATCCCATCCGCACACGGCTGTGGGAGCAGCTGCGGGTGCCTGTTGCGGAGAGGTAATTACGGCATGGCCGCGGTAAACGTCGACTTCGCCCGCGCCAAGATATGGGTGGAGCGGTTTGTCCACAGCAAGATCTGACCAACGGGCGCTCGCAGGAAACTCGGTTTCATCGCGGCTTGCCGAGGCAAGCAGCGCGGCTTTTATGACCAGCCCATCCTGAGCTGCTCCGCTTGCCGCAGACCAGAGCAGGGTCGCTGCGGACGAGATCATGCCCGTGGCCCAGCTGGTCAGATCGATCGGCGCGACCAGCTCGGGCTTGATACGTCCTTCGTCGGTCAGGCCGGGCTCAAGGTCCGGTGTTGTTCCACGACTGTGGTTGCCGTTGGATAAACCGGCGGCAATCCCATTGTAAGCCGGTCCGGCGAGCTTTGGAATGGTTGTGCCGCTGCCATTGTTCAACCCACTGACATGCAGCACCGCTGTCAGATTCATTTCGCGATCGTAATCGCGCAGAAAACCGGCAGTTGTGGCGTCGGTGGAGAAACTGCCAATCCAGGCGTTGCTTCGAACAAACCCGTTGGATGCTGCGTTGGGCGGATTCGCGCCCGCCAAAAGTACAAGGATATCCGTGACACCCGGCGCCATCGATGCGACTCCAAGATTTGGGTCGGTGTTGTTCCCAAAGAAGAATCGGCCCACTGTGATGCCATGACCGCTCGCGGTGGAGTCAAATGCGCCAAGCGTGAGATCTTTGCCGGAAAACACTCCAGAGCCGGGCACTGTCGCTCCTGCCGGTCCTGCGACGGGTGAATACTGCGGATCCTGGCCGAGGTCCGGATCGAACGCGACTTCGGTCGCTTCGATCTGCATGGCTGGGATTCCGCTCCCGTCGGGCATCGTACCGACGGGAAGAAACCGTTCGAGACGGTTGTATCCCATATCTTCAAGATAATTCGCCAAACCACGCGTCGACACGCCGCAGAGTGCAGCAATCATGACGACCGTGTTACAAACGATATGAAACGACAGCGGTGACCCGTTCACAATCAATGTTGAGGTTGATACATGATGTACGCAGGGTTCATGCCGGTTGGAGCAAAAAAAAATTCGATAGAGCACCGGACAGGCACATCGGTTGCAACCGTACGCTTGAAAAATCCCAACCCAGGAAATGGCGTGCTCCATGTGCTGAGTTCGGCGATGGTCGTGTCGTGAAAGTGAGACTCAGCAAGGATTACAATTTTGAAGCGGCGCACACGCTCCCGAATGTGCCGCCGGATCATAAGTGTGCCCGGATGCACGGCCACAGTTACAAGATCACCGTGACCGTGGAAGGGCCGGTGGGAGAGGCCAGCGGATGGCTGATGGATCACAGCGAAATTTCCGATGTGGTGAAACCCGTGATCGCCGAGCTGGACCATCGTTATCTCAACGATTTCGCAGGGCTTGAGAACCCGACGTTCGAGCGGCTTGCGGGATGGTTATGGGAACGGCTTGCTCCGGGTTTGCCCGGTCTGGCGGAAATCGTGGTGCACGAAACGCCGACCGCGCGCTGTATTTATCGCGGGGAACAGTGATCTGCCCACGAACCTGTCGCACGTGCGACAGATTTTCGGTAACCCCCAACTCCGCGGTGGCAGAGGATCTGGTCATAGCCCGTAGGAGTGGTGTGGCACGCAATCCTCTGCATGAAAAACCTGCTACGGCAGCAATCGGGCGGCCAATTCCGGCGAAGGCAATGGGCATGCGGTTTCGTCGCGTTTCCCGAAAACTGCGTAGCGCACCGTTGCAACGAAACGATAAACTGCATCGCGAAGAAACCTGGGAATGACGAGAAAAAGCCGTGCGACAGTCCACGCACCGCCAAGGGCGGCCAGGGCGTGCAACGCGGCCGAACTGTGGGTATGCAACCGGGGCTGTTCGCCGCTGCCGACGGATGGCGTCTCGCAGACCATGGAATCGATCTGCGCGAGTTCAGGCTGGCGCGCTTTAAGTGTGGCAAACGTATCGCCCTGCAGCGGTGCAAAATAGAGCCGACGACCTCTGTCGCGCGCAGCAAGAAAGGTCACAAACCCATTGCACATCACACAAACGCCGTCGTAATACACCACGCAACGGGAACCCTCAGAGGGGTGCTGCGTTTCGGTTGTCTTTGCGCGAAGATTCTGGGTGGCTTCAACGTTCATTAGCGAAATTCCAGCGATCTGAATTAATATCGTTGCGGGGCGAATTTTCTCAAGCGGAACCGCTGGCAGCGTCTAGCAGGGAGGCTGCCCGTGTTCGGATGTTTTCCGGCATCGAAACCAGCTCCGGCCACGGCCGATGATGACCTTCAGAGGGCAGTTTGCGTGTGGCGTCGAAGCCCAGATGGCCGCCGATGCCGGCAACCGACGGCGCATGATCCAGTGCGTCACACGGGTTCTTTATGAAGGTCGTATCGCGCACGGGATCGGTGTTGGCGCACAGGCGGAACAACACCTCGCTTGTGTTCTGGACATCGCAATCGTCATCCACCACGACGATGTATTTGCTGAACATCATTTGCCCCATGCCCCAAAGGCCATGCATGATTTTGTAGGCCTGCCAGGCGTACTGTTTGCGGATACTGACAAACACAAGATTGTGGAACACGCCTTCGGCAGGTAGCGCCATGTCGACGATCTCGGGGAAATTCATCTGGAACACAGGCAGAAAGATGCGCACGGACGCTGCGCCCATGTAGAAATCTTCCATGGGCGGAACGCCGACGACGGTCGCGGGGTACAACGCGTCGCGGCGGCGCGTAATCGCGGTGAGATGGAAGACGGGATAATCGTCAACCTCAGTATAAAACCCGGTATGATCGCCGAAAGGCCCTTCCGGGCGCATTTCTCCAGGTTGCACATACCCTTCCAAAACGAAGTCGGCATCGGCAGGCACGTCGAGCGGCTGGGTGATGCAACGCACGAGGTCCACCGATTTTTTTCGCAGGAATCCGGCGAACAGGATTTCATCCAGCCCATCGGGCAGCGGCGCAGTGGCGGCGAAGGCCAGCGCGGGATCGCCCCCAAGACAGACAGCCACGGGCATGCGTTCCCCGCGTTCATAATAGCGTTTGCCATGGCGTGCGCCGACTTTGTGCACCTGCCAATGCATGCCGGTCGCGGTCTCGTCATACACCTGCATGCGGTACATGCCGAGGTTGCGGGCTCCGGTATCCGGATCCTGCGTAATAACCACAGGCAGAGTGATAAACCGTCCGCCATCCTTCGGCCAGCAGAGCAGGATGGGAAGATCCCTGAGCGTGAGCGGACCACCGGGCCGCCCTGGAGCGTCGAAACGCGACACCATTTCCTGGCAGGCCGCGTCCCTGACCTTGCGCGGCCGCGCATGCATGAGATCGATTCCTTGGCGTGCGAGCTTGAAGGCGTCCTGCAGGTTGGACGGTGGTTTTGCCTTCAGGATGAGCTGCATCTGCGCCGCGATTTCTCCGACATCGTCCACGTTCAACGCCATGGCCATGCGTCGCCGGGAACCCATGGCATTTATGGCGAGGGCAAACTGCGATGGGCGACTGTCGATGGTGGGTTTCTCGAACAACAGACCCCGCCCGCCCCCGGGCTTTTTCATCTCCAGATCTGCGGCGGCGGCAATCTCCAATTCTGTTGCGGCAGGGGCTATGACGCGATGAAGTTCACCGGCGCGTTCCAGCGCGCGCACGAAGGCAGCGAAACCGTCGTAAGCCATGGCCATCCAGTAAACCGGTGCCAGTGCAATGCAAGCGCGCGGGGTCGTGCGCGAGGATTGAGCGCCTCAGCGACGCCGAGGTCGGCCTGTGTCCGGGTTGCATGCGTGGGAATGCGCATTTATCTGCGGCCACAAGTATGATCGTTCTCTACGACACTTTGCAACGGAACGTGCGCCCGCTTGAAGCCGCGGACGGAAAGACATTCCGGTTCTACTGCTGCGGGCCGACTGTGTATGGCCCGGCGCACATCGGCAACTTCCGAACATTTCTCGCGCAGGACCTTCTGCGTCGCGTGCTGGAAGCCGGGGGCATGGACGTGTTGCACGTGCGGAACATCACGGATGTGGACGACAAGACGATCCGCCAATCGCAGATTGAAGGTCGGCCGCTCCAGGAATTCACGGAGGAATGGACCAGACGGTTTCATACGGATGCCGAGGCACTCGCATTATTACCGCCTCATGTGGAACCGGGTGCCGTTGCGCATATCGGCGAGCAGATTGCGCTGATCGCTCGGTTGATCGAGAACGGGCATGCCTATGAACGGCATGGCTCGGTCTACTTTCGCGTGGCGTCGCACGCGGCTTACGGACGGTTGTCGCGATTGAACGAACGGGAGATCACCACGGGGACAGTTCTGGCGAGCGGAGAACCGGAGGACGCGGACGAGTACATGCGCGATTCCGCGGCTGATTTTGCCTTGTGGAAAGCCCACAAACCCGCCGACGGAGTGAATGGCTGGGACAGTCCATGGGGGCATGGACGTCCTGGCTGGCATATCGAGTGCAGCGCAATGAGCCTCAAGTATTGCGGAGAGACATTTGACCTGCATGGCGGCGGTGCAGACCTGATTTTTCCGCATCACGAAAACGAGATTGCGCAGAGCGAATGCGCCACCGGCGCGCCGTTTGCCCGGCACTGGATGCATGTGGCGCATCTGATGGTCGACGGATCGAAGATGAGCAAGAGCCTCGGCAATCTCTATACTGTGGACGATGCGCGCTCCCGCGGATGGGCACCGCTGGCACTGCGGTACGCGCTGCTTTCCGGTCATTACCGGCAGCCACTGAATTTCACCTGGGAAACGGTGCAGGCCGCGCAGAGCGCTTTGAACCGGCTTGGGCGGATGCGCGCTGCATTCGGATCTCCGGAGCAGACGCATGCGGACGCGCAGTCCGGAGGGGATTGGGGCACATTCCAGCCGGTGTGGGATGCGTTGGCCGCGGATTTGAACGCGCCGGAGGCGTTGGGACGGCTGTTTGCGGCACTCAACGCCATGGGCGATCCGGCGAGGTTGGATGGCCGACGCCGCGAGGCCGACGCCGCGGCGTTTGATCGTGTGCTGCGGATGTTCGGGTTGGAATCGCTGGCCCAACCCCCCGCCGCTACCGTTGTTCCCGCCGACATCCGGAAGCTTGCCGAAGAACGTTGGGCGGCGCGTAAAGCGAAGGATTTCGCTGCCTCCGACCGGTTGCGCGAGGAACTGGCTGCGCAGGGGTGGAATGTGAAGGATTCGCGGGACGCCTATACACTCGAAAAAGCCTGAGATCGAAGTTCGCGATGCCACCCGCCGCATGAGCGCACCCAAACAGCGGTTGCCAGCGGAACCAACGCCGTTGTGCGTTCTCCGCGTGCCCGTGCGCCGCTCAATCCGGTTGGCACCGCAGGAACAGCTCGAGACCCAGCAACGCCCAGAGCTTCTTGCCGGCATCGTGCGCGCCGGATTTGTGGTCCGAGAGCAGTCCGTGCACCCATTCGGACCGCAGCACAGACGCAATGCGGGCGCTCGGGCCACAGAGGCTGTCGTGGGCGAGGTCATGAAGTTCGCCCGCCCGGAACCATGCATCCAACGGAACGCCGAACCCCTGCTTGCCGCGGCGTGCGATGCCTTGAGGAAGGATATCGCGGTATAAATCGCGCAGAATCCATTTCCCCGTGCACCCCCGTGTCTTCCATGAGACCGGGAGCCGTGCCGCCAGCTCCACAACTTCGTGGTCAAGAAACGGGGACCGTGCCTCGAGGGAATGTCTCGCCATCAGGGCGGTGACAATCGCCGAATCGAGCCCGCCGCTGAGATGCGCACCAAGCGGCACGTCACTCGGCAGCCGGATGCGCCCGGCGTCTTCAAGCTTCGCCCTGAGCCGGGCGCGCAGCTCGTCTTCCGGGCAGTCCCATTTCGGCTCGAAGCGTGGCGACCAGTAGCGCTCCAGTGTGAGTTGCCCTCCGCGCCAGACAGCCGATGCGCCGGCGGAAGTTTGCGCGCGCTGCGATAGATGGTGAGGGGGTCGGGAACCGCCTGCAGGGTGAGGTAATGATGAATTGCCTGGGGATCCAACTCCGTCCGAACCGCCGGATGGCGGACAAGACATTTGAGCTCCGAGCCAAACACGAGGGCGTGCGAAGTTGAGGAATAGTAAAGCGGCTTTTTGCCCAGCCGGTCGCGTGCGAGGAAGACAGACCGGGAGCGCCGGTCCAAGATTGCGATCACGAACATCCCGCGCAACGCATGCACGCAATCCGCACCGTGATCTTCGTACAGGTGCACGATGCATTCAGTGTCTGTCCGGGTGGAGAACCGGTGCCTGCGGGCCATCAGGTTCCGGCGCAGTTCCGGCGCGTTGTAGATCTCTCTGTTGAACACAATCCAGATTGTGTTGTCCTCGTTCGAAAGCGGTTGGCTTCCGCCTTCGACATCGATGATCGCGGCGTTCATGCGCTCGAGCGTTTCCCGCTCGGGATGCCGGGCGGGGTCAATTGGCGTGATGCCGCAGATTCCGCACATGATGGCTTATTGGAGACGCTCCTCCAGCGGCGCACATTTGGCGGCCTGAGCGCAGAGCGCTGCGTAAGCCGTGGCGACTTTGTTCCATGAATATCCGGCCTCGACAATCTCCCGGCTGCGCGCGCCAAAGGCGGAAAGCCGGGCAGGAGGCCGGAGCGCCTCTTCGAGCGCACGGGCGAACGATTCGCCGTCATCCGGTGGCACAAGAAGTCCATTGAGCCCGGGTTGGACCAGGTCTTCGTTTCCGGCAATGCGCGTGGCGACGACGCCTAGGCCGCTCGCCATGGCTTCCAGCATGGCATTGGGCATGCCTTCGTCGCGCGACGGAAAGACGAAGAGATCTGCATCGCGATACAATTGGGGCAACTGCTCGCGTTGCGCCCAGCCGTGGAATTGAATGCGGTTGGCGAGGTTAAGATTGCGTGCGCGGGTTTCGAGATTCGTGCGCTCCGGTCCATCGCCGACGAGCCGGAGAGTCCACGCCAGTTCGGAGGGCAGCAGGCTCAGGGCGTGGAGCAGAATATCCACACCTTTCTGACGGACCAGCCGTCCGGTAAACAACAGCTGCGGAGCGCTGTGGCCGGACCGCAGTTCCGGGCTGGGGAAGAATCGCGCGGTATCGACTCCGTTCGGCACAATCTCGACCGATTGTTTCGGGGCTGCCGTCCTTGCCAAGCCGGCGAGGCCGTTGCTGTTTGCCACCACGCGATGCGCATGACGCCAGAGAAAGCGGATGGCCGGAGCCGTAATGCGGTGCGTTGCCGCAAGGTCGTAGGGCTGGAAGCCCGGCACATCGCCTCCGCGCAATGAGACGATATACGGCGTACGGCGGAGCATCTTCAGCCACCAGCAGGATGGTCCTGAGGGGATAGTAAAAAAGGCGATGGCGCAATCCGCTTTCGGTATTCGGAAAATCCATGCGCAGGAAGACAGGAGGAAGGTCAGCATCTCGAATTTGGAACATCGGTCGGCATGACGCCGGATCACGGGGATGCGACGAACGGCGTAAGCGCCGTTGTCATGACGATTAGGCACGCCGCGGAACGCGGAGGTGAGCACATCGACCCGATGACCGAGGGAGGCGAGTTCACCGGCGATCCCGGCGGTGGCATTTCCGGCGCCGCCGCCGATCGGCGGGAATTCATAGTTGACGAGGAGCAGACGCAAGACGGTGCGATGAGAACCCAATCAGAGCCACAACAGGACCGATCTCACAACCTGTTTGATTCGATTTGATGCAACCGCGCTGGAATCCTCCGGCAGGATGGGCGGGTGCGTTTTGAGCGGGAACCGTCCGGGGTCACCGTGCGGCGGAGTGACCGGTTGCCGATCGGGAACGAGGGTGCTGTTGCATCTCGATGGAGATGCGCACGTCCGAAGCGGCATCGTGCACGATCCTGGAGAAGACGAACTGGTTGTTCTCATGACCCCCCATTCGACGTCGTGATCCGCCGGAGAGTGAAGCTTTTTGAGTTCATGCGTTCGACAACTTGCTCAACCGACGCGACTTCGAACGGGAGGCCGCCGAGCCAATCGTGCCAGTCGTGTCGGATCGACATCCCTCTCTTCTTCTTGTAGGGCACGAAGACATTCTCGCGTTTGGCGGCGCAGGACAACAGAGCCATGCCGAAGAAGTATGGGTAGAAGACCGCAGACATCAACGCTTTGCCCCAGGGCCCGGAGCAATGGATCCGCTTATCTCGCCTCCAGAAGCGGCTTTTTACTCACGGATCGTTGTACAGGGCTGTGAACAGAATCCCTCCGCTCGCGACCAGTGACGATGCGTTATCGATTGCCTGCCACATGACTCCAGTGTGATGCAGGACGCCCCATGAGTAAAAGCTATCGGATCGATCCAACCTGTCATGAAAAGTCCGGTCGAGTATGGAGCACTCCCTGATGGTCCAATCCGCATCATCGGGGAAGTGTACAAAGCGAAGATACTTCGCGCACGCCACCGACTCCGGATCGTGGTCGAAGGAGTGGACGGTTGCGCCCAGCTCCTGGCCGCAAGCGAGAACATGCCACTGCCACAACCCATGTCGAGAAATGTTCTGCCGGAGAGGTCTTTCGCAGAAAGAATCGTGCGCAGGGAGTTTTCCGCAATCCGGATGCGCCCTTCTGTTACGGTCGACAAATAAATTTCCCAGTTCGTTCCAAACCGGAAGCTTCTCCCACACGTGATCTCAAACTGGATATCGTTCGATGTTTGTGAGCTAAATAAACCGCTGCTCTTTTTGTCGCCTGCTAACAGGAGCCAATACATCGGCGAGCGTGTCAAGTGCAAATTGCGGCACCCGGCCCAAGCCTAAGTTGTGATGTTCCGACTTGCCGTATTGAAGGCCTGCATTCCCAGACTCCATGGCGAATCCAGGCATGCCGCTACTTAAAAATCCTCGCAACAGTTTATTTCCGTGGCGAACCCTCAATGTACTCTTTGTCCGGCGCAGGCTCGCAGAGAATTTTCCGATCCCCGACGGTCAGGACAGCAGACTATCCATTTGCTTCAAATCGGCAAGACCGGCGGTAGAGCTGTAAAAAACCGCGCTCCGTTCGCAGGCGGTGACTTCTTCGACGGCATTCGCACAGCGTCAGCCTTGTGGAGATTCCCCGCTCCGATGCCGTCGCGTTCGTCGTGCGCGATCCCGAATCGCGATTTGTCAGCGCGTTCATCAGCCGTTTCCGCATGGGCTGCCCAAGGAATTACAATCCGTGGGGCGCTGCGGAGGCAAAGGTCTTCGGCGAGTTCAGAACAGCAAACGACCTCGCGGAAGCGCTGGATTCCGAGACCCCGTAGAAGCGCATCGGACTCCGCCTGACATGGCGCGAGGTTTGTCGCCATCCGGGGCCGTCCAAGTCCGCCGGTGGTACGCTGCGGGTTAAGGGATTTTCGGCTTTTGCGATCGATGGCGCAGTGAACAGGGCCGCCTCAACGAAGCGGGGTGAATGCCCGGTCTGCAACGACCCGCAGTGGCAGCGAGATGGGATTCGGTGCGCCCGCGCGGGTTTAAGACCCGGCATGGCTGTCTTGTCGACTAAAGCCGGCGGCGTCGGTTCCGGAGTCTTTTACTGAGCATTCCAAAACAGGTTCAGAGTCAATCGAAAGGCAGTTCGGATTGAACCCAAAACGCTCTGACATAGCGAGGCGAGCGCCTGATCTTGCGGATGGGCGCGCGCGCCATTGCGGAGAGTTCGCCGAGATCCTTGGCCATTTCATGTTGCTTGATCTGTGCCCAGAGATACTCCACCGGATTGAGTTCGGGCGCGAAGGCAGCTGCTCGAGGACGATCCACCCATCGAGGCTTTCGACGTGCTCGCGCACCGCGCGGCTCCAGTGCCTCCGCAGTCCGTCCCAGACAACGAACAGATCGCTCTGGATATGGCGATCCAGATGTTTGAGAAAAACGATGATCTCCGGAGCTTTGACGCTGCCATCATGCAGCTGGAAGTAAATCTGCCGGAAACTGACCCTGCCTATGGCCGAGAGTTTCTTCCAGTTGCAGGCGAACTCCAATACGGGCGTCTCGCCCCGCGGCGCCCAAGTGCTCTCGCGTGATGGTTTCATCGAAAGGCCGCTTTCGTCGACAAAAACCACCGCCCTTGCTTCGTTGCGCGCCTGAGCGAGAATATGTGGCCATTTCTCTTTTTTCCATCGGGCGATGGCCGAGGGATATAGCTCCCTTGCCCGCTTGGCGGTCTTTTGCGTGCTCCAGCCGATCCTGCGTAACAGCCGCCAGGCTTCCGATCCACTGGCCCGCAGTCCGAGTTATTCGCTAATCATCCGCGCGACACGGGGGATTATCCAAAGCTCATTGGGGTATCCGTGCGCCTTCGCCCCGAGAGCAAGCAGACCGGAAATCCTGACCATGTCCGCATCGGAAAACTTCGGCCCCGGGCCGGGTTCTCCCTTTGTCAAAAGTCCGGCATCGCCCTGCTCGAACCACGAGCAATACTAAATGTGCGAGGAGCGCCAACTTACTCCCAGCTCCTTGGCAACCGACGCTCGCGTCGAGCCGGACGCAAACAACTCGGCTGCACGCATACGGCGAGACTGCTGGCGCACTCTGCGCCCGGTGATCTGCTTTTTGGATATCCTTGGTCTTAGTTCTATAAAGCACCCTGTTCGCAATATATGAAGCTTTTACGGAATACTCAGTAATGAAACCGGTTTCCACGGCCGCCAATCGGACCCTTCCGCCTGTTTTTTGATTTCGGCTCCTTAAATACCGGGCCATCTCCCTTGGAGGTCTTGACCAGGATCTCGTTGATAGAGTCGCGTATCTTCTCCCCGTCTTCACGGGATTCGACCTCTAAGTGCCGGAGGGTCTCGGAAAGGGATTTCCGGATGTCAGGCGAACGGCTTGGATCAATGTAATGGAAAATACGGATGTCCTCAGGGCGTTCCGTGAAGAAACGCCCCTGTTCGCTGCGTTTATTCATCGCATTCCAGCTGCCGTTTATCGGAAGGGGGATGATGGTGTCCGGGTTGTAAATCGTACGGAGAAAGGCCGACTGGTCACGGGATTCTCCACGCGCAACATAGTCTTCGTACCAGACCTTGAAGAATTCGGGAATTTCCTCGCGACGCCTGTCGAACCCGAACACGCCGCCATTCCATTCGCTGATGGCCAGCCATTGAGAATCGGTGTCGCCGATTGGGATGGTGAAAAGCGTCCGGGTCGTGTTGTGTCTTGCGAACAAGGGCCAGAAGTCAAGTAATTTAAATAGAGGCGAAATATCGGCTCGAACTTCGATATCGCAGTCTAAATAAACTGTTTTATCAAAAGGTGTCCAGGATGGGGCGGTTAACTTCCAAAGACGGTTATCTGCATCGGGAGAATCGACTTTGCGGATGCCGGTAAAAACGGGCTGGCCTTTCCAACGGACTGATTTGATCGGCAGATTGGTTAAAATGAAACGTCCCGCAGCCGGAGTATTTGCCGCCAAAGTGCGGGCAGAATGCGCGGCCATAAAAAGGAAGTTCAGGCCGAACGCAGCCCAGACTGCTCCTTCGGAGCGCGAATGCTCAAGAGGGTCGTCGCCGGCGCTTCTCTCTTTCATGAAATAACTAAGTTTGCGCTGGGGTGGGGGCAGTCCAGTTTGTGGATCGGATTTTGCAACGGCCACTAAACCGAGCGCCTCAGGGAATACGCGAAACAAGCAGATGGAAGCAGTCCGCAGGGTTGCTAAGCCGGATTAGGCTGGAAATCAATGTCTGTCGCTCACGGTGCATGGAACTGTTGGGGCGGGAGGTTCGGCTTTACTCTCTTTTGTCGGGCGGTTCTAATGCCAGTCCAAATAAACGTTTCGAATATTTTCTTTCCGAATCCTGCATCTCAAATCCGAGGTCGGTCCGGCGAGATCCTGAATTTTCTCCTCGTGCGTCTCTGCGATAACGGCGTCGATGAGCCCGATCGTTCCTGAGTCAATGAGGTCGTTCAGGATTTCCACCTCAGCTCCCTCCACATCAAGTTTGAGCAGCCGTACCCGCCTCTTCAGTGATGCTATGAAGCTGGAGAGCCTCCTGATCCGAACCTCGACGGATCTGCCCGACGAGACGTTCGCTTTCGTTGGAAAAAGAGAGGAGCTTTTACTGCCCTGCAGGTCGTCCTCTCCGCCATCACGGTGCATGAACAGCTGGAAGGAGCCATCTCGCGCGCCGACGCCCTCCCTGAGACATAAGACATTCGGCAGATGTCCAATGCGCTCCTTGAGAACCTTGAAGGCTGCCGGGTGTGGCTCGAAGGCGATCAGTGTGGGCGATGCGCGGAGCAAGCGTCTTGAAATGCTGCCCACGTTGGCGCCGCAATCGATGATCAGATGCTCGTGTTTCAGTACCTGGAATAGGAGAGCGTCGAACGGCGCAGATGGCAGCCGCACGCGGGGAAAGCGCTTCTTCCATGTTAAAAGGAATGCAATGTATTTGGCGAGCATCCGACCTGTCGATCAGTATCCAAAGACGCAGGGCCGCAGGGAAACCGGAGGCTGCGACCGCGAAAGCGTCATTATCCTCAAGTCGACATCGTAGAATGGCGATCGGGCTGAAGCAAATCCTGATCGCTTCAGCCCCGCGTGGCTGTCCTGTCAGCGGTCCGGGTGTGTGCCGCAATCAAGGTGATCCAGCGCGCCGCCACGGAAGGCGCATGGAATCGGCAGACCACTTCCGTTGCGCGGGCGCCCATTGCCATGCGCTTCGCGCGATCGCGCATTAGCTCGATCAGGGCGTCCGCGAAGGCCGCCGGGTGGCGTCCTTCGACCAGCAGCCCGTCCGTGCCGTGGCGCAGGATTTCAGCGGGACCTGTCGGGCAGTCAACCGCTACGGCGGGCAGACCGAACGCCATGCTTTCGCAGAGCGCGTTGGGAAAGCCCTCGGCGTGAGATGTCAGGGCGAAGATCTCGGCGCCGGACATGGCTTGTTCGGGTTTTGCCAGCCATCCGGTGAAGCTTACTGCACGCTCGACGCCCGCGTTCGCGGCGCGTTGCGCGAGGGCATCCCGCAACTTCCCCTGGCCGGCAAGTGTGAGCTGCCAGCCCGGGACAGCCGCAAGCGCGATCGCAAACGCGTCGATCAGCAAATCGAAGCCCTTCACCGGCTCGAGCCGCCCGATGGCCAAAATCGATCGCTGTTCGACCTGCCAATTCTTCCGCTCTGCAGGCGCGGGAACGGGATTGGGAATCGAGTCTGCCCGGACGCCCGCCCAGCGGCGGA
>CAZZCL010000060.1:0-19549 GCA_964652295.1 uncultured Chthoniobacterales bacterium
CTGCGGCGGCTGATGCACCGCAGTACGCTGGGGGAGATAACGCGGAGCACCCGGCGGCGTGCTGTCTTCAGGCCCGCCCTCATCCCGGCGCCACGGAGTCACCGATGTAAACAACATGACGGACAACGCGTCGCCCATGCCTTCATCGACACCGAGTCCGAACATGAGGTGCGTCTGCTCGCCCACAAGCTGACTGAGTTCGCCCATAAGGTTCTGCACCTCGTACAACGTCATTCCCGCTCCCCCGGTGACCTGCACAATGAGATGCGCCGCCTCCGCAAGCAGTCGTCCCCGGTCCATGAGCGGGTTTTCCAACGCCCTCTGCAGTGCCTCCGATGCACGGTTGTCCGAATCCGCAAGGCCGAAGCCGAAAAGACACCGACCCCGCGGTTGCTGGAGCACACTGAGCACTTCGTCGAACCCAAGCTGAATGAGCGATTCACGGTTGACCATGCTCGACATGGCCAAAAGGCTCTGGCTCACAATCTCGTCCGCGGTGGCGAACGCCTCATGAATGCCCGCCTGCGGCGAGAGACCCTCGCCCATGCGATCGTTTTCGAAACACACCACGGCATGGGCGCGATTCTGAATTTCGGCGAGGGCATCCTCCGCCTGTTGCATCCGGCGACGGCCTTCGAACTGGAAAGGCATCGTGGCAAATACGATTGTAAAGGCTCCGCTTTCCCGTGCAGCCTGCACCAGGAGCGGCGCAGCGCCCGACCCGGTTCCCCCGCCAAGACCGACACAAAGAAACACCACACCGGCGCCCGAAATCGCTTCGCGAACATGGTCCAACGCCTCTTCGGCGGCAGCGTATCCCAGCTCCGGATCGCCGCCGGCGCCAAGCCCGCGCGTAACGCGCTTTCCAAGCTGGATCTTCGTGCCCGCCACAGAGCCAGTCAACGATTGCAGGTCGGTATTCGCCGCGATGAGATCAGCGTGGGAAGCGCCATTATCCGCGAGCCGGTCGATGACGTTCGTGCCGGCACCGCCCAGGCCGAGGATTTTGCAGGAGAGGGGTTCAAACGCCATGGGGCATGGTTCCTTGAGTTTTGTACGATATCAAATCTTCAGTGAAGTCAGTGTGCACGTCCAAGCCCGAAAAAACTCCTGAGCCGGCGGGCAAGACCACCCAGCGCGCCCGGTCCTTCCGCGTCTTGCGTAACAATCTGCGCATATTTCACGAGCCCGATCGGCGTCGAGAGCTGCGGGTTCTCGAAAGGAGAAGATGGACCGGCCGCGGTTTTTGCCTGCGCAATGTGCACGGGCAGCCCAAACACATCCTCCGCAAGACCTGCCGCACCATCGATCAATGCGCAACCGCCCGTCAGAAACACTCCGGCGCCGAGATAATCCAGAAGGCGTTTATCCTCCAGATCCCGTCGCACCAGCTCAAGCGCCTCGCGCAGGCGCAGGTGCACAATGGTGTTGAGCGTGCCACGCTCAACATCCCGCCCCGCAAAGTTCCCGTCGTCCTTAAGCGAAATGGTTTCTCCGGGAAGCACATTGTCGAGTGTGGCGCTGCCTTCCTCGACCTTCAGGGCCTCGGCGCGCGCAATTGGCAGTCGCAACCCCATGGAGATGTCGTTGGTGATGTGGTCGCCACCCACCGCCAGCACACCGCTGACTTTCACAACGCCGTCGATGTACGCAAGATAATCGGTTGTGCCGCCTCCCATGTCGATCACGAGCGCCCCAAGGCTTTTCTCGTTTTGCGCCAGCACGGCCTGCGCCGACGCGAGCGCGTTGATAACAATATCGCGCACTTCCAATCCGAAATTCTGCACAATGCGGATCGTGTTCTGAATCCGGGTGCGCACGCCGAGCACGATGTGATAGTCGGCCTCAAGCTGGCGTCCGATCATTCCCATTGGATTCAAAACGCCACCCTGGCCGTCCACATAATAGTTCTGGATGAGCGTATGCAGAAAGATGTTGTGCGGAGGCACGCTGACTTCCTTCGCCATCAGTTTGGCCTCATCGATGTGGGCCTCCGTAATCTCACTGCCATTGGCGGGCAGCCGCACAATGCCGCGATTGTTGAAACTCGTGATGTGCGAACCGGTCACCGCGACATACACGCTGCGGATGGCAACGTCGCTCTTGTCTTCGGCATCGGCCAGCGCATCGTTCACGCATCGCGAAGCGGTGTCGTAGTCGATAATCTCACCCTTGCGCACGCCGCGCGACGGCGCCTGCCCGACGCCCAGCAGCTTGATGGAGCCATCTCCCCGCAACTCGGCCACAACGACGCTGACCTTGCTTGTGCCGACTTCCACTCCAACGATGATGTCTTCCCGAGGCATAAACCGGATTTAACAACGCCTGTCACTCACGGGGAACGCGTGGTTTGCAGGAACGGCTTCAAGGGCGCGTTGTACGGACCGCGCGCACGCGTGTTCGACGGCTCCCGCCGAGGCGTCGCTTCCCGTTGGGGCGGTGGCGTGGTGGCCGGACGCGGGCTCCGCGATTCCGGAGCCGAAACGCGGGGGACGGATCTCGTCTCGTCGGTCGATGCATCACGTGCGTCCGTCCCGGGTGTGGCAGCGTCCTGCAGGTCTGCGTCTCCCGGCGCGGTTCCTCCCGAATCGTCCGCGCGCGAATCTCCGGATTCCACCGGCGCTACACCCGGCAGGGCAAACATCACCGGAACATTGCGCTGCGCCATGAGATTCACATGCGCGGGTTCTCGGCCGGTTTCGTCGCAATAATCCAGGAGCACACCCAGCCGTTCGAGCTGACCTTCCAACTCCTCAAACCCGAGCAGGTAAATGCCGCGATGCCGGTCGCGCACGCGCATGCCGTACACCGGACTTAGGTCGATGCTGAAGATCTGAAAACGCGCACCCAACCGCGTCTGTGCCAGCATGGAAACCAGCTGAATGGCGGCAACCGCCTCGCGCGATTCAAGGCGTCGCCCAGAAGCGAGCCCCTCATCCGGCACGCCGTAAATGATCGGCAAATACGCGTTCTCCTGTCTGAAACCGGTCTCGGGAAAAAGCACGCCGGCAGCGTCCGCAAGGAAGAACTCGGACACGAGCGAATGATCGTCATCCCCGCCAGCAGGCGCAATCCGCGCAACGGGACTGCGCGTTTCGACTTCTATTGTCACCCGATTTGGCAGCCGCCGGAGAATTTCTGCATGGCGAATCCGCGGCAGTGCCATGAGCCGCTCATGGGCTCCCTTTAAATCCAGCGCAAAAATGTTGATACCCGGACGGATGCCCGCCGTATCCAGGATGGCGCTCCTCGAAATCGTGCCGTCCCCCGCCACATCGACCTCCGCAACGGTGTAATCCGGGTTTTCCAGAAACCAACGGCGCACCAGCGACGACCCCATGGCTGCAAGGACGCCTAACCCCACCACGGCAAGGATGAGAGCCACCACCCACCGCCCGACCTTGCGCCTGCGGCGCCGCGGACAAAGATCTTCGCTTACATTGACGTCGAGGGCGCGCGCCGTCGGCCGCGCCCCGGGGCGCCGCACGTTCCGCGCATGTCGTCGGATTCGCCCTGTCATCTTCGGCTCTCGTAACGCGCGAGGGACAGCCGCACAATTTCCCTGCAAAGCGCTCCAAACTCCATGCCTTCAGCCCGGGCTGCATCGGGCAGAAGACTTGTCTCGGTCATCCCCGGAATGGTGTTGACCTCAAGCACAAACGGGCGCCCATCGGGCGTGAGCAACACGTCCACACGCGAATAAACCGACAACCCCAACGCCCGATGAGCCGCCACAGCCGCCTCCTGCACCACACGCGTCTCGCGTTCCTCAAGCGGCGCCGGACAAACGTGCCGCGAAGAACCTCCCATGTTGGCCCACGGATATTTGTTGCGAAAATCGTACACGCCGTCCTCCGTGAGAATCTCCACAATCGGAAGTGGCCGCTCCCCAAGAATGCCCACGGTCAGTTCGCGCCCACGGATGAAGCGTTCCACCAACAACTCTGGCGCATACTGCCGGCCATCCTCGATAGCCCCGGCAAGATCCCGCGGATCTTCCACAATTTTGACACCCACACTGGACCCTTCCCGCGGAGGTTTTAATACCAGCGGCGGAGTCATCCGCGGCCCGCCGCCATTGGACAAAACCTCAAACGCCGGGGATGGCACACCCGCACGTTCAAACGCGCGCTTGGCAAGGATCTTGTCGAAAGCCATGCGGCTCCCCTCCGCCCCTTCCCCGGTGTATTTAATCCCGCGGGCATCAAGCAACGTCTGCAACACGCCATCTTCCCCAAATGTCCCGTGGATCATGTTCACAGCCAGACCAAGGTCGTCAGGCGGCACAAAATCGACCCCCGGCACATCGATGGTTTCGATGCCTGGAAATATCTCTCTCAGAGCCGCCGCCACAGCTTCAGCCGAACGCACGGAAACCATGCGCTCCGATCCGGGCCCGCCCATAAGAACCGCAACTTTGCCGTCGATGCCGCTCGCGAAACCATCCATTGAGATTCATTATAACGTCGAGATGGACGAACGCCAACAACTGATTAAGAAAAGCAAAATATCATGACGGGATGAGATTCACACCCGGCCGTTGTGCTCCCCGTTGCACTTCCCGTTCTCACCCGCTCTATTCTCATCGTCTTTACCATGAAAATCTTCGTCACCGGCGGCGCCGGATACATCGGCAGTGTCACCGTCGAGCATCTGCTCGATCGCGATTATCACGTTGTCGTTTTCGACAACCTTTCCGAAGGCCATCGCAAAGCCGTCGATCCACGCGCCGAATTCATCCTCGGCGACCTCCGCGATTTCGATTCCGTACGTACCGCCGTGGATGAAGCCCGCGCTGATGCCGTCATGCACTTCGCCGCCAGCGCTCTCGTTGGCGAATCCATGGAGATGCCCGAAAAATATTTCCGAAACAATGTCGTCGCCTGCGTCAACCTGCTCGAATCCATGCTTCTCGCCGGCACAAAACGCATCGTGTTCTCCTCAACCTGCGCAACGTTCGGCACGCCCGAACGCGTGCCCATCGACGAAACCCTGCCCCAAAACCCCATCAATCCCTACGGCGAATCCAAACTCATGATGGAGCGCATGCTCCGGTGGTACTCAGAACTTCACGGTTTTCATTGCGTCGCCCTGCGTTATTTCAACGCAGCCGGCGCAAGCGGACAATTTGGCGAAGATCACCGCATCGAAACGCATCTCATCCCCAACGTGCTTAAGGTCGCCCTCGGCCACAGATCTCATGTCGACATTTTCGGAACCGATTACGACACCCCGGATGGCACCTGCATTCGTGATTATATCCATATCAAAGATGTCGCTCAGGCGCATCGCCTTGCATTGAGCGCTCCCGCCAGCGGATTTTACAACCTCGGCACCGGCGGTGGCGCGTCTGTTCGCGAAGTAATTTCCTGCTGCGAAACCGTCTCCGGCAAAACCATCCCGGTGCAGGAAAAGCCGCGCCGCCCAGGCGACCCCGCGCGCCTAATTGCAGCCTCACAGAAAGCCCGTGCGGAACTCGGTTGGACCCCGGAATTTCAGGACATCGAAGCCATCGTGCGCAGCGCCTGGGCCTGGCACGAAAGTCATCCCAACGGATACGGCGATTGACTATGCCGGATGCCCCGGCACAGCGACCCAACAACCTGGGGCCGTCGTGGACCGAGGAAAATCGGCTTCGCGCACAAGGCCATGCCGTGATCGCAGGCGTTGACGAAGCGGGGCGCGGATGCCTCGCCGGACCCGTCGTCGCAGCAGCGGTGATTCTTCCCGTCGGCTGGCAGGGAGTCGTTTGCGATTCCAAACGCCTGACATCCAATCAACGCGCCGAATGTTACGACGCGCTGATCGCCACGCGCGGCGTGCGCTGGGCCATTGGCTGCGTCGACGTCCGGGACATTGATCGCATCAACATCCTGCGTGCCGCACACCGGGCAATGTGTCTTGCTGTCGAAAAGCTTGGTGAACAACCAAACGCGGCGCTCGTCGACGGCCTCCCATTTCAACCCTTCCCGGTTCCCATGTCGGCGATCGTCAAGGGCGACGCGCGGTGCATGTCCATCGCCGCCGCAAGCATTGTGGCGAAGGTCACCCGCGACCGCATGATGGAGGCTCTGGACTGCGAGTTTCCCGGATACGGTTTCGCACAACACAAAGCTTACGGCACACCTGATCATCTTGACGCGCTCCAACGTCTTGGCCCCTGCGCGCAGCATCGCCGCTCATTCGCCCCTGTCGCCGCGCACTTCGCCAAACCGAAATCAGATCAGCTCATTTTGCCTTACTGAGGCCCCCATTTTGTTAGTCGGCCAACCACGCGACACTTTCACTCCAACTCCGGGCTTGGCGCGAGGGTATCGCTTGAGTCCAGATCCGGACGGTTAGCCGCCGATACCTGCACCGCGCGACTTATGTCCCTCGTCGTTGCGTTCCTCAGCGATCCTGAATCCCGTACATCTGCAATCGGGTGGACGCAGGTCGTGCATCTTGTGGAGCGTTAACCGCGAATGTCGTCCGATTATGACGGAGCCTGGAAAGAGGTGTCGCGCGAAAAGTTCCGCGATGCGCTGCGGTGTTTCTTTCCAGAAATGGAGTTGGGCGTCGATTGGTCGCCTCGGCCGGATTTTCTCGAACAAGAACTGCGCTCGCTCACGATCCAAGGATGGAGCGCAGATAACCGGGTCGATCTGCTAGTGCGCGTAGCGACGATCAATGGCGTCGAACGCCAAATTTATCTGCACCTGGAAGTTCAAGGCTTCAAGGAAGATTATTTTGCGGCCCGGCTTTTTCGCTGTTATCACGGCTTGCGCAGCGCCTGCAGCCCGGAAGTGGACACGCTGGCGTTTCTTGCTGACTTGGATCCGGTGTGGAAACCGGATGGCTACCGGCATGAGTTGTTCGGCTGCGAAGTGTTCTTCCGCTTTCCCTGCTGCAAGTTGATCGAGATTCTACCGCGCCTCAAGGGCGACCGCTCGTTGCCTGCGCTGGCAGCGCAGGCCCAGATTGAGGCACTGGCTACAAGCCGACATCCGGAGCGGCGTCTTGCGGCGGGCTGGCGGCTCACGCGACGGCTCTACGAGAGCGGCTACAGTCGCAATGAAGTCCGCGACGCCTTCGCACTCCTGGCGCGCATGATGCGCCTGCCGACGGCCGAAGCGGTGACTTTCCGGGAGACGCTCATAACCTATGAAACGGAGAACTCCATGCCTTACGTGACCGATATCGAAGACTTGGCAATCGAACAGGGCATGGAGAAAGGACGGGGGATCTCGCTGCAGGAATCCATCCGCGAAGTTCTGATTGCGCGCTTCGGCGAAGTGCCGGATGGCTTGCGCTCAAAGATCAACAGCCTAACCGAAGTGGCGCAGCTTCAGGCTGTCTTGCGCACTGCGGCGCGCTGCGCTGACCTTGAGACTTTCGGTCCCTCGCTGTTTCAAGTGGGTAAGGGTGAAGGGAACTGCATTTTGAGTTTGCCGGATTTGAAGTTGCGCAGGGACCTGAAGCCACGCGCCAGGCGTTTGGCGAGTTGTATGAGGCCGTTGATGGCTTCCATGAGCCCATTTGTCACGCGGGTTTGCAGGAAGGCGACAACGCCATTCCAATGTTCGCGGATTGTTTGAGCCAGCTTCCTGAAGGGCTCAAGCCGACTTCACATGGCTCTTGAGCACCACCATTTCAACATTTCTTCATCCTCATTTTCCAGAACGTCCTGGAGCAAATCCCGCAGCATGAGGGCGCGACCAAGCTTTGGATATTGGGCACTGAGCTCCTTTCTGCGTGCCAGCTGTTCCTCGGTGCGTGTCCACTCATTGCCGCGCAAAGCCCAGAGTCCTTTGGAGAGATCGAACCCGGCTTTTCTCAGACTCTTGCGCACAGCATCAAGAGCTTTGCCAGCCATGAGCATGATATGAAAGCGATCGAAGACCACGCGGGCAGCCGGAAAATGCTCGGAGGCCCCCTTGATGCAGGCCGGGCTCATATCTATGGCGATCAGCTCGATCTGGCCGACCTCTCCACCATGCGCGGCAAGCTCTTTGGAAAACGCTTCAAGCGCATTGGCGCTGCGGCCTTCAACCATCAAAAGAAGTTCACGCTTGTCGGCATCAACGATATTGGTGACATAATGCTGCCCTTTACGGCTGCTGGTTTCATCGACAAGCACACGGCTGATTCCAGCCCATGAGCGTTCCCGTTGAGCCTTCTCCACGTAATGTATCACCACACGCCAGAGCCGGGTGTCGCACTCTCCAAGAAGTCGTGCCACATCGGCAATCGGCATCTTCTGCGCCAAGAGCAGAATCATTGCCTCCATCATCAGCGTGAAGCCGCTGCCCTCCCGTGCCCAGGGCACCTCCACAAGCTTCACCGATCCAGAGGGAGTCCGAATGCGTGGAACTCGGGCGTGGAGATGCGTTTCATATTGCCAAAAATTCAGATGCCGCCAACTCTTCTCCACCGTGTCATGAACAGGGCAGAGGCCCCCGGTTTCAGCATCATGAAATTTGGAGCCGACCCGAAAATCCAATGAAGTATGCAACCGGTTGGGATCCTCGACAATCTCGCTGGCGGCCACAAACCAATTCTCGGGCAACTCAAGTGCTCAGGCAAAAAGCTCGTTGGTATTCATCAGGGAAACTCGCCAAGTGAAAAGTGACTTTCCAACAAAAAGTCCGCCTACTCCGAAAAAAAGGATCCGACTGGCCAACCCAACAGCCTGCTGCTGTTCCCCCCTCCCCAAGAATGCCTCTGCGGCGAGCAGCGGGGGTTTGGGGGCAGAGCCCCCATCAGCCCAGTCCCTCGAGCAATCCAACCCACTGGGTTTAGCGAAGAGCCGAGAAAAAGACTGGCGATCCCCACTAAGGAACTCCCTCGCTCCCGACCTCTCACAAAACAGCATTCCGGAGAACGAACTTTCTGAGGAACTTGCAACGGTGTGTGAAGTGATTTCCGATGCTCCAGGACTTGCCCTGAAATTCCTCAATCCCAGCCTTATCGCGATATGCCTGGCAGCCGCTGTGGCCTTCATCGAGTGGTCTGGCCATAAACTTTTTTTGCGTTCCGGAGAAAGAGCCTTGCCGATCATCGAGCTGAACCAGCTCGTGCCTTTGGCATGTGAGCTGGCAAAACGGTCTCTGCCCTCCGAGACGTAAGAAATTCCATTAAAACCGAAAACTCCGGTCGTTCACGATCTTCCATTTATCCAGGCACCTCTCCTCCATTTGCGCGCCAAGAGACGACGAAAGGCGTTGGAGTGCATTTCAGGAAACAACAAGGCGCGGCTGATCGCTCAGCCGCGCCTGATAGGGGTTTCCGTCTGACAGTTCGGTTAGTACCGGTAATGAGCCGGTTTGTACGGTCCCTCGACGGGCATGCCAATGTAATCGGCCTGTTCCGCTGTGAGTTTGGTAAGCTTGACGCCGATCTTCTCCAGGTGCAGTCGGGCGACTTCTTCATCCAGCTTTTTCGGAAGAATGGTGACACCCGGGGCATTGGTTTCGCGATTCTTCCAGAGATCGATCTGGGCGAGCACCTGGTTGCTAAACGAGGTGGACATGACAAAGCTCGGATGGCCTGTGGCGCACCCAAGATTCACCAGACGTCCCTCCGCAAGCATGTAAATCGAGCGATCGCCAGGCACATCATAACGATCAACCTGCGGTTTGATGTTTACCTTGACGACACCCGGCGCCTTGTTCAGACGGTCGACCTGAATTTCATTGTCGAAGTGGCCGATGTTGCAAACAACAGCCTGATCTTTCATGGCGAGCATGTGCTCGAGGGTGATGACGTCCTTGTTGCCGGTTGTGGTCACGTAGATGTCAGCCGTGCCAAGTGTATCCTCAATGGCGGTGACTTCATAACCTTCCATGGCCGCTTGTAGGGCGTTGATGGGATCAATTTCAGTAATCACCACCCGCGCACCCTGACCGCGGAGCGATTGGGCGCAGCCTTTTCCGACATCACCGTAGCCGCAGACCACAGCCACTTTTCCGGAAATCATCACGTCTATTGCGCGATTCAATCCGTCGATGAGCGAATGCCGGCAGCCATACAAATTGTCGAACTTGGACTTGGTGACCGAGTCGTTCACATTGATCGCCGGGACAAGCAGTTTGCCCTGCTCGTGCAACTTGTACAGCCGGTGCACCCCAGTGGTGGTTTCTTCCGAAACACCCTTCCATTCCTTCGCAATTTCATGCCAGCGAATCGGATCCTCTTTGTGAACTTCCTTCAGAAGATCCTTGATTACCTGCTCTTCTTCGTTGGAGGACGCAGTGTTGACCCAATCGCTCCCGTCTTCCAGCTCGCAGCCTTTGTGGATGAGAAGCGTGGCGTCGCCACCGTCGTCGACGATCAACTGCGGTCCATTGCCGTTCGGGAAGCTCAGGGCCTTGTAAGTGCACCACCAATATTCCTCAAGGGTTTCCCCCTTCCAGGCAAACACAGGATGGCCAGCCTTGGCGATGGCTGCCGCAGCATGGTCCTGTGTGGAAAAGATGTTGCAGCTGGCCCAGCGCACATTGGCCCCGAGATCGGCGAGGGTCTCGATCAAAACGGCCGTTTGGATTGTCATATGCAGCGAGCCGGTAATACGAACGCCGTTGAGTGGCTGGCTTGCGCCGTATTTTTCGCGCAAAGCCATGAGGCCGGGCATCTCCGCCTCGGCGATCTCTATTTCTTTTCGACCGAACTCTGCAAGTGCAATGTCGGCGACTTTATAATCCTGCGTTGTGGTTGGCGATTCGAGTGTAGTTGCCATGTCTGGTTTTTTATGTGTTGTCGGGTTTGGGTTCGGGTTGCGTTGAAACGTCTATGTTACGAAATGCAGGCCGCTACAGGTACGGAACGGCGTGAAATTACTTTGCGGCAGCGGCAAGCGCCTCGGCTTTGTCGGTGCGCTCCCATGTCAGGGCATCGGGGTCATGCGTCTTGCCAAAGTGTCCGTAGTTGGTGGTTTTCGAGTAGATGGGGCGCAGAAGATTCAATTGGTCCACAATGGCGGCGGGTTTGAAGTTAAAGACGCTGGTCACAGCACGTTCGATGACTTCCTCAGGAGCGGAATTTGTGCCGAAGGTGTCGATATGCACACTGACAGGATCGGGATGCCCGATGGCATAGGCGAACTGCACCTCACATTTGCGCGCGAGATTGGCGGCAACGACATTCTTGGCCACGTAACGGCCCATGTACGCGGCTGACCTGTCAACTTTGCTTGGGTCTTTCCCGCTGAAGGCGCCTCCACCATGGCGCCCCATGCCCCCATAAGTATCGACGATGATCTTACGCCCGGTGAGGCCTGAATCGCCCTGCGGTCCGCCGGTGACAAATCGCCCGGTGGGGTTGATGAGATAGTCCTTGTCGTCCGCAGGCAGCATCTCCGTCGGAAGAACCTTGCGGATGATTTCTTCAAGGAGATAACCGCGGATCTCAGAGTGTTTGACGTCTTCGGTGTGCTGCGTGGAGATGACAACATTGGAGATCCGCGTGGGACGTCCGTCTTCATACACCACCGAAACCTGGCTTTTGGCGTCGGGGCGCAGCCAGTTCACAGTGCCAGCCTTGCGCACCCGGGTGAGTTCGCGTCCCAGCCGGTGGGCAAACATGATCGGGGCGGGCATGAGTTCGGGCGTTTCGTCGCACGCGTATCCGAACATAAGCCCCTGATCCCCGGCACCCTGTTCTGCAGTGCCTTTGCCCTCGGCAGCCGCGGCATCGACGCCCTGGCTGATGTCCTGGCTCTGCCTCGTGAGCAGGTTCATGATAAAAACGGTATCCGCATGAAAAACATCGTCGTCATTCACATAACCGATGCCACGAATCGCCTCGCGGATGACGTTGCTGTAGTCGAACTTCGCGTCTGTCGTGATTTCCCCACCGACAACGACCACATTGCTTTTTACGAACGTTTCGCACGCGACGCGGCTCTTCGGATCCTGACCAAGGCAGGCGTCGAGAATGGCGTCTGAAATTGTGTCGGCCACTTTGTCGGGATGACCTTCGCCGACGGATTCTGAGGAAAAGATGTAGCTTCTGGACATGAACGAACGAATTGGGTTGAAGGATTGAGAAGGGAAAACGGATCATGGCGCCCTGGCACCGGACCGCTGAGAGGCCACACGCAAAGCTTTGGGGATTGACCCATCAACGGATCACGATTTATAGATGGGATTTTAATGGCGTCAACCCTGAAATCGTTGCGTGCACTCGCCGATCCAACCCGGCTCCGGCTTCTCGCGCTCTTTCTCCGTTGCGAACTCGCCGTGGCTGAACTCCAGGAATTGCTCGGCATGGGTCAGTCCCGCATCTCCGCGCACCTTGCCCAACTCAAAACTGCAGGCCTCGTGGATTGGCGGCGTTCCGGAAAAAATGTGTATTACGCCGCCGTCCCGGATCTTCCCGATGCCGTCCGGCATCTGGTGGAAGCCGCAGCCACCGAGCTGCCTGAAACGGCAGACGACCTTGTGGCGCTCGACCTGGTGTTAAAACGGCGCGCGGACACAGCGCGCGAGTATTTCGACCGGCTGGCGGGACGCTTCGGTAAAAAATATTGCCCCGGCCGCTCCTGGGAGGCGCTTGCGCGGACGTTGCTCGAACTGCTCCCGCCGATGGTTGTGGCCGACCTCGGAGCCGGCGAAGGCGCCCTCTCGATGCTGCTCGCACGCCGAGCCCGGAAGGTCATCGCCATCGATCTCTCAAGTAAAATGACTGAGTACGGATCGAAAATGGCAGCTGCTCACGGGTACAAAAACGTCGAGTTCCGCGTGGGCGACATTGAAAGCCCGCCGATCCGCAGGCAATCGGTGGATCTGGCGCTGCTCAGCCAGGCCTTGCATCATGCGCGTTCGCCAGAGAAGGCGGTGCTTGCCGCAGCAGCCATCCTGAAACCCGGAGGACGCCTCGTCATCCTCGACCTGCTGGCGCATAGTTTCGAAGCGGCGCGCGAGGAATACGCGGATCTCTGGCTGGGCTTTTCGGAAGTGGAATTGTATCGCGTGCTGGAGAAGGCAGGTTGCCATGACATCGGGGTGCGGGTGGTCGCGCGCGAAGACGCGACTCCGCATTTCGAAACTGTGCTCGCGACCGGGGTTATCCCACAGCGAAACGCCAGCCTAAAACAATCCGGGCAACCATAAATTCCTGGACGAAAAGAACCCCATTGCGGCTTGCCACATTGCGATTTCGTGGCAAGCATCGCCACCATGAACCCGGATGCTCTCAGTCATCTCGCCCTGATTGCGGGCGGTCTTGTCGGCCTCTGGCTCGGCGCGGAAATGCTTGTGCGCGGCGCGTCCTCTCTTGCGCGCCGCGTCGGGATGACGCCGCTGGTTACGGGACTAACGGTGGTGGCCCTCGCCACAAGCATGCCGGAGTTCGTTGTCAGTCTCATCGCGAGCCTGCAGGGCAAGGGCAATGTCGCGGTCGGCAACGCGGTTGGATCGAATATCGCGAATCTCGCGTTGATTCTCGGTCTCGTCGCCATGGTGCGACCGGCGCACGTCGGATTTTCATTGGTCCGTTTCCATACCCCGCTGCTCATTGCCGTTTGTCTTGGGTTTGTCTTCGTGTTTCGCGATCAAACGGTCGACCGCGTGGAAGGGGCAGTTTTGGCGCTGTTACTCATCGTCTACATCGCCGCCAGCGTGATTTATGCACGGCGCAAGGCCGACGACGATGTGATTGGCGAGTTTGAACGCGCGCTGCCGCGCATGCGCGGCAATCTTCCGTTGCATCTTTTTTTAACGGTCGCCGGGGCAGCTCTCCTGGCCGGTGGCGCCCACTATTTTGTACTTGGAGCCAGCGACCTTGCACGCACGCTCGGGGTCAGCGACGCCATCGTGGCGCTGACGATTGTGGCCATCGGCACAAGCACTCCGGAGCTTGCCGCCTCCCTTGTCGCGGCGGGACGCGGGGCGCCGGATCTCGCGGCAGGCAACCTCGTGGGGTCCAGCATCTTCAATATCCTTGGAATCCTGGGATTCAGCGCTCTCGCTGCGCCGCTTGTCGCCCCCGGCATCAACCCCCTCGATATTTGGGTAATGACGGCCACCGCCGCCCTCCTTGTGCCGATTCTGTTCACGGGATTTCATATCGCAAGGGTGGAAGGCGCCATCCTGGTGGCGGTTTACGCGGGTTACATTTATTATCTCTGGCCGAAAATCTGAGCGGCGCGCACAGCCAGTCTGCTCACTCTGATTGCGCCGCGCAGCGTCCCGGTGTCGTAACGCTCTTTGCCAGCACTTGCAGCCCGCGGCATGGCGGGCATGTTGACTCTGAGATCCCATGAGCGAACCCACCACCAAAGACGCCATTGCACCAAACTTTGCTGCCGTGAAAAGCGGTGCCATCCCGATCACCCCGCAGGAACGGCTTAAGCTGGAGAAAGACGGCCTCGATGTCATCCACGACATCTACCGTTATGCGAAGCTCGGATTCGAGGCGATTGCCGATGACGATTTCGACCGGATGAAATGGTATGGCGTGTACCGCCAGAAGCCGAAGGAGTCCGGCTATTTCATGCTGCGAACCAAGGTGCCGGGCGGACAAATCGACGGCGATCAGGCGGTCATGCTTTCCCGGATTACCGACGAATACGCACACGGATTCTGTGACATCACAACCCGGCAAACGATTCAGTTTCATTGGCTGCGCATTGAAGAGATGCCGGACATTTTTGCGCAGCTCGCCTCGGTTGGAATTATTACCAGCGGCGCATGCGGGGACGACACGCGCAACGTCACCGGCTGTCCACTGGCCGGCATCGATCCGCATGAACTCATCGACGGCACACCGCAATTGCTGGAGGTGAGTCGCCGCCTCACAAACAACCGTGCGTACTCGAATCTGCCGCGTAAATACAAAATTTCACTTTCCGGATGTCATATCCATTGTTCGCAGCCTGACATCAATTGCGTGGGCGTCTTCGGTCTGCGCCGCGGGCAAAACGGCACATCCGAAACCGGGTTCGGCATCAAGGTCGGCGGGGGACTCTCCGCAGCTCCGCACATGGCGCAGACGCTGCCCGTTTTTCTGCATCCTGATGAAGTAGGCGAAGTGGTCGAGGCGGTCACGGCCGTTTATCGCGACAACGGTTATCGCCACGCGCGAAGCAAGGCGCGCCTAAAATTCCTCGTCGCCGATTGGGGTGCCGAACGATATCTTGACGAGGTTGAAAAGGTGCTTGGCCGTCGGCTGGAACGCCACGATGCGTTTACCTATCCGCAGGATGCCGAGTCCGATCATCTCGGCATCGGACCGCAGAAACAACCGGGCCTAAACTTCGCGGGCATCTGCTTTGCGGGCGGCAGGCTGCGCAACGGTCAGCTTGCGGAGCTGGGCCGTCTCGCCAAGAAACACGCCGCCCCCGGGCAGGATGCAATTCGGCTTACAAACAAGCAAAACGCCATCCTGCTCAACGTGCCGGACGCAAATGTCCCCGCGTTAAAAGCCGATTTGGACGCTGCAGGTCTTGTCTATGAACCGAGCAACTTCCGCAGCGGGTGCGTTTCGTGCACCGGAATCGAGTTCTGTAACCTTGCAGTCGCCGAAACCAAAAATCGCATGATCGAACTCGTCGGCCAGCTCGAAGCGCAGTGCAGCCATTACACGGATCGCATCCGCATTCATTTCAGCGGCTGCCCCAGCTCCTGCGGTCAGCATCAGATCGCCGACATTGGCTTCCGGGGCGGACGCACAAAAATCGGCGGGGTTCAGGTCGATGCCTTCGACATGTTTCTGGGTGGACGTCTTGGCGAGAAACGGCGCTTCAACGAGCTGATCAAAGGGAAGATCCCCGCGTCGGACGTGCATCTGGCTGTGGACAAGGTTTTGCGCTTTTACGAGGACCGCAGGGTGCCAGGAGAAAGCTTCGGCGATTTCTACGCCCGCACACCCAAAGACGAATTTAAAGCGGTCTTCGCCTAGGAAGGCGTGGTGTTTGATTCCCGGCGTTGGAAAACAATGCAGCCACGCAAACCGGCTGCGCTATTCGAAGCGGTGCCATCCGGCAGATGGAGGAATCCATGCCGCAGCATGTTAATCCGCTACGGCGTTTCCTCCACTCCGCTCGGCGAATGTGTCATCGCGGCGACGCCCCATGGCATCTGCCGCATGGAATTTGTTGTGAACCGAAAGACCTCCGAACTCAGAGTGGCACAGGCCGCACTGGCTGCAGGCTGGCCGACGGCGACACTGGTGGAAGACCGCGAAGCGATGGCGGCCCTGGCGGAACAAGCCTTCGCCGGATTCCACCCGCCCGGCCAATCGAACACAGCACGATTTAAGCCTCCTCCGTTGCATGTTCGCGGCACAAATTTCCAGGTGAACATCTGGAGAGCGTTGCTCGAAGTGCCGGCGGGAAAGACCACCACATATGGCGCGCTGGCGGCTGCCGCAGGGTTCCCAGGCGCCTTCCGTGCCACAGGACGGGCAGTGGGGGCTAATCCCGTTGCATGGTTGATCCCATGCCATCGCGTGCTGCAAAGCGACGGTTCGTTGGGCGGCTATCGCTGGGGCAAAACGCGCAAGGCGGGGGCGTTGATGCTGGAGGCCAATCGCCACTGAGCGTCGAGGCAGTAACCGCTCGACAAATGCGGACTCGCGCACAAATCCCCGGCTTCATTGAGCGGCTCGAGCCCGACCCAAACGGACACACGCAGCCGTTTGCTTTGTTGCGACCCGCCCGGCTTGTGCCATAGACTAATCGTCCACCGAATGGATCCCGAACTGGAAACGCTTCTCAAAGAAAACAAAATCACCGCGCAGCAGGCGGAAACGCTCGAACGTTTGAAACCTGGTGCTTATTGCATTCACAAAAGCTGGGGGTTTGGGCGTGTCTCCTCGTGGGATCTTGCCGCCAACCGAATCCAGATCGACTTCGAGGCGAGAAAGGCGCATCCCATGCAGCCGGAGTACGCAGCCGAGTCGCTCAAACCCCTTTCGGACGATCATGTGCGCGTCCGGGCGGTTACCGACCCGGCCGGACTGCTGGAACTGGCTTCAACCAACCCTGCCGGATTCCTGCGTGCCGCCCTGCAAAGCTTTGGAGGTTCCGCAACGCAGGACGCGATTCATGAGGCGGTCCAAACCATTTTTTCCACTCCGGCCGCAGCCAAAAAGTTTTGGGACGCCGCAAAGCGCGCACTCAAAAAGGACGGCCATTTTCAGGTGCCCGCTCGCAGGACGGAGCCATGGGTGTTGCGCCAGAGTGCCATGTCTCGCGCTGAGGAACTGCTCGAGACATGGCGCGCCAGCCGCCGCATCAAAGATCAACTGGCTGCCGCCGATCTGATCCTGAAAGAGATTTCTGCATTCGAATCCGATCCGAAATCTTTGGGCGCTGTCGTAGCCAGTCTTGACGATTACGCCCGCAAACATCGCAAGCTGAACCTTTCGGAAACCGCCGAAGCCATGCTGCTGCGCGACGATTTGCTTGAAGCGCTGCCAGACATTCCCCCGCCTCCCGGCGAGATACCGACAATCGCCGGATTGCTCGCCGAACAGAAATCACACCTTCCATCGCTTGTTGCGGCGCTTCCGGCGGTGCGCCAGAAGCGATTGTTGCGCGAGTTCGACGAGGCGTTCGACGAGGAAGCTGCAAATCGGCTCCTGGACCTCATCCCACATGCGCCGGGGCGTGTGGCTGCGGAGGCCGCGCGAATTCTCGAGCGCATGGGCCGCGGCGAAGCCGTAAGAACGCTTCTCAACAGATTGATCGCTGACCATTCCATCTCCTCCGAACTGGTCATGTGGCTGTGCAAAGATCGCAACGGGCCTTTTGCCGATCTCATCGATCAACGCATCCTGAGCTGCACGATCAGCGCGATGGAACGCGATCAGCTCAATGAGATCAAAGCGACGCGGCTTCAGGACATGCTCCTCGGCGATCAACAGCTCGTTAGCGATCTGCTAGGCAAGGCTCCAATGGGTGATGTACGCGATCTGACGCGCAAGATTCTGATGTCCCACGCGCTGGACGATCTGAGCCGTCGTTCGTTGCTCGCGCGGATTATCAAACAATTTCCCGACATGCACGGCCTTGTCACCGGAGCGGATTCTCCGGAAGCCTCAGCCGACGCTGGTGGCGACGCAGCAGGGTCCTCCGCGCCCGCGGACGCCCTCGTCGTCTCCTGGACAAGTCTGGAGCGTCGCAAACTCGAGTACGAGGAACTCGTCAATAAAAAGATCCCGGAGAACAGCAAAGATATTGGTATCGCACGGGAATACGGTGACCTGCGTGAGAATTTTGAGTTCAAATCGGCCAAGGAAATGCAGGCCGTGTTGATGCGCCGCAAAGCCGAATTGGAAGCGGATCTACAGCGCGCACAAGGCACCGACTTCGCGAATACCGATCCGTCCGCAGCCTCCATCGGCACCGAGGTGGAATTGGAAACCGAAGATGGCGCAAAATTGCGCTACGCAATCCTCGGCGCATGGGACAGCGATCCTGAGCGCGGCATCGTGTCCTATCAAACTGCCATCGCCCAGGCGATGATCGGCGCCAGGGAAGGCGAAACGGTCACCCTGCCATCAACGGAAGGCTCGCTGTCTGCCGTCATCAAATCCATCGTTCGCTGGTCGGGAACGTTTTAATCCGTTTCATCCGCTGAACAGCCGCCCGCATGCAGATCCCGGCACACTCCCCATGCTCCGGCAAGGAGGGCGACTGGCGTGCCCGCATTTTTCGAGCATACTCGGCGGATGATTATGGATTGGGTGTTTGAACCCGACCCGGATCCCGCATTCACGCGGCGTCTGGCCCGCGAGCTGCATATTCCTGCGCCGTTCGCCCGCGTGCTGACCTTGCGCGGCATGCACGAAACAACTGCCGCCCAACGGTTTCTCAGCCCGAAACTCAGGGAACTCCACGATCCCTTCCTGCTGCCGGCAATGGATCGTGCCGTGGAGCGCCTGCTGGATGCAGTGGATCACTCGGAGACGGTCGTGTTGTTCGGCGATTACGATGTGGACGGCATATCGTCGGTGGCACTCCTTTATCACACGTTGGAAGCCTACGGCGCACCGCCAGCGTGTTTCCTGCCGTTGCGGATGGATGAAGGTTACGGATTGTCCACCGAAGGCATTTCGCGATGCCTTGAGACGCACCGCCCGCATCTTCTCATGGCGGTGGATTGCGGCACCAACTCGCTGGTGGAGATTGCGGCGCTCCAGAAGGCCGGGGTGGACGTCATTGTCCTCGACCATCATGAGGTGAAGGAAGGCCTGCCGGATTGCATCGTGGTCAATCCCAAGATAGACGGCGCCTACGATTATTTGTGCACTGCCGGGCTGGCCTTCAAATTGGCGCACGCGATGCTAAAAGCGCGCCCGCTGCCAGAGTTCGATCTGCGCGAGCAGCTCGATCTCGCCGCGCTTGGGACACTGGCCGATCTTGTGCCGTTGCGCGACGAAAACCGTATCCTCGCGCGCAAAGGTCTCGCCCGGATGCCACACACCAGTTCCCCGGGGCTGCGCGCCTTGCTGGAGATCGGCGGCATCGCCGGGGTGCCGACGGCGTCGGATGTTGGCTTCCGGGTGGGACCGCGTTTGAACGCCGCGGGACGCATCGGCGCGGCCTATGCCCGGCGGCTGGCCC
>CAZZCL010000061.1:0-18487 GCA_964652295.1 uncultured Chthoniobacterales bacterium
GCCCCACTGCGCGATCACGGTTTTTTTTACATCATGTTGGCACGAAGCCTGCTCATGCACGCCGCGCCTGTGCGGCAACGACGGAAATCTGCCAAAACAGCCGTCGAACACAACGCAGGCCAAAGGAAGGAAAGGATAGCTCGAACAGATAAACCTATTCGAATGATTTGGATGAAGATTGACCAAAACTCGACACACCCCCTCCAAGCGGGGAAACGAGCTGGTCAAAAATCGCCAACATTCCCCGGTTCCATCTTTAAGGGTGAGTCCTTCATTAACCATTAAACCAAGGAGACTCATGAAATTAACTACATTGCAATGCCTGTTCTACGGCATTTTTGCGTTGGCTCTATCCGGGCTGGTGCTTGCGCCGCAAGCGGCGGTCGCCCAGGAGATGACAGCCGAAGCGCCTGCTGCCGAGGAGGTGGCCGCAGCCGAAGAAGGTGGCAACGAGACCATGGCCGAGTTCATGGAGTTGCTCGAAGCCCAGGGCGAATACGGTCCTGCCTTCGACTTCTTTACGACCAGTATGCTGTGGACTGTTATCGCGGCAGCACTGGTGTTTACCATGCACCTGGGATTCGCCACGCTCGAAGCCGGCCTGACTCAGTCGAAGAACACGGTCAACATCCTGTTCAAGAACACATTCATCATTTCGGCTGGCGTACTGACCTACGCTGCGTATGGCTTCATCAGCCATTACCCTGGTGATAACTGGATTATTCCAGACTTTTTTGCACTCGGCAAGCCCATTGGCGATCTAAACGCTGAGGGGGGCGACGGGTTCGGTTATGGCGGACTGAGCCTGGCCATGACAGGGTTCGGCGACTTCATCTTCCAGGCTATGTTCGCGGCCACCGCCGCTACCATCGTCTCAGGGGCTGTTGCAGAACGCGTGAAGCTCCCAAGCTTTATGCTCTTCGCCACAATTCTTGTTGGGTTTGCTTACCCATGGGCCGGCTCGTGGAAATGGGGTGCTGGCTGGCTGGATGACCGTGGTTTCTACGATTTTGCGGGTTCTACTATGGTCCACGCATTCGGTGGTTTCGCCGCTCTGGGCTGCGTCCTGCTGCTCGGACCGCGCAAAGGCAAGTATGTCGATGGAAAAATCCGTCCCATTCTCGGCCATAGCATGCCGCTGGCGACAATCGGCGTGTTCCTGCTTTTCCTTGGTTGGTTCGGATTCAATGGTGGCTCCGTGCTTTCTGCCAATCCCGGCCCGCTCGGCTTGGTTTTCACAACCACGACCATTGCGGCGTGCGCTGGGTGTATCGCTGCCATCTTCGTTTCGTGGGTTGTGCTGAAAAAACCCGACCTTTCCATGGCATTAAATGGCATCCTCGCCGGATTGGTGGGCATTACAGCCGGGGCGGACAGCGTCACGGTATGGGGATCGTTCCTGATCGGGCTGATTGCCGGCGTAATCGTTGTCTTCTCGATTCTGTTCTTCGACCGGATCAAGATCGATGACCCTGTGGGTGCGATCTCGGTTCACGGAATCTGCGGCATCTGGGGTACGCTCGCGGTCGGCCTGTTTCCAGGATACGGCGGCGAGACAGCAGCGCCACTTGGCGTTCAGCTACTTGGAACGCTTTCCGTTGCCGCCTTCGCGTTGATCTTCAGCTTGATTGTCTTCGGTATCATCAAGGTGGTGATGGGAATTCGTGTCAGCGAAGAGGAGGAAGCTTCCGGTCTCGACGTCGGGGAACATGGCAACGAAGCCTACCCGAACTTCCAGGCCGCTACGCGCTCCTAAGGCAGTACTTAAACCGGTTGCAGCGACGTACCTGATCGCTGCGACACCGGAATACTCACGGGGGCGCGTCCGGAAACGGGCGCGCCCCTTTTTGTGTGGCCGCAGACTACCGGGATAAGACGTGCCGGTTCATGAGGCAACCGCCACCAGACCGGCGCGCTGTTTCATTGGAGGAAGAGGGAATGAAGAAGCTGGAGATCGTTGTCAAGCCGTTCAGGTTGGATGCCATAAAGGAGGCGCTGGTGGAACGCGGGATCGACGGTATGACCGTCTCGGAAGTGCGGGGTCTCCGGCATGAACCGGTTCCGCCGGGCGGCGCGTTCGAGCCTGACTATATCCCCCGGATGAAGCTGGAGATTATCGTGCCGGACGAATTGGTGGACGAAATCTGCGCGGCAGTGCATGAAGCGGCGGCCGACCGGGAGGGTCCCCAGCGGATTGTTCCCGCAATTTTCATTGTGCCGGTGCAACGTGCGATTCGAATTCGCACCGGGGAGAGCGAAATTCGGCGGCCTCCCGAGAGTTGACGTTGCCTTCCCATGCAGAAACCCCACACCAACCGAACATGCCGGCCTGTGTGGGGTTCTGTGTTTAGCGAAAGATTTTCAGGTGTAAGTTGGGTCAAGCGTCAGCGGCCTGACGCGTACTCCCCCCGAATCATGCAGCGTCCTCTGCGTGCGGCAGCAGATAAGAGCCGACCGTGAAGTTCTCGATCAAAACGCCCGTCTGACCGTCCTTGTGAATACGCACCTGCGGCACGTTGATTTCCGGCGTTTTGGTCGGCGAAAACAAAATATCGTCATGCGTGGCGTTCCTTGCGACCTTGAAAAGGTCGGGGGTCAGATGACCGCCCAGATGATCGCTGCGGCCAGTTGCCACATGCATCGTGCCGAGGATTTTTTCATCCTGAATATCACGACCGGACACCGGCAGGACCTGGGTGCCAAAACCAAGTTCCCCCAATTCGCCGGTTACAGGATCGGATTTAAGTTTCTCGTTGTGCGCATCCACAACGGCTATGTCGCCACGAAGCAACTGCGCCTCCACGATGCGCCCGTCCTGGACCTTCGTGATCGCGAGCGTTCCATCCTCATATTTCATCGGAAAATCGCCATGCGCACCCGTCGGCACATAATAAATCTCGCCGGCTGGAAGATTTGCGATGTCAGGTTCCGTACCGCGGCACAGCCCGTGGCTTTTCTGCGCTTCTTGGCGGTTTAGATCGAGATGCAAGGTGTACTTGCCGCCGAGTACTTCGAAATCGATTTCGACCCAGTCCGCTTTGGTCATTGCGAGACGCAGTTTTTCGGCTTTGCGGCTGACTTCGGCATAATCGACCGAAAGCCCGCTATCGAGGATGATCTGATTCACACCATGCAAAGTGGCACCGCGGAAGCCGTGCTTCTTTGCCAGAGCAGTTAGCGGAGCTGTGGCGCTGTACGTCGAGATGCACAGAATGAGATCGTAATTGGGATAGATATCCTTATCGAGGCTCAGTTCCGTGCCATCGGGATCGACGGCAAGATCGGGCAGATCGAGGTTGCTGCCACCGGTCAACTCATATGCAAACATATCGCCGCCCGTCAGATTCAATTCAGCGAGCACCGAGTCATGCAATCCCTTGTAGAAAACATCGTGCGCATAGCGTTGCACGCTGTAATCCGGATTATTGAGGAAGGCGAAGTCCATAACGTCCCGCGGATCGTTAAGGTCGATCAGGATGGCGACGCGTTCGCCCGGCCGCGGTTCGAATACAGTTTGCAGGAGCCTTGAGAGGCTGAAGGGAGGAAATGACATGGTTTTGGGTGAGCTAATGGGTTCGGTTGCGGTGGCGCTCATAGCAGTAAGGATTTGTTCAGGATTAAGGTGTGGTGTTTCTGTTCGTCAAGCTTCGTTACGCCATACCTGGGAAAAACGATGCATTCCGGAACGCTCGCATTCCCGAGATAACGCGAAAAAGTGCCGCGGGATTGGATTCCAATATGAGGATATGGCAGCCGTCGTGATGACGGGCACTTGTTTAGCCTTCCACATATGCGGTGGTGTGGCGATGGCCGTGATCGACATAGCGGTGTTCGAATTCTGAAGCAAGTTCCCCGGAAAAATTTTCCATTTCGATCGTCAACCCTTTGAGGCTCGTCACGAGAAAGTTGTAGCCAAACATCGCAGGGATCGCGACGAGAAGGCCGAACACAGTCGTAACCAACGCGCCGCTGACGCCGGGGGCCATGGCTGCAAGATTGGCCTTGCCGGAGAGCGCAATTGCCGCAAACGCGTCCATAACGCCCCAGACCGTCCCTAACAATCCAAGAAAGGGAGCGCCGCTGACGGCTGTGGCGAGGAGGATCATTTTATCCTCAAGCAACAGGGCGGTTTCTCCCACGCATCGGTCCATGGCTGCCGTCACCGCGCGCATCTGTGCCGGGCTGATGCGTTCGGCACCGTCGAGACGGGCTGCAAATGTTTCATCGACCTCCGGGGAGCCGAGCAGATGAAACGTCAGCTCGCGGCAGCCTGCGCGATAAACGGCTGCGATCGGCGAGCCTCGGAACGGCAAACGCATTTCATAAAGCCGGAGGGGGCGACGGTCGCGGCGAAACTCCCGCAGAAACTTGCGGTTGCCGCGTTTGGCTGCGGAAACCGATCCCAGTTTGGTGAGAATCACCGACCAACTGAAGATCGAGCCGATCAACAGCAGAACAATGACCACTTTTCCTGCCACGTTGGCTTCTTCGAAAGCGAAGAAAATGCCCGAAGCCGCAATAACGACGGCTGGATCGTACAGAAGCGTCATTTGCTGTTTTCAACCGGGTCGCAACACTCCACACTGGCCCTGAAAATGACCTTTGTGCAACGGCCTTCTGAGAAAACTTGTCGGCACCCCGCCATTCGCACGCTGTGCCTCTCATGATCTCGCATCATATTCTGTGTGCGGGCACGGCTGGTGCCGCATTCGCCCGGGCCAGTGCGCGCTGCATCCGGCTTGCTGCGGGTCTGGCGGAAGGCACCATGGCCCAGACACTGCCGCCCATTTACATCCATCTCGATGGGTTGCCGCACGGAGCGGCTGGCGATCTTTGCTCATGGCTTTCCGAGGAACCGGGCGTTCATCCAACCCACGGGCTGACGGGGCTCGGGCCATGTTCCCCCCGTCGTCAGCACAAACTTATCAACGGCCACCAGCGCATGATCAATGCCATCTGTGGGCAATACGTGTTCGAACCGGCAATCGCATTCGCGGATGCCGACCTGTTTCTTACAGACGCACGATGGTTCGAGCACCTCAAGTTGTTTGCGAAAAACCAGCCACCCTTCGCGCTGACCTGGGGTTTGCGCACCGACCGCATTCTGTCACCGGGCGATGGCACGGCGTTCATGGCAATGAAAACGAACCTATTTGCACTCCGCCCCGACTTGCACAATGCGTTCAATCTGCAGCGTTCCAATACGGACCGACGCGCTGTCGAATCTCTGCGGCGCGAGTTTCCAGCGGCGACAATCCAGCTTGGCGTTGGTTTGGACACGATGGTTGCAGTCTCGTTACGTGCGCAGGCGCATGGCTATCGCCTGGTCGATGTTGAGAAATCCATCGGCGCATGCCATATCGGCGGGTTCTCTCATCTCGACCCGCGCAAATTGCGCGGCGGCGGCTCTGGGGTGCCAACGGAACGCTGGCTGCGTCGGCTGCGCCTGATGGAAAGCGTCCTCCAACTGTTCGACGCGCTCGGATGGGGTGAGCGCGTCGACCCGGCGCTCGCAAGTCGCTGCTCTGCGATGCGCGCCCTGGTGAAGACCGACCGCATACTCTCGGAACAGATCGAGACGCTCAAACCGAACGCGGACGAACGCGCGTTCGGCGCGGTGTCGGCTCTTCTGCAGCCATAATGTTGCGAGATTAAACAGTCCGAAGTTGGATGGAATCCACGACGAATTCGCCTGCGAGAATATCGCTGACAATAACGAGTTTATCGCCGCCCTGAACGAGGCTGCGCTCGCGCAACATGTCGATGGCACTGTGGACTGTGTCCGAAGGGTTAGGACTGATCTCAAGCTGAAATGCCGTGGTGCCCCAGTTGATTGCCAGTTTGCGTGCGGTTTCGGCATGCGGCGCAAACGCGAAGATGGGCGAGTGGACCGGACGCAGGCTGGACGCATACGTGGCCATGGCACCGCGCAACGTGAAAACCACGAGCTTGGAGCCCAGCAGGGAATTGGCGAGTACCACCGCTGAGTGCACCGTCTTGTGCCGGGTTGTATCCAGCAGGACATCCTCGCCGTAGCCAGCGCCACCGGTGCGCTCAATGCGGCGCGCAATGCGATCGAGCGTCTCGACGCAGGGCACGGGATAACGACCGATCGCTGTCTCCCCGCTGAGCATGATGGCGTCGGCCTGTTCAAAAACGGCATTGGCCACGTCGGTGACTTCCGCCCGCGTGGGCAGCGGATTTTCCGTCATCGACTCGAGCATGTGTGTCGCGACGATGACAGGTGTCGCATAGCGCAAACAGCGTTTCACGGTGCGCCGCTGGATGATGGGCAGATCTTCCATGGGACATTCGATGCCCAGATCGCCGCGCGCAATCATGACCGCATCCGAAGCACGAATGATGGCGTCAAGATTCTTCACCGCATGTTGGGTTTCGATCTTGGCGACGACGCGCGCCCGGCTGCCGGCAGCCTCGAGCTTTTCCCGAAGCGTGGCGATGTCGGCCCCTTCATTCACGAAGCTCAGTGCAAACAGATCCATACCGCATTCCAAACCCACATCCACATCCGCATGATCCTTCGGGGTAAGTGGCGGGAGATTAACACGCACGCCGGGCAGGTTGATCCGTTTGCGCGAATTCAACACGCCGTGAGTGAGAACGCGGCAATAGATTAGCCCGCCTTCCTTTCGCATAACTTCAAAATGAATCTCGCCGTTGTCGATCAACACGCGGTCGCCCACGCCAAGGTCGGCGGCAAGATCGTCGTAATCGACACTAACCGAACGCACATCCCCGGGCGCCGACGCTCCTCCCACCCTCAGCACAAACTCTTCGTCGGGCTGTACTGTGACCGGCTCTGCCAATTCTCCGGTGCGGATGCTGGGGCCCTGCGTATCCATCAGCAGGCTGGCCTCTCTGCCGTTGATTTGTCCGATCCTTCGCACCATGGCGCTGAACTCCCGCACCCATTCGTGTTGCGCGTGGCTCATATTGATCCGGAACACATCCGCCCCGGCGGTTATCATGCTGCGAACGATGTCTTCCGACGCGTTCTTCGGTCCGATTGTGCAGACAATGCGTGTTTTTCGGGTATGCAAAACGTTCTCCCTGTTATGATTCCATCCGGTGCCCGGTTTTCTCGGTGCCAGGATCCTCCGGACTTTTGGAAATGGCGGCGGATTCCTGCGCCGCGGCAGCCTCTCCCGCGACCAGGTGGAAGAGCGCGACGCTGCGTCCGGCTAGTGCGTAGCAGCTCCCGGCGGAGTGTCGGCTGCGGTCCGCCGAAAACGGTTCTTCAAAACGCGTATCGAATGTTCGTTCCCACTCCACGCCGTCGGCTCCGGGCAACACGACGTCTGCATTTTCTGATCCGGAATGGAACCATGCCAGCCAGACGCCGGACTCTGGTGAAGGACGCCCGGCACCGTCGTGCTCACCGGTAAGGAACATGCCAAGCGTTCGAGTCTTCCCTGCGCTCCAATCTTCCAGCGACATGATGCGCCCGCGGCGGTTGAACCATGCCAACTCCGCCCCACCCTCGCCGGGTTCGCGATACGACAAGTGACGCCGCGCACGAAAGGCCCGGTCGGACCGGCGCAGTGCGATCAACGCGCGGAAAAAGTTTTCCAGCCGGCGCTCGTCGTCCGAACGCTGCCAACGCAACCAGTTCAACTCGTTGTCGTGGCAATAGGTATTGTTGTTGCCCGATTTGCTGCGTCCGTACTCATCACCTTCGGTGGTCATCGGCACGCCCTGCGCCAGCATTAGCGATACAAGAAAGTTCCGCTGTTGACGCCTGCGCAGCGCCGAGATTTCCGCATCGTCCGTCGGCCCTTCAACGCCATGATTCCACGACATGTTATGGTTGTCCCCGTCGCGGTTGTCTTCGCCGTTGGCATGGTTGTGCTTGTTGTTGTAACTGACCAGATCGCGCAGCGTGAAGCCGTCGTGCGAAGTAATGAAATTGATGCTGGCGCCAGGGCTTTTTTGTCGTCGCGAATAGATGTCGGAACTGCCTGCCAGCCGCGAGGCAAGATCGTCCACCTGCCCCTCGTCGCCGCGCCAGTACCGCCGAACGGTGTCTCGAAACTGGCCATTCCATTCAGACCAGGGGTGTGGAAATCCGCCGACCTGATAGCCATAATCGCCAATGTCCCACGGTTCGGCAATGAGTTTAACTCCGGAGAGAACGGGATCCTGCAACAGGATATCGAAGAAAGACGCGCCATCATGAAACCCGGTTTCGTCGCGGCCCAGCGCGGTCGCAAGATCGAATCGAAAGCCGTCCACACCCATCTCCACGACCCAATATCGCAGGCTGTCGCAGATCAATTGCAGTACGCGGGGATGCAACACGTTCAACGTGTTTCCAGTGCCCGTGTAATCTGCGTAAAATTCCGGAGCGGAATGCTGCAGGCGATAGTAGCTGGTGTTGTCGATGCCACGCAGGGACAGGGTTGGACCAAGATGATTGCCTTCCCCGGTGTGATTGTACACCACATCGAGAATCACTTCGATGCCGCCCGCATGCAGCGCCTTGACCATCGCCTGAAATTCGCGAACCGCGCCACTCGGCTCTGACGCAGCGGCGTAGGAAGGTTCCGGTGCGAAGAAAGCGGCAGTGTTGTAGCCCCAATAGTTATCCAGCCCCATGTCAAGCAACCTTCGGTCGTGGCAGAACGCCTGCACCGGCAGCAGTTCCACAGCGGAAACACCGAGCCACCGGAAGTACTCTACGGCCGGCTCCGATCCGAAGCCTGCGTATGTGCCGCGCAATTCCGGCGGCGCGGAATCCAACAGCTTTGTAAATCCGCGAACATGCGTCTCGTAAATCACACTGTCTTTAAGGGCAACCGATGGCGCCTGCGCGCCCCCATGACCGAGGTCCCCCCATTCAAATGGCTCCCCACCCACGACAATGCTCCGCGGCATGCCGGGCGCGCTGTCTGCCTCGTCCGGCTCGGACGAGATTTTACCATCCCGCCGACGTTTATAGGCCAGTGCGGTGTCCGGAGGTTGGACCGGGCCGGTCAATGCCCGGGTATAAGGATCGAGCAATAGCTTTGAGGGATTGAACCGCAGGCCGCGCTTCGGTTCCCATGGGCCATAAACCCGGAAGCCGTACGACGCACCTGGCTCGACCCCGGCAACTTGCGTCTGCCAGATTCCCCCGGACATCTGCGCCAGGGGCTCACGCCACTCTTCATCTCCCGTGAAAAGACAGACTTCCGCACCGGATGCATTCTGGCTGAAGAGCGAGAACACGACGCCTTCTGCCGATGGCGATGCGCCCAGCGGGTGGCAGCCACTTTCAATGCGCGACAAGGCCCTGTGTACGCTCATATGCAGTCCCCCGGAGCGACGTGTCTAACTGAGCTTCTCCAGCAGCAGATTGTGAATGTCGCCAAAGCCGCCGTTGCTGAAAGTCACGATGGCATCGCCCGCGCGCGTACAGGAGCACAATCGGTCTACGATGGCGTTGACTCCGTCCTCGCTGTGGGCGTCGATGCCTCTCGCGCGCAAATCGTCCACCACGCGTCCGACGTCGAGCCGTTCTTCAGCAGCCAGCTGTTCCGGCCGCGCGACCGGGGCCAGAACGACGCCGTGTGCGTGGGCGAGCGCCTCGGGCAGTGCATGCTGGAACACTGCGCGGCGGGACGTGTTGGATCGCGGTTCGAAAACGGCCCATAACCGTCTTTCTGGCCAACGATGCCGGATGGCTTCAAGTGTGGCACCGATGGCTGTCGGATGATGTCCGAAATCGTCGATGACAAGGCGGCCGCCTGCTTCGCCGCGAATTTCCTGGCGGCGTTTGACGCCTTGAAAGGTGCCCAGCGCCCGGGTCACTGCGTCCGTCGGCACACCGTAGAAACGTGCTGCGCAAATGCACATCGCGGCATTACGGACATTGAACTCCCCATGTTGCGCAACGACAAATCGCTGTCCGTGCAGCGTGAAGGACGATCCCTGCGGACCGTGTTCGATGTCGCTGATCCGCGCCGCCGCCCCGGGTCCAAGACCGACTTCCACAATCGGTGCCCGTGCCTCACGCACGATTTCCAAAGCGTTTGAATCGTCCGCATTGAGCAGAATCATGCCTCCCGAAGGCACAATGTTCACAAGACGGCGGAAGCTCAGCTTGATCTCGTCGATGCTCCCAAAAATGTCGGCATGATCGAACTCAATATTGTTCACAATCAACAGCTCGGGCAAATAGTGTAGAAACTTCGAGCGTTTATCGAAAAAGGCCGTGTCGTATTCGTCTCCTTCAATCGCAAAGTATTTTGAAGGGCGCAGGCACGCCCCCTGCCCGAAGTTTAGTGGCAACCCTCCGATCAGATATCCGGGCGCGAATCCCGCCGTTTCGAGAATCCAGGCCAGGAGGGATGTGGTCGTCGTTTTGCCATGCGTGCCGGTCACCACAAGATTATGCCGCCCCTGAAGGAACCGTTCTTTGAGGATCTCCGGCAACGACTTGTAAAGCAGTTTGCGGTTGAGTGCGTCCTCCAGCTCGGGATTCCCGCGACTGATGGCGTTGCCGACAACTACAGTTAAACGCTCGACCTGCGGCAAATTTGCCGAAGAAAAACCGGCGGAAACCCGGACGCCGCGTTCCGCCAGAAAATCGGACATTGGGGGATACGCCATCTCGTCGGAGCCCGAGACAACGTGCCCCTGCTCCCGCAATGCCGCGGCTACCGAGCCCATGGCTGTTCCGCAAATGCCGATAAAATGAAAGTGTTCTGCCATGTGCATCGATGAATCGCTCCCTCCGCCGCCTAAGCATCGGTTGGGAGCTGCCAAGAAACCATTGGCAACGGTCTGAGGCAACGCCCGAATCGCTGCTGCAACCCTCGGATCCGGCGCGCCCCGGGCAGCCTGACCCTTGTCCACTACCGGCGTCGTTGCTGCAGACGCGGCTTTCGGCCGATTGCAGAGCGGTCGAATTGCGAATAGCTTATATACATTATGATCCCTCCCGGACGTTCCCCCCTGCCCTGTTTTCCTCCCGTCGTCCTCGCGGCGACGCTGGCTACAATCGCGCTAATTTGTGCGGCGCAAGCCCAAACGCTTCTGATCAAAGGTTCGGACACGATGTTTCCCGTCAATCAGGCGTGGGCATCTGTTTATAATCAAACCACAGACGGAGCGCAAGTTGAGGTGTCGGGCGGCGGGAGCCGAACCGGCATCGAAGCGTTGATCGAAGGACGCGCCGACATTGCCGCCTGTTCACGGCCATTTACCGATCAGGAAATGCAACGTGCCGTTATCGAAACGGCAGGCGCCAAGCCACTCCACTTTGTCGTCGCACTAGATGGATTGGCTGTTTACGTAAAAGACAATAATCCGCTTACCGAGCTTTCTCTAAGCCAAATTCGCAGGATCTTCGCCGGCGACGTGAACAACTGGCGATTCGTGGGCGGGCGCGACGTACCGATCGCCGTGTTTAGTCGCAATACAAACTCCGGCACCTACGGCTATTTCCGCGAACACGTGCTTCGTGGCGGAGACTTCCTTCCCTCCGCCAAGTACATGCCTACTACGGCGGCGCTGTCTGCGGCTGTCGCACGGGACATCCGCGCGATCGGTTATGGAGGCATCGCGTTTTCCGAAGGCGTGCGCCCGCTGAAGATCTCGCCAGACGGCAAGGAATTTGCAGTGCGCCCCTCGCGCGACACCGTATCCTCAGGCTCATATCCCCTGAGTCGTCCCTTGGCTTTTTACATCCATCCGAAAGCCTGGAACGGCGACATCGCGGCGTTCTTGAAATTTGTCTATTCGCAACGCGGTCAGACGGTGGCTTCGGCGCACGATTATTACGCATTGCCGCGTGAAACACTGGAGCAACAGATAGCCGCGCTTGACGCCGCAACATCTTTGCTCGCCAACTCAGCTCCAAGTTCCGGATTGCCGTGACCGTTGTCCAAAGAGACTGGACCCGGAACTCGAAGCGGTTTGACAAACGGATTTTGCGCCGACCATTCTCCGGCCATGAGCCGTCCACCCCATGTGTCTGAACCGCCCGCCTCAGATGGCGCACGCAACGAGACGCTGCAGGGTCTCGTTGAGCGCGTGACGTTTTTCAATGAGGAAAACGGATTTGCGGTGCTGCAAGTCGCCGTAAAAGGACGGCGACAGTTGACCACGGTGATTGGACATCTTCCCGCTGCCAATCCCGGCGAATGGATCACAGCCGAGGGTGCGTGGGTGCGTGATCGCGACCACGGCATGCAGTTCAAAGCCGGTCTTCTCAGTGCAAGCCCACCCACCAGCCTTGAAGGCATGCAGAAATATCTCGGGAGTGGGCTCATCCGCGGGATCGGGCCGCATTACGCAAAGAAACTCATTGAACGGTTCGGAGAGCGGGTGCTTGACGTCATAGACCGTGAGTCGGCGCGGCTCGAAGAGATCGAGGGAATCGGTCCGGGGCGGCGGCAGCGAATCCGCGAGGCATGGAGCGAGCAGCGCGTCGTGCGTGACATCATGATCTTCCTGCATTCCCATGGCGTCGGCACAAGCCGCGCGGTGCGCATTTATAAAACGTATGGCGACGAGGCCATCGCGAAACTGCGCGAAAATCCTTATCGTCTCGCACGCGATATTCATGGTGTCGGGTTCCGCACAGCCGACAAGATCGCACGCGACCTTGGCATTCCGCAGGATTCCCTCTTGCGCGCCTCGGCCGGATTGGAGTTTGCACTGAACGAAGCGGCTGGCCAGGGGCATTGCGCGCTGCCGCGCGAGACGCTTATGGAGACAGCAGGCACGCTGCTCGATCAGTCGCAGGATCGGGTTGCCGAAGCCTATCAACGCCTTCGCCGCGAAGGGACTGTCGTTGAGGAAACCATTGGCGGCGAAACCCTTGCGTTTTCCTCCCGGCTGCACCGTTGCGAAACGGCCGTGGCCACGCGGCTGTCCGTAATGGCCGCCGCGAAGTCCGGTTACCCCCCGATCAATATCCCACGTGCCCTGAAATGGTGCGAGGAACGCCAGGGACATGCGTTGTCCGCTTCTCAGCGCGTCGCATTCGAACTTGCGCTGGAGCGACGGCTGACGGTCCTCACCGGCGGACCGGGTGTTGGCAAAACCACGCTGGTCCGTTCATTGCTCGGAGTGCTTTCTGCCAAAAGAGTGCGCACAATTCTCTGCGCGCCGACCGGCCGCGCCGCCAAGCGCCTTTTTGAAAGCACAGGCCGCGAAGCATTTACCATCCATCGCCTGTTGGAGGCGCGCGCCGGAGCGTTCGGTCGCAACGATGAACATCCCTTGGAATGCGACGCCATGATCGCTGACGAGGCTTCCATGATCGATCTGCCGTTGATGCATCATCTGCTCCGGGCCTTGCCGACGCGCGCGGCGTTTATCCTTGTGGGCGACGCCGACCAATTGCCGTCGGTCGGCCCGGGGCGCGTCTTCGCGGACCTCATCGACAGCGGCATCGTAAATGTGGGGCGCCTCACAGAGATCTTTCGCCAGGCGGGTGGCAGCCAGATCGTGACTGCCGCTCACGCCATCAATCGAGGCGAAATGCCAGCATCGGAGGCAGCCGAATCCGACTTTCTTTTTATCGAGCGCGATAATCCGGAAGAGGCCGCGGCAACCGTTGTCGAGGTTGCCGCCCGCCGCATTCCGCGCAAGCTCGGCCGTTCCGCAGCAGAATGTTGCCAGGTGCTCTCGCCCATGAACAAGGGCGTGCTCGGCGTTCGGGAACTTTGTTCACGCCTGCAGGAGGCGATCAATCCAGCCACAACCTCCACGCCCTCAATTTCGCGATTTGGCTGGTCTTACCGCCCAGGCGACAAGCTTATTCAACTCGAGAACGATTATGACAAAGATGTTTACAACGGCGATATCGGCTTCGTTTCCGCTGTCGATCCGGCGGATAACAGTCTTACAGTGCGCTTTGACGGGCGCGATGTGTCCTATGTCGCCGGCGAACTCGATGCGCTCGGTCCGGCTTACGCCATAACCATCCACAAATCTCAGGGCTCGGAATTTCCGGCTGTGGTCATTCCCGTGGCCACGCAGCATTTCGTCATGCTGCAACGCAACCTGATCTATACCGCCGTCACCCGCGGACGACAGCTCGTGGTGCTGGTTGGCCAGCGCAAAGCGTTTGCAATGGCAGTTCGCAACGCGCCTGACGGCGATTCCCGCCGCTGGTCGGGCCTCCGCGCGCGCCTGCAGGTCGCCGTGGAATCTGACAGCACGGCGGCAATATGATAATGTAACCTCTGTGAGCATCAGAACATGTCCCGCGCGATCCGCGCAATTTCTTCAACGCGCTACCGCCACCCGCTCGGTCGGGCTGTCGCGCCACCCGTTCCTCTCTGCTGCAGAGGTTGTCCTTGCCGGATTCACTGCCCTGGCAACGCTTGCCGGACCTCTCCTCGCTCAACCACAGTCAGAACCGCCATGGAGCGGAAACTCCGCCGAGATTACGTCTTACACACTCGAACAATCCCGCTACGGCGAACGGCATCCCGGCCACGCCGTCCTGATCTTCGTCACCGAACCGTTTTCGCTCTCGAAACATGTGAAGCTCGACGATTGGGCAGCGGCAGGCAGCGACCGCGCCGATGTCCTCAAGCTCAACTTCATGAAATCGTTTCTTACCGGTGTGTATCCCTACACCATGATGCTCTCGGTCTTCACCCCGGTCGATGCGGCGAAACATCCGCACACGCTGAAAACCACCGCGTCCATTCAGGAATGGTGCGGCCATGTGTGGTCGCAATTGAACCGCACGGAGGCCGGATTCCGACTTTCCGGTTACAGCTATTTCGAATCGGAAGGCGATGTTACCACGCAAGTGCCAGATCTGCTGCTTGAAGACGAACTCTGGACGCGGCTGCGTCTTAACCCGGATTCCTTGCCCACCGGCACTGTTCGCATGCTGCCCGGCGCATTCTTCAGTCGGCTGGTTCATCGCCCTCAGGAGCCCGCGGACGCCGAGTTGTCGTGGGCGGATGACGACCGCAACGGCGACGCCGCTCCAGCGCGTACTCTGACCGTTCAATATTCAAAACCGCAGCCGCGCACACTCGCAATTCGCATCGAGCGCGACTGGCCCCACGCAATTCTTGGCTGGACCGAGCACTACGAGAGCCTTCGCGGGGATAGCGCAGTCACGCGCGCGGAACGCAGGAAAACCTTGCAGCTCGATTATTGGAACCGCAATTCTTTGAGCGATCGCGAGTTGCGCCTGCAGCTGGACATTCCGCTCGAACCCTGAGCGGCAGGGCGAAGCACAACACTCAAGCGGTGGTATTCCACGCTGGACAAACCATGCGTCCGCCATCGAAGGCAAGAGTCATTGCGTCCTTGTCCACCGAACATCCGTTGCGTTCCGCCACCTCCCCAGCCACATCTTGCGTGGCGTAAACCGTTTCCAGATGGAGCGTGTTTGGGATAAACATCCAGCGACAGTCTCCATACCGCTCCCGCATTTTCCCGATGACCTCGGCGTCATCCTCCAACGTGCAGGGGATCGCCATGCGGAGCATGTCTCCCGTCGTGAAGGTGTTCAGGAATGTCTTGCGCTCGTCGATATCTGCGCGCAAACGCCGCGTGATGAAATCGGCCAGACCCACACCGATCGCGTTGCCTTTCGAAGCCGATGCGAGGTTGAGCGCCGCAATGGCATGAATGCGCGGCGAAGTCAGATCTTCCCCGCCCCGGATCCCCCGGTATCCAATGACGTTCGTGTCCATTCCCGTGCCGCTGTACGTTTTGCCGATTTCATCCACCACCAGCACATTGAGATCCTCCACCGGCAGCCGGGGGAAGTAGCTCTTGTGACGCTCCAACAAGTCCCGCTCGCGCGTTAAGATGTCCCCTGGAAGAACGGCATGAAGTTCCGCCGTGCGGTCGAACCCATCTTCAAGAATGGCCAGGCCGGCAAAGATGCGCCCGCTTTGCAGCACCACCCGGCCCATTTCCTCGAGCATTGTCTTGCGCGCATCCGGCACGGCCGAGTGAAATGTTGTCGCCGAAGGAATCTTGCCCATGCCAATGACCATCATTTTCACAAGACCACTTTGCAGCGGGCCGCTGAAACACGTGTGCAATTTGACCCGGTTTAACACCAACACACCATCCGCCTCGTAACAATTCTGGTCCATCCACACCTCACCGGTGGCCACTTCGCCCAGCCGCATCACATTCATGCTAGATCGGATCGGCATGCCGAGATACTCCTCTGTCAGGCCGAGCGATTCGATCATCGCCTGCTGTCCTTCCGCTGTTCCCCCGTTGTGCGAGCCCATGCAGGGTGCGACAAACGGTCGGGCCCCGCGGTTGCGCAGCCAGGCGCCAGCGGCCCGGGTAATCGCGGCGATGTTGGAAATGCCGCGGCTGCCTGCGGTTATGGCCACATCTCCCTGGGGCGGGGACACGCCGAGTTCATCCAGACACCTGTGAACTTCGGCTTCCACATCGTTCAGGGAGCCAGCCTTCAAATTCTGGCGAATCCGATACAAACGCATAGTCTTATTTTGCTCTGTTCGGCGTGGTGAGCCAGTCGTTTTTGCTATGAGTGGAAGGCCCTTGCGTGCAGCGCCACTTGCGTCCCCGCGCATCGTGCCTTTCACTGCGCGATTGCAGCCGCGAGTGTGGCCCCAGCGGACGCATCAAGTATTTTTTCCTTCATGAGCCGTTCCCCGTACCTTCTATGAGGAAATTCGCACACTCCTCCGAGCCCGATTCGCCGAACCCGGAAGGGGCGATTCCGGGACCAACCCCAACCCGTTTCGGCGACCGTGTGCCATGGCAGGAATTGACCGTGTACTCCGCAGGCGTTCTCGCCGCGCAGCTGGCGTGGTCGATCAACACCCTGACCAACCCGATCTTCAACGTGGAACTCGGTGTCAATGTGGCATGGCTCAGCACGGCTCTGGCCATTCTCCGCATCATCGATTCGTTTACAGACGTGGGCATGGCTCACATTACGGACAATTTCGTGAGCCGCTTCGGACGGCGGCGGCCCTTTGTGGTAGTCGGCGGAATTCTCATGGGGCTTGTGTTCGCTGCGTTCTGGATGTTTCCCCGCGGCTGGTCCGAACAGGCTTACCTCGCATGGTATGTCGGGATGAGCTTCGTGCTCTACCTCACGACGACCATGTTTGGCACGTCCTACTTCGCGCTCGGCATTGAGCTGACGCCCGACTATCGGGAGCGCACACGTGTGATGTCCGTGCGCAGCTATTTTCAGAAGTTTTCCGGGCTCATTCTTCCATGGCTCTATCCCATCACGCAGTTGGGCATTTTTGTCGATGCCATCGAAGGGATGCGTTGGGTTGGGGCCATCGTAGGCGGCGCAATCATCGCCTTCTCGGTTCCTGCGGGCATCTTCACGCGCGAACGCTTTATCCGACAGGTCAAAACCACAGAGCCGATCCCGTTTCTGATGGCTCTCCGGGTGACGTTTCGCAACGAGTATTTCTGGATGCTACTCGGTGTGAGTCTGGCTCTTGGTGCCGCGCTTGCCCTGTTCGAGCAGCTCGGATTCTACATAAATGTTTTTTACGTATTCAGCGGAGACCGCGCGATGGGCTCTGCATTCGGTGCCATCGGAGGCTCCATCGCAACAGTGCTCGCCATCCTCGCCGTGCCGCTTATCTGGTGGATGTGCAACAAATTCGGCAAGCACAACACACTGCGCATTGCGCTGTGCTGGATGTTCGTCGGCTCCATCCTCAAGTGGTACCTGTTCACGCCCGGCAATCCTTACCTCCAATTCGTCCTGCCGTTTTTTTATTCGCTCGGCATTTCGTCGGTGTTTCTCGTTCTCGCAACCATGCAGCCGGACGTCATTGACATCGATGAAATGCGGACCGGGCGGCGGCGGGAGGCGATGTTTTCCTCCATCTCGAACTGGGTGAACAAGCTCGCTCTGTCGGGTGCCGTCGCGCTTTCCGGTTACATCATCAATTGGACAGGGTTCGATCTCGAGCGTGCAGGCAACCAGAGTGAGTCCACGTTCTTCTGGATGCGCTTCTGCTTCAGCTTTGCCTCGGCAGTTTTTATCCTGCTCTCGCTGCTTTGTCTTGTGCGCTACGATTTGACCGAGACCCGGATGCAACAGCTGCGCACCGAGTTGGAAGATCGCCGCGGAAAAGCCAATTCCGCCACAGCCGAATAGCAGTGGACTCTGAGGATCGAAGCTGGGGAATTGGGGTCTGCGAGATCTTCAGAGATAATCCTTTCAACTGAATAAAAGCAGCGGGAATCCTCCAGTGTGGGGTTGACTGCACGGAACCGAGCCACACGGCAATGACTCGGTTCGGTGAAAACTCAACGCACGATGGAATTGGTTGCGGACGAGAAGAGCAAGACCCTCAACTTCAATCTCTGCGAGAGTGGCGCTGGCCTTGAGGCCATGACAAGCGTGGCCAGGCAAGGCGTTCACGGGAGCTGCCCGCAAGCCCTCCGGAATATGTTTCATCCGCAACCTGGAACTTCTCCCACCTTTGACAGGGAGCCGACAGTCGGACTCGAACCGACGACCTACTGATTACAAGTC
>CAZZCL010000062.1:0-18464 GCA_964652295.1 uncultured Chthoniobacterales bacterium
TTATGAGCAACTCACGGTCTGATGGGGCTGACAACGCGGGTCTGGAAAATGAAGTCAAAGAATTCGATTAGTCGGCTGCTCACGAACTCGCTTTGGCGAAAAGCGGCGGCGAATCCGCGGCGCTGGGGAGCGGCAATAAAAGCTGCCACATCGGTGCTGACAGGGCAAAGGAGCGTTGTGCTTAAGTCCGATGGAATAAGGATAATGGCAGGTTGCGGAAAAGGTCAGGGGTTGTGGTGCGGGATCTCCGGGCGAGAATATGAACCGGAACTCGTGTGGGTGGAACGGCGGTTGGAACCGGGGCATGTGATGATCGATATCGGCGCGAACGTGGGAGCTTATGCCTTGCGGGCCGGGAAAAAAGTGGCTCCGACCGGGATGGTGATCGCCCTGGAGCCGGGGGGCGGGGCTTTCGATTTTCTCATGCGCGGCGTTGAATTGAATGGCCTGCAGGATGTTGTGCGTCTGCATAAATCCGCCGCGGCAGAACGTGATGGCCGGGAACATTTCGGGGGCGCCGACACGGAATGGCACGGATTTGCTTTGGGGGCAGCGGATGGAAGTGGGGTGGAAGTCGAGGTGCGGAGTGTGGATTCCCTTGCCGAAGAGTATGGACTGCCGCGTTTGGATGTCCTGAAAATCGATGCCGAAGGCGCGGAATATCGGGTGCTGCAGGGCGCGGCGGCGGTTGTCAGACGATTTCGCCCCGATGTCGTCATGGAGATCACGGCGACGCATTCCGCCGAAAACGCGCTTTCCTGGCTTCGAAATCTGGATTACGAACCGCATCTTCTCCAAGGCGCGCAATTGATCCCTGCGACCGGGCCGGGAAACAATTCGCCAAACATGATTCTACTTCCAAAGGAGCGCAGCATCCGATCTCATGGGTGCGGCTGAGCATCGTGTCTTGCCGGTAATCACGCCTCTGATCCCAGGCGCGGACAAGACGTTGGGCGAGCGTGGCGTGCCCCGCATCCTGCAGGTTTTCAATCGTTATGTTCACTACGGCGGCGAGGAAGGGAGTGTGGACCGGATTTCGGTGGCTGTGCAACGCCGGTACGACATCATGCCGTGCATGTTCGCCAGCGCCGATTGGTTGGGAAATCAGGCGCCGGCAAAATGGAGGCAACCGCTGCTTACCTTGTACAACCCGGCATCGGTCCGGCGGTTGCGCATCCAGGACGATCTCTTTCGTCCGCATGTCTGGCTGTTTCATAACGTGTTTCCCGTGGGTTCAGCCGGTCTCTATCGCGAGGCGCTTCTCAGAAAAAAACCGGTGATGTATTATGTGCATAACTTTCGGCCGTTCTCTGTGAACGGCTATTTGTGGAACGGGCGGCGGGTAACGACGGAAGGGGGGCGTCTCAATTATTGGCCGGAAATCCTGGCAGGATCCTGGCAGGGGTCGAGGTTGCGCACGCTTTTTCTCGCAAGCGTCTTTTGGTTCATGCACAGCGCCAGGTGGTGGCGGTCTATTAAAGTGTGGATCGCCATTTCCGAGTTCATGCGCGATTTCTTTATTGACGCGGGGATTCCGGATGAGCGGATTTGTGTTCTCCGTCATTATTGGCCGATTACAGGCCCTCCGCAGAACGTCGGAGATGATGGTTATTATCTTTTCCTGGGACGCATGATGGACGCCAAAGGCGTGTTGGTCGCTCTCGAAGCATGGAAGATTCTTAAAGATCGTCTTGGTGACGCGACGCCAGAACTGGTTCTTGCCGGGGAAGGCCCGTTGCGTCCGATGCTTGAGGGTCTGAATCAGCCGAGGGTGCGTTATGCGGGGTTTATCAGCGGTGAAACCAAGTCACAATTGGTTGGGCGATGCCGTGCGATGTTGGCCCCCTCAATCTGGTGGGAGCCCCTTGGCGTGGTGACCTATGAAGCGTACGCAGCCATGAAGCCGATGCTTGCTGCGCGCAGCGGTGGGTTGACGGAAACCGTCCAGGAAGGTCTGACCGGTTTTATCCACACGCCGGGCGATGCCGCAGAACTCGCCGGCCATGTGGAAGGCCTCGAAAAGGAACCGGAACGCGCCGCTGCAATGGGTCGCGCGGGATACGATTGGTTGATGAAGAACACCGGAGAAGACGGTTGGCTGGATTCTTTCGGCCTTGCCCTGCAAATGGCTGTCGATGCCGGGAGATAGGCTGAGGGGTTTCAATGGTATGCTGAATTCAGCCGAGCTTCGCAATCTTCTCAACCGTGTGGTGGTGGCTTTTGTGCGGTTGTTCGGCACCCGTGTGGTCGATCGAAGGACAGGGCAGCGTGGAAAGAAGTTCTTCGCATTCGCGTGGGGGGGTAAGATCCAGGTTATTGGCCTCGAAGAGCCTGTGCTTGTCCAATTCGAACCGCAGGAACGACTGACTTACTGGAAACAGGAGCTGGGTTTTCGTTCGGTCGGTGAATTGGATGAGCGCCGGGTGGCAGTTTCGCTGCGTGAGGAAAAGTCGGATGCTGCAGGCGGAGAGGTGGCGGTTTTTTTACTGGCGCACGGACAGGTAGATCAGGTTCGGACGATGCAATCCTGGTGGCTCCGGAATGCGGGTGTGGCGCATGCGCCGGTGTGTTATGGCGGTGTAACGGAGACGTTTGAGCTCCTGCGCGATCTGGATGCCGTGTTAATCCGGGATTCCAAACTGCGGACAAGGGATCATCAACGGGATTTTCAAAGTTATGGCGCAATTCTTAAGGCTGCATGCGAATGGACTGTGCACCATCCAGAAGTCGGGCATGTTTTGTTTGCCGAGTACGATCATGTGCCGTTGGTCTCAGATTATTTGCAGCGCATGTTGGAACGCATGAACGCCGAGGATGCGGATTTGCTGTGTCACAAGTTCCGACGCATCGACGGGACAAGTCACCCGCACTATCTTTATCATGAGGGCGCAACGGATTTTTTGAGCTACTGGAAGCGCACATCTGTGCGCGACGATCCCAATGTCGTTTTAAGCATGTTAGGCTGCTGCTTCCTGATGAGACGCGAGGTGCTTGCGGCCGTGAGTGCGCTCAAAGAACCCGAGCGGGCGTACATGGAGCTGTTTATCCCGACAGCAGCCCATCATCTCGGGTATCGGGTGCAGGGATTGCCGGATCAGGAAGAGTTCGTACGCAATCGGGGGGATTGGGGAAAGAAATGGAAGAAGGCGCGGGATGCGGGGGCTTGGGCGGTGCATCCATGGAAACGGCGGTGGGAGAACCGCGCTGCGCGCGGGTAGCGAGTAGCGAGTAGCGAGTGGCGGGTCAAGAAAAGCGGAAAGCGGAAAGCTGAAAGTTGACAGGAAGAGAGACCTGAGAGGGTGGGTCTTTGCGTGAGAACAAAAGGAACGATCCTCCTACGCCAAGGCTTCGGAGAACAGGTCGCGGCCCTGTTCTACAGGACTGGCTGCGGAGCGGATTCTGCTGTAGCACAGTCCCGTGGGCTGTGCCGGGACCAGGTCGCGGCCCTGTTCTACAACGAACTGGTTTGTGCCGGGAACAGGCAGGGCAGGAAGAGAGACCTCAAAGTTGAAACTTAAAACGTGAGCCGAAGGCGGATGAGAGTTCTGGGAAGTGAACTGGAGGCCGTGACGGATGCCATGTTGCTGGAACGGCTTGTTGCGGCGTCACACCGGCGACAACCGTTCGCTGTCGAATTTGCAAACACTCACGTGCTTGGGGAGCGAACGATCAATCGGCGGTTCGCGGAAGCTTCGAAGGCGTTCGATATGACCGTGCCGGATGCGGCTCCGCTGGTCTGGGTGATGAAACGTCGCGGCGCCTGGGGCGCCACGCGCGTTTACGGTCCGCATTTCATGGAGGTGGCACTCAGGGAAGGCACAGGCCGCCATTACCTGTTGGGCGGCAATGCGGACGCGCCCGCTGCAATCCAACAACGGCTTGGATTCAACAATGCGTTTGCAGGATCATGGCACGGCCGGATCGGGCCCCAAGGGGAATGTCCGGATTTGGACACATTGGCATCGGCAATCGGGTCGAGCGGGGCCGATTTCGTTTGGGTGGGGTTGGGAACCCCAAAGCAGCAGTATGTGATCGCGGCTTTGAAACAGCGGTTGGCGCGTGGAGTGCTTCTTTCGATTGGCCAGGCTTTCGATGTGCTCGCCGGGACGCGGGCGGATGCTCCAGACTGGATGTTCAACAATGGGTTGACGTGGTTGTATCGGTTGCTCCGCGAGCCCCGGCGGCTGGGGTGGCGTTACACAAAGTATAATTCGTTGTTTCTCTGGCTTCTCGCGCGTGAGGAGCTTGCCCGGGCAACCCACGCCGCAGGGCGCGCACGGGCTTGACTCGCGGCGGCTTCATGGAACCATTGAGCCCACACCGCCGCCACGTACTTTTCCGATGAACTCACACGCCAGTGCGCCAGTTCGTTTCGCCGGCCATCCAGGGTTATGGATTGGTGCGGCCGCCCTTGTTGCCGCCACGGCTGCGCTTTTCGTGATTCCATACAGCCAGGGGCACGGGTTTGTCCGGGTGCCGCTCTGGTCAAATCTCTGGGCGATCTGGAGTTCAGACGCGCACGAAGATTGGCAGCATGGCATGATCGTGCCGTTGATTGTGTTTGGATTGCTGTATTTCGAACGCAATAAGATCCTGGCGGTGCCGATCCGGCCCAGCTGGCTGGGCCTGCCGGTGATTCTTCTCGCGCTCGCTGTATATTGGTTCGGGCTGCGGGCAGACAGCCATTATATCGGCTGGTTCAGCGTCCAGCTGATGCTGGCCGGAGGCATTGTCTGGCTGATGGGTTGGAGGATGATGGGGGCGCTGTTTTTCCCATGGGCATTTCTCGTGTTTGCATGGCCGCTGCCCTTCCTGACGGAACATATCGCAGTGCCATTGCGGCATCTTATGGCTGGGTTGAGCAGCTTTTTCCTCAACATGGTGGGGATCGCGACACTGAAAGTCGGCACGGCGCTTCAATCTGCGGCGGTCATCGGGGCCGATGGAGCCGTGGTAACACCAGCCGGCACCTCGTTCATGCTCGATGTGGCCGATCCCTGCAGCGGAATTCGGTCTCTTTTTGCGATCATCATGGTGTCGGCGATTTTCGGTTACCTCACGCTGCCGAAATGGTGGCAGCGCGTGAGTTTGATCGTGTTATCCGTGCCGCTTGTGATTTTCGGGAATTTTATCCGGATGCTGCTTCTGACTTTTGGCACGTTGTGGTTCGGCTCGGAGTTTGCCATCGGTAAAGACATTGATGAGCCAAGTTGGTATCATCAGGGGGCGGGATTTACGGTTTTTGTGGCGGCACTCGGCGGAATGATTTTGGTGCAGAAATTCCTTGAGACAGCGCCGGGCTGGTTTGGATGGACTCGCGCAACAGTTGCTGCAGAAACATCCGGCTCCGCGAAGCAGATGAACAACGGGAAAGCCGACGATGCCTACTGAACAGGAAAGCGTGATGAGAAAAAATTCTGAAGGCAAAGCGACCGACGAAGCCGCTGCCGGAAACATTGAGGCCGGTGCGATGTCCATGCCGGCAATCCTGTGGCGCGCGGGTGTGCTCCTCGCGCTGGTTGCGGTTGCGGTGATTGTGGCTCTTGCTAACCCGGCCTCCACCCGGAGTGGAAACGAGGCCGGTGTTGTGATGAACTTGCCGTATCAGGCTGGTCAGTATTGGGGGTACGATCAGGAAATTTCCAAGGCGGAGCGGGTGATTCTTCCCGAGGACACGGAATTCGCGCGAAAGATGTACGATACCATGGAAGGCGATCAGGTTTTCGCCTCAATTGTGCTTGCTGGAGCGCAACGGCAAAGTATTCATCGTCCTGAAGTCTGCCTGCCGGCGCAGGGCTGGTCCATTGCCAACCGTGAAACGCGCACGATCGCACTGGCGAATGGGCAGGAGTTAGAGGTGGCGCTGCTGCATCTGGTGCGTCCGGTGCAATTTGCCAACGGCGAGACGCGCGAGGTGCGCTCGCTATATGCCTACTGGTTCGTGGGCCGTGACCGCACAACCCCTTCGCATTTCAGCCGCGAAATTGAGAGCATGTTCGACCGTGTTTTCAAAGGGATAAACCATCGCTGGGCGTATGTCACAATCAGTGCCATGGTCACGGAGGGATTAAAACCGAGCGGACGCAACGCGGAGCAGACCTACGCTGTGATCGAGGATTTCATTGCAAACACTGCCGATCAATTTATGAAACCCGAAGCGTTCGGGCTTGCCGCACGATAAGAGTATCGGCATCGGCCCCCGGATATCGGGTGGGTTTAAAAAACGCGGGTGTTCTCCCGCGTTTTTTTGTGTCTTAACGCATTCGTAAACTTGCAGCGCGGCCGGCTTATGCGAATTTTCAAGTTCAATCCTGCCAGAGTAGCTCAGTGGTAGAGCAGAGGACTCATAAGCCTTTGGTCGCGAGTTCAAATCTCGCCTCTGGCACCAAGCCTGCAAATACGTCGTGCAGCGCGATTGCTTGCAGTGCGGAGACTGTATCCAGCCGAATGGGCTCCGATTTCAGGCGGCTGCTTTGCGCTCCGCAGCCACCCATTCCATGTAGGTCATGATACGGCGTTTTGCTGCGGCTTGCCGGATGATGGCAAGTTCCTGTTCCCAAATGGTTTCGTGCAGTGCGTCAGGCGGATGTATACCGACGCGTTGCAGAGGGGCATTGGCCAGCGTCTGTTTCAGGAGGCCATTCAAGGCAAGGCTGCACGAGCGGCGAAGCGTATTGCCAGTGCTGTACACGAAAGACCGGCCTCGTGTTTCGCGTCCCGTACAAAGATCCACGATGGAACACAGGCGAGTGGTGTACTCAAAACCCATGCGGCGCGCCGCGCGTCGTGCGCCTTCGCTGAGCAACCATGCCGGGGCGATAAAGCCGCGCACCGCAACGCCCGCAGTGCGGAATACGGAACGCGACCTGCGCAGAGCCTCTTCGGCTTCGAACTCGCTCAGATCGTAGAATTCCCCTTCGCCCCGCGTGTAGATCCGCGTCATAAGCCGGTCGCGCAACGACCGGCCCTGACGCGGGGTATCGAGATGACGATATCCGTGTGCGACAATTTCGTATCCGCGACGCTCCAGGGAATACAACCATGAACAGAAATCGGTGTCATTGCTCATTGGCCCGTGCCCGTGAAAATCGGGCACCACAAGCAAAGAACATTTCGGCACGCCGACATCTTCAAGCTGGCACAGGATCCGCGACACATCCTCGCTATTGTGCTGATGAACATCATGCACGGAAACAACAAGGGTCCCGTCCTGCCTGCGCCCGGAGTCGCCGGTGCCGAGCACTTTATCGACGGAGATGCGTTCCATACCGCTCATGGCTTCAGCATTTTACACGTTATAATCGCAAATGCCAGAGCCAATGCTGAGACAAGAGTGCAAAGTTGCGAGATGATATCTCCTGTTTTTACGTAAAATGTGAGTTCGGGATTGCGTTCGATGGGAATGTCTCCAAGCAGGAATCCCCGGTCGAACGTGCCGCCTTCGGGGGTCTCCAGGATGTGCGTGACGATGCCGTTGGGGTCGATAAATGCCGTGGCCCCTGTGTTGGCAGCTCGCAAGAGGGGTCTGCGCGTTTCGACCGTGCGAAAGATGGCGTTCGCCAGATGCTGGCGGCTCGCGGCGCTTTTTCCAAACCACGCGTCGTTGGTCACGTTGACAAGGACTTCTGCATTGAGAAGCGCAAACCGGCGAACGAGCGGCGCGAGCGTGTCTTCAAAGCAGATGAGCGGGGCAAGGCGCAGGCCGCTGCCCGCCATCTGAAAGATCACGGGAGCATTTCCCGGATCGAAATCGTCAGGTACCTGGTCGCCGATCGCCCAAGCGAACAGCGGAAAGGTATTTCGGAACGGCACATACTCTCCAAACGGTACGAGGTGCAGCTTATGATACATCTGCGGCTCTTCATTCGGAGGCACCAATGCCGCAGCGTTATATTCGCCGGCTCCGTCGACATCGATTGTGCCGGTGAACAGGTGGAATTCTCCCAGTGCCATGGTTTGCCTCGTGAATTCGTAGTTCTCACGATGAATCAACAGTCCGCCCGGCACGGCCGATTCCGGCCAGATAACAAGATCGCGTTTGGCGGCGGACGCGGCGGATGTGAGATCGTAAAAAAGATCCATGATCGGTGCCACCTCCGCGGGATCCCGGCGCTGAGCCAGCGGAACGGCGGCCTGAATCGCGGCCACGCGCAGCGTCAGGATCTCCGCCTGGTTTTCCCCTGCGTCATCTCCGGCAGATGGGCGAGTAACGCGATGCAATCCGTAGGAAAACACGATGACCACTGCCAGCATTGTCAGGGAAAAGTCATAATGCGCCCGCACGCGCCCCGCAGCGGCTTCCCCGATGAATCTTAAGGCTGTGACGGCCACGATGACGGCGGAGAATGCGATCAGGAAACTCAGCCCCGGTACGCCCCAGAACTCAGCCGTTTGAATCATCGGCGGGTTAAACGCCAACGAAATACCAAGGCCGTTCCAGCCGAAGCCTGTGAAGAGGATTCCGCGCAACCATTCGAGGCTGGTCCACAGCGCAGCCGCCTGCGTGGCGAAGAGAAGATTGCTGCGGGACTTCAGGTAGCGCGCTGTCCAATGCTCCTGGCGTTCTCCGCGTGACATCCGGAGGCTGGTCAGGTCGAGAAAACGCGCCAGTCCCCATGCCCACACCCCAGGATACAGCGCGAGGTAAAGGCACAGGAGAATCCGGCCGGGTGAACTAACTTCGGCAACCCAATGGAACATCGTTAACATCGCCGTCGCGCCATGGGCGTAACCGAGGAGGAACGCACCCCGACGCAATCCCATCCCGTGGCGGATGCAGACCGCTGTCGCCAGCGGTGAGAGCGCCACCCAGACAAGCCATGCCTGTTCGAATGGGGGAAACGCCAGCGCATGAAGAAATCCGCTGCCAACAGCCGCGGCAGCCGACCAGATCCATCGGCTCACCTGCGCCTGCGCCGGCGTTCCCGGTCCTTTTTGCGGCCGCTGATGATTTCTCGCAGATCGCGGCTGTAAGCGCTGTTCACTGCGAAATTGAGGGCCTTAATTTCTTCTGTGGTTTGAAAACGGTCGCGGTCTGCAACCACGTAGCCGACAAGGACAAGCCCGCGCAGCGTGTCCACCAGATCCAGGTCCGACATAAAGGACAGGCGGGCGAGCAGCGTTTCGCCGTCGATGCCGGCACCGTTCAGGCCGATCGCCCGGAGCATGCTCGTTTCCCCTCCGCTGAGACTGATTTCGCGCATGACAAAATTGCAGAAGCCCGAGACCTTTCAGGTCGCCACGGATTCGAGTTCGTATCTCGGCATGGCCGGATCCGTTTCCAACGCCCATGCATCTATGCCGCCGCGCAGACTGCGCACATTGGTAAAGCCCTGGCCTGCGAAATACGCCGCCGCATCGAGACTGCGCAGGCCTTTGTGATCGTAAACAACGAACAATCCGTCTTTTGACCATGAGGACAGAATTTCCTGCATCAAAATCTGATCGAAAAACACCGATCCCGGCACGGCAACGGTTTCGTGTTCCTCGCGGGTGCGGATATCGACCACACGCGGCGGATCCGCCTGCTGAAGAAGTTCGAACAGTGTCGCGGGTTCAATCTGCAGAGCGCGATCTTCTTCGTCACATGCCGCGATCCACGCAAGGGCTGCGCCCGGATCAACGCCCCCACTGCGCGCACAAACGTCCGCGAGGCTTTCGGTGTTGGAGAATCCGCAGCTGGCGCATCCGCCGATATGATATTTTCTAAACAACGCCCGGCGGGCACCAGGGTAAGCTTCCAGGATTTTGCCCATGGAGCTAGCGATATTCAATTGTGAGGACTCGGACATGGACAGTGGCACAATGCAAATTGGCCGGTTCCAACTCCATGGCAAGCTGCGATTGGGAGGTGCGCGCCCGGAGCCAATGGCGGCATCCGCTGCGGGTGCAGCCATCGGTTCACACAATTGTTCGGTGCCGCCGTTCGCGATAGCGCCGGGGCGTGGTGCCTGTCACGCGGCGAAAACAACGGTGGAAATGGCTCAGATTATGGAACCCGACTTCCATAGCCACTTCACTGACAGCGTACCCTGTGGATTCGAGAAGCAGGGTTGCGTGTTCAATGCGGCGGCGTTGGCACCATTCGGACGGCGCAACGCCCAGATGCTTTTTCATCGTACGGGAAAGATGCGCGCCGGTGCAGCCCGCTGCGCGAGCAAGCGCCGCTGGCCCTTCAACGGGCAGTTCGGGGCGATTCAACGCCAGCAATAAGGCTCGTCGCAACCATGCAGGGGCCCCTGCGCCGATGTCGATTTCCGGGTCGCGCAAATCGAGTAGGCGCGCCAAGGTTAGCAGGAATGCATCCCGCGCCAGAGCAGTGCGGGGAGCACGGAGCAGGCCCAAAAAGAGAGCGCCCGCCTGCAAAGCCAGGGTGCCTTCCAATTGCAGGCCGGGCGGACGCGATCCGCCGGACGAAAACGCAGGGTGGCCATCCAGATCGTAGCGGGATGCAAGTTCGCGCCATGCACAGTGCGGAAACGCCACATTGACGATCGCAAACGGTTCACTCGAAGCCGCAAGCTCGAAGCCGTGCACGTCTCCCGCGCGCACAAAACTCAGGTGACCTGCCCGCAATGTTTCACGGCCATCATTGAGCATGTGAACGCCCCGGCCGGAATCCACCCAGAAGACCTCGCAAAAATCGTGGTCATGCATGCGCCACGCTGCGTGACCCGTGACGTCAGTGTAGGAAACATGCATTGGCCGACCATCCGAAATGTGTGCCCAACGCAGATGGCGCATATCAAAATAATACACATTTTTGTCCTGCCAGCGCAAGACGCAACGTGTTTTCCGAGCCAATGTGGGGAGTTATGATAGCCGCCACCCAAACCCATCCTGCCAACGTAATAACCGGTTCCTGCCGTCTTTCCGCGGAGGAAATTGCGCAGTACCGCACCGAAGGTTACACTTTGCCACAAGGTAAAGTTTTCGACGATGCGAAGTTTCAGCGTCTTGTCGACCGGTTCGAATCAAAGCTTGCCGAATGGCCAAAAGATCAGCGTCCGGAAGCCATGGACGTGCCGCACTTCACCGATGCGGAATTAAACGAGTGGGCGCTTGCTCCCGAGGTTGTGGATCTTGTCGAGCCGTTGCTCGGTCCAGATATTGTCCTTTTCTCCACCCATTTCATCTGCAAACCCAAAGGGGACGGACGCCGCGTGCCATGGCATGAAGACAGCGCGTACTGGCGTAAATTGATCGACCCCATGGTTGTCGCCACCGTCTGGCTGGCGATCGATCCCTCCACGCGTGAAAACGGATGCATGTATGTCATCCCGCGTTCGCACAACACCGGCAAGATGGGTTTTTCCGATTATGAAGGTGTGGACACCACACAAAGCGTGTTCGACTCCGAAATCGTGAAGGCGGACCGGCGGGATGAACTCGCCGTGCCCTGCGAACTTCAGCCCAACTATTGCTCGCTTCACGACGCGCGCACGCAACATGGCAGCCCGGCGAACACATCCAACAAACGCCGTTGTGGCTGGACGCTGCGGTTCATTCCTGCCACATCGCGTTTGAATCCGGAGTACGCCGACCGGCAGCTCATCTACATGGCCCGGGGGCGCAATGTGCTCGACCAGCCCATGGCCGATCCCTCCCTGAACTATGCGGATGTGTTGGCGACGCGGAAAGCCAAGGGATTCAAGGCGCACTAATTGAACGGTGGTCGTCCGCGCCCAATGAACACCCTGACTGAACAATCCGTCGACTGGCATCTGGCTGCCCCAGCGCGTGCGCGCGCGGCGCTGGAATATGCGCGCAGCTTCACAGAGCGTTTCAGGGATCTCGCCGGATGTCCGCCTGCTTTGCGTGAAGCGACACTTCTCGAGCTGCAAATGCCCGCTGCATTTCAACCGGTCCTCGAAGGAGACGCTTTCGCCGGGCGCATTGTCTTTCCGATTGCGGGAGTCAGCCCGGAACCAGGTGGTCTTGGGATTTATTTCTCGTTCGATTTCGTGCGACGATGGGGCGCACACACCGCGTGTACAGAGAAAGAAGCCGCATGTTGCCGCGATCTAACGGAATTCTGGGAAGCGCATGCCACAGCCCGGAAAGTTCGCGCGGCATTTCCTCCGGATGTCGCCGGCCTCCTGCCCTCGGACAATTGGAGCGAGGAAAGTGGCGTGGCATTTCCGCTATTTCGCATCGCGGGAACCTTCCTCGATTATTCGGATCTGCTCCGACTCGGTCTCGATGAATTGGAAGACGAGCGCGGACATTGTTTCGACGGGGGCGCCCGCAGATGGATCGGCTTGTTGCGCTCTGTCATTGACCGTTACACCGCGAGTGTAACCGACGATGCCATGCGGGCTGTGCTGGCAGCCGTACGGCACGCTCCACCGTCCACATTCCGGGAGGCTGTCCAGTTGTTGTGGCTTTACGAACTCCAGGCCGGTTCATGGAGTTGCGGCAGGCTGGACGATATCCTCGGCCCTTATCTCGTGCGCGATCTCGATAGCGGCACGCTCACCGAGGAGGATGCCATTGATTTGTTGTCGTCCTTTTGGCGGTTGATTGCCGCCTACGAGAACCGCTTTAACAATCGCGTCATTGTGGGAGGACGCGGGCGCTCGAGCGAAGCCGCTGCCGACCGATTCGCGTTGTTGGCTATAGAAACGACCCGCCGGATGAAGCTCGCGCAGCCACAACTGACGTTAAGATTTTATAGTGGCCAGAATCCTTTATTGTGGGAGCGGGCCATCGACGCCATCGGCGAAGGTTGTACCTACCCGATGTTGTACAACGACGACGTGAATGTGTCGGCGGTTGCGGCGGCGTTCGATGTGGATGAATGCGCCGCTGAAAGTTATCTGCCGTTCGGTTGCGGCGAATATGTGTTGGGATCGGCAGGCATTGGCTCTCCCAACGGTGTGATCAATCTGCTCAAGGCGTTGGAAGTCGCGCTGCACGGCGGGATCGATCCACTGACGCAACGCCGGGTTTGCGATTCACCGGATCCGGTCCGGTTCACACATTTCGAAGATGTCTGGAATGCGTACGCGCGCATTGTCGAAATGCATATCGACGTCCTCGCGCGGCAGCAGCGTATCGGGTACGACATGGTGGCACGCGATACCGCCCTAATTGGAGCGAGCTTGCTGCTTGCCGATTGCGCGCAGCGAGACCGGCCGGCGCTGGCTGGAGGTATCCGTTACCTCGGTGGGACTCTCGAAACCTATGGAAACACAAATACCGCCGACAGTTTGCATGCCATCGACGAGCTGGTTTTCCGACGTCGCGAATTGATGCTGCCAGACCTGCTGCGGGCGCTCGACGCCAATTTCGAAGGTTACGGGCAGATCCTTGAAAAGTGCCGCGCAGCGGCAAAATACGGAAATGATGAAGGCACTGCCGACGCCATGGCCATACGCGTTCATGAGCATGTTTGCCACGCCACGCGCAACGCCGCTCCCCGTGCCGGGTTGGACAGTTTTCTCGTTGTGATCATCAACAACTGGGCGAACACCCTGATGGGCAGGGTCACAGGCGCCAGTGCCGAGGGGCGTCTGGCTTCGCAACCGCTTGCCAACGGCAACAATCCGGCGCCAGGCGCCGATACCGCCGGTGCAACCGCGTTTTTAAACTCACTGGTAAAACTTGACCCTGCCATTCACGCCGGGGCGGTGCAGAACATGAAGTTCGGTCGGGAATGGTTTACGCCGCGGTTGCGTCCGAAATTTGACGCATTGATGCGCGCTTACTTCAAACAGGGGGGCACGCAGGCAATGATCACGGTCGTGTCGCGGGCGGATCTTGAGAGCGCCCTCGGGGAGCCGGAAAAGTGGGGCCATCTTATGGTGCGCGTCGGGGGATTCAGCATCCGCTTTGTCGATCTGCCGCGGGAAGCGCAGTTGGAAGTGCTTGCCCGGACTCTCCATTGAAAGACAGAAGCAGAACCGATGGATCTGTCCGGCAGGAAGAGGAACCACGAAGGGGGAGGTAGTACAATGGCGTAATCTGATCGCAAGACCCTGCGTGCGCACAACGGTGCGCGAGGGTGAGCATGTTGTTGATGCTAATCCTATGAAAACTCAATCTCCTCCGGTGTCGTTGGCGGGCACCGTTCTCGATATATAACGGGGTTCGCTGCTCGGTGGCCTTGGTATTCGTACGGTAATCTGCCTGAAAGGGTGCCCTTTACGCTGCCGATGATGCTACACTCCTGAGGCGCGCGACTTGCCTTCAAATAGGCCGGAGCGGTTGCATCGACGGACGGCAAATGATCGTGGAAGAAGTTATGGCAGAGGTTCTTGTGGACCTGATCTTTTACTCCTCGATTGGCGGGGGACTCGCCCTTTCCGGGGGTGAACTGACGTTCCAGTACGAGTTCTGTCTCGCAATCCTCGAGGCAGCGCGCGAACGCAAGATCCACACCTGTCTCGATACCAGCTGCCAGATCCTGTCGGAGCGGCTTCGGGAGCTTCATCCGCTCGTCGATTTGTGGTTGTTCGATTACAAGGCCACAGGGCAAGACGAACATCTTTACTGGACAGGGTCGGATGGGGCCTTGATCCGACGTAATCTCTCGTGGTTGCTCAGCGCGGGAGCCAACGTGGAGCTGACGTGCCCCATCGTTCCTTCAGCGAACGACACTGCCGAGCACCTCGAACATTTCCCGGCTTGAGGCAAGTGGGTTGTTCCAAGGTGTGGACCGGCTGCCTTATACCGCGATGGGCGTAAAAAAATATGCCGATTTGGGAATGCCCTTGCCTGTTTTCACCGCTCCTGAACAGCGTTCCTCACTCCGAGGTTCCAATTCAGAACCGCAGGCACAGGTTGATGCGACCGAAATGTCAACCTGCAACAGTGAAAAGGCTGAGCACCGCACAGTGAGAAAAATCCTGCCCATCAGCATGCCGAAGCAAATTCCGACTGGAAAAATTCAGCCGGTGGCAACCCGGCGACTTCAGCGAAAACCACGGCAAACACTTCGTGAGTAGCAACGCTCCTCCTCTTTGATTACGGGGGGCAAACGCCGCACTTACAAATCCGAAGCCGCAGGTTCCGCATAGATAAGATGCGGCGAAACTGCTCGGTCGTCTGACTCCGGGCGTCTGCGTGTTGGCTTAAGCGCCCAGCGTTCGCCAGACGAAATAGCATCCACCTGCGAGCACGAACAAGCCTGCGGTCCGGACGATCGCAGCACCGGCAGGAGCCAGTTTGAGCATGCCAATCCCGATGCCCAGAAGGTGAAGGGCTGCGGTGGCAAGAAGAAAACCTACGCCATACGAGAAAGCGCTTGCTCCGGCGGGAAGTTCTGCGCCGTGTGCGTATCCATGAAACACTGCAAACGCCGCAACAACTACGGCGGCAACGGCAACATGAGCCCGGGCAGCGAACAGCACGAGCGCTCCGAGGATGACTGCGGAGAGCGCGATGCCCAATTCCACACCTGGCAACGGGATTCCGGAAAGGCCCATCAATCCGCCGAGAGCCATCACAACGGGGAAGGCGAGAGGCAGAAGCCACATCGCGCGACCGCCAAGTTGCGCGCTCCACAAGCCGACTGCGAGCATGGCAAGAATGTGATCCCAGCCCGAAAGGGGATGGTGCAACCCACTGGCAAACCCGCCGGGATGGGAATGCCCGGTGTGTGCCATAGCCGCAGCGGGGAAGAGCAGGGCGAACGGGACAAGGATAGCCGCGAGGCGTGAAACGGTCTTGCTCAGAGTAGCGATAAGGGGCTCGAAGTGTGCAGGAGCTTTCATAGGGGAAAGTGTTTAGCCCGACAAACGGGCAAGGGCAAGGCGGGTCAATCCTCGCTCCGACGCCGCGAGCTATCTACGAGCAAAAGTCCGATGACAAGGCCTGCCGTCACGGCCCCGGCCACAATCCAGACTGCGCGATTTTCTTCGATATTCTTTCGCAACGGGGCAAGATCCAGCCTGGGCAACTGGGTTGCGTCGAAGGATTCCATGCCTTTTTGCACATTGCGCGCGCCATCCTGCGCAAGGTGTTGCAATTGTGCGCCGAGTTCGGAGAGCCGGTCGATGCCGAATCGGATGGATTCGCTGAGTTTGTCGTAATACGCTTCCATTTCCGCCGTTTTCACAACATCAAACTTGCCCATGGGATGGGGGTACGCAAGAGCGGACTGCGTAGGAGGGAAACCGGGCTTAGAGTGTACTCCGCTGGCTTAGGCGTTTGTGCCTGTTAAAAGCAGATACTGCGGTGTGCAGCCGGGAAGATGGGCGATTCCAGCTTGCGGCAGCGTCCGTGCCTGCCATCATAGCCGGATGCAGCCTTGGACGTATGCCCTGACAGCGGCTGTCGCTCTCTGCTTCATCGCTTCAAGCAGCCGACAGGTGGCGTATGTGCCGCTGGCGGACGGTTTTGATTTTCCGGTCGGCCCTCCCGATGCGGAAGGTTACTATAAGGCGCGCGGCTTCCGGGCCAACGGCCACCTTGGCGACGACTGGAACGGGCTCGGCGGGGGCGACACCGATCTCGGTGATCCCATTTATTCCATCGGCCACGGCGTTGTGGTTTTTGCCCGCGACGTCCGCCTCGGATGGGGCAATGTGGTTATCGTGCGGCATTCATTCCGGAGAGATCGCAAGGTGGAAACGGTTGATTCGCTTTACGGCCATCTGCAAACCATCGGGGTGAAGGAAGGCCAGCTCGTAAAGCGCGGTCAGCAACTCGGTACCATGGGTAACAACCGCGGCATGTATGCCACCCATCTGCATTTCGAGGTGCGCAAAAATCTCGAGATCGGCATTAATCGCTCGGCTTATGCACGCGATTTCAGCAACTATTACGATCCGACAAAGTTCGTGGCCGCCCATCGGCAATTGCGTGGCGGAGGCAAAGTGGCGATTGCGGTCGATACCTTTCGTGGCGATCCGCGCACCTTCGGACCGCCTTCCAATGAATCGGACGGCGGGAAGCCCGGATCCAACGAGGTCGAAAAAAAGCGTCGGTCCATTGTGGAATGGATGGTGCGCCGTTTCGAAAAAATGGACGATGAACCCTGAGGGCTCGGAATCGGTCGCCCCCGTATATTTTGCAGGCGAGTTGTTCAGCGCCAAACATCTCTGTGGGAATGCACTGCTTGCAGCTGCAGTATGGCGGGCAGGAGCCGGGCGTTATCGGATTGTGCTGCCTCAAAATATCGAAGTGCGGGAGGGCGCAGGCCCGCGTCATATCCGGGATGCCGATCTGCGTGCACTGACATCGTGCGCAGCTGCAATCTTCAATCTTGACGGGCCGGAGCCGGATGCAGGGACCGTTGCCGAGTTTTTGTTTGCGAAATTCGCCGATCTGCCCGCGGTTTTGCTTCGCACAGACAGCCGTTCCGGAGGCGATCAGCCCGGAGGTGAGCCATGGAATCTCATGCTGAGCGGGTATCCCCGAACGTGCACCGTCCTTGTGCCTGCGCTGGAGCTTTACCACGGTGGCGGAAAACTTCCTGATTCCATTGCCGATGAAACCGCAGCCTCTGCCACCATGGAGCGCGTGCGGCAGGTGATCAATCTGGCAGCGCAGCAGATTGTTGCGGCCCTCGACAAGGCAATGGCGTCGCCGTCGTGGTTGCGCGGCGAGCAGGAGCGGACCGTGAAATCGTGGATTGAACAGCTCATTGAGGCGTGAACCCCAACAAGGCGTGCCTCACCCGGATGTGTGTTTTGGCCGGACTGTCATTGCCTTGCGTTGCGGCGCTCCCATTCCGCGGCGAGATCGGGCCGGACGCGCCGGGTTTTTTCCAAACGCATCATGGCGCGCCACTCGCCGATTGCGCCGTGGTTGCCGCTTAATAGAATGTCCGGCACACGCCAGCCGCGGAAGTTTTCCGGGCGCGTATATTGCGGGTGCTCAAGCAGCCCATGTGAAAATGAATCGTCCTCAGCTGAACCGGCGTCGCCCAACACACCGGGGATAAGGCGCACCACCGCATCGACAACCACCGCCGCGGCTAATGCGCCGTTCGTGAGAACGTAGTCGCCGATGGAAAGTTCTTCGTCCGCCAGATGATCGGCCACGCGCTGGTCGATTCCTTCGTAATGACCTGAAATCAGAATCAAATGGGGCGACAACGCCAGTTCACGCGCCTTGGCCTGATCGAAAAGCCTGCCGCCTGGCGTCATGAGAACTACACGGCTGACGGATGTTCTCACGGATTCCACGGCTTCAAAAATCGGTTCGGGTTTCATAACCATGCCCTGTCCGCCCCCGTAAGGCGCCCCATCCGCGACGCGATGTTTGTCGAAGGCAAAATCGCGAATGTTTATGGTGCGCAGCCGGGCGAGGCCTTTTTCCTGCGCTCTCGCGAGGATGCTTTCGTGAAATGCGCCGTTGCAAATACCGGGGAAAAGAGTGAGCACATCGATGTGCATGCATGTTACTCTCGCGCCGGGGGTGGCGCGTTGTCCAGCCGTGCGCGAAGCCTGCGCAGATCGCGCACCATGCGTGGGCCATCTCGCCAAAGGCGCACTTTGCTAAATTGATCCGTAATA
>CAZZCL010000063.1:0-18387 GCA_964652295.1 uncultured Chthoniobacterales bacterium
CCGCGGAAGCCGAGCGTGGCGATGGCTGCGAGGTCCGCGCCAGAACGGATTTTGCTGGTGGCATGGCGTTCGAGGGCGAGCAACGCGTCATCGCGATCCATACCGCTGCCATCGTCGGAAACCACGATGCAGGCGATGCCGCCTTTGCGGATGGCGATTTCGATGGTGCGCGCACCGGCGTCGAGGCTGTTTTCCACAAGTTCCTTGACGACGGAAGCGGGGCGCTCCACCACTTCGCCGGCGGCCACCTGGCTGGCAACGTCTTCGGGCAGGAGTCGGATGCGGCCCATGGCGTGAGTGTAGCGCGTTGCCGCGCAGCGTGCACGAATTCGCGCGGGTGCGGGGGCGCACTCATGCAACAGAACCGTGGAGGGATGTCTCGGCAGGAATTTGACACCGGCGCGCGCCCCCGGAGTGTGCAGGATGATCACGATCACACCACAGGCGGCGGAGCGCATTGCGGAGTTGCTGGCAGAGAAAGGCGCCGGGCCGGATGAAGGACTCCGGCTGTTTGTCGAGAAGGGCGGATGCTCAGGGATGCAATATGGAATGGCATTGGGACCGGCCGAGGCTGACGACGAAAGCGTTTCCGCCGGAGCGGTCCAGGTGCATGTGGCTTCCGGAAGCAGACCGCATCTGGAGGGGTTGACGCTCGACTATCATAACGGCCTGACCGGAGCCGGGTTCAGGATTCACAACCCCAATGCCGTTCGCAGCTGCGGCTGTGGAACATCCTTCGAACCTGCGGTTTCTTCAGGGCAGGCATAAGTCTGATTCTGCGCGGAGTGCTCGCTTGACGTGCCGCGCGACTTTTCGGAACCTGCCCAACGGCGAATGGACCCGGACCGTTACTACCCCAGCAATCGTCCCGTAGCGGGAGAGGCGCGCGACAACCTGTTTGGTTGGACGATTTTCATTCTGATCCTCATCGGTCTTGCGCTCACATGCTGGATTGGGGGCTATTATCTTTTTGCGCATCCGGAACAGCCGTTAAGCTACGAATTACTCCGGAAAATTGGCAAACTCGAGGATATCGAACGGTTCGAGAAAACGGAGGGGCCTGCCGGGGAATTCCTTGACGCTGCGGAGTTGCTGGAGCGGCACACGGGGATGTCGCCGCGGGAGTTGGATGCGTTAAACGCGCAGTTAGTAAGAAATTATCTGCGCAACTACAAACGCACACCAGGTCTGGTGCTGTATGCCACGGGCCGGTACACGGTCCGCGCCGCTCAACAGTTGGGGGGTGGCAACGTGTTTCCGCATGGCGCGGTGGCGATCGCGCAATCGGAACAGGCGCCCGATGTGTTTATTGAGCATGTGTTTCCCACACTGGGAGCGCAGGGGGCGGCCGCGACGCGGTTTCTGCGGCCGGGGATGCCCTTGGTGCTGGCGAAGGGCGACGATCTGGCTGCGGTGCTTAATGTCCGCAGATTCGACGACGGGCGGCTGATGTTCACGGTGGTCCCGCTTTTGTATTGGTCCTATGTTGTAAGCAAAACCGGGGCGGGATTTGGGTGCGAACCGCCCGCTGAATTGAATCTCAAGGCGGGATGGCCGGTGTTCGCAGGGGCGGCGGAGCTTGTGGCATCGATCCCGCGCAGGACCGGGGAGCAGGTTGCGGCGACGCAACCGGAACCGGGCACCATGGCGGAAGCGCCGGTTGCACAACTGCCGGAGCCGGAGGCACCATCCGAGCGTGAGGCATCTTCGCAAGCCGTCGGCGAGGAGCTCCCTGTGGAGGCTCCTGTGGAACTTGCTTCGGGTGAACCGGCCACGACCCCTTCGCCTGTGCCGGACGCGACGCTTCCGGATTCGAGAGCCGATGCAGCGGCGCAGGCGCTCGAAGAGCAAGCTGCGGCGGCGGCATCGCCAATGCCAGTGCCGGGAATGCCTGCGGCCGCCCTTGAAACCAGCGACACGGGGGCTGCACCGGTTGGAGGATCATGGCCGGTTTATCCCGCCGGAGAAACGCCGCCGGGACGTCAGTTTGGAGTGGCAGATATGGAATCTGTGGCGGCAGGTGGACTGCCTCCGGGCACTTCGTATCTGAGCGGCAACTTTGAGGTGGTCGCGCGAGGACCGGACAAAGCCGTGATTCGTACGCCGTCACGCCCCGGCGGGGGGCAGGCCGGGCCGCCAGGTGGCACAGCGCCGTTGCAACCGTTCCTGGCGGACGATCTTGGGCAGCGCGTCCGGGTGATTGTGGATTTTCCGCCCGGACAACCTCCGCCTGAAGCTGGCACGCCGATGGTGCGCGATACCAGCCGACCGCTTGAGATTCTCGAGGTCAATCGGGCGGGCGACGGCCAGATCAACGTTTACGTGAGGGAAATCACCGCGCCCTGAACGATTCGCGGGGGCAGCACGGTGCCGATGCACTGGTCGCGCCCGCGAAATGACGTCCCCGGACAGACCATGGAGAAGGAGCGGATCCGTCGGCTGCAGGCGCAACGTCAAAAGATGCAGCGTGCGCCGACATCGTTGCTGCGTGCGGCAGGCCGTGAAGGTGCCTGGCACGATGTGTACAGCGATGACGGCCTTGCGCGCGCGCATTACCGCGGGTTGATAGAGCGTTTTGACGCGATGGACCGTCGCGACCTCAACGCCCTTGGCGACCGCCTCGATGCAACGATGCGCGAAATGGACGTGACGTTCAACATTGCCCGCGCGGCGGGGAGCACCGGCGCGGCGCGCAGGCCATGGACGTGCGACGTCCTTCCCCATGTGTTCGCGCCGGAGGAATGGGAGCTGATCGCGCGTGGCGCCGCTCAAAGACTGCGCGCCTTTGAGCTGTTTCTGCGGGACGTTTACGGACCCAAGGAAATTCTGCGGCATGAAATCGTGCCGCTGCGCCCCGTACTGGGCAGTCCCGGCTATCTGCATCCGGCGATCGGGGTGCCGCCTTCGGCCGGCAGCTACTTGCATCTTTGCAGCCTCGTGCTGACGCGTGCGCTGGATGGCCGATGGATGGTGAAATCCCATCAGCTGACACGAACCGCCGGACTTTCCTATATGATCCAGAACCGGCGCATTCTTGCGCGTGTGAATCCCGACATTTTCGAGGGGACATCCGTGGCATCCATCGCCGACACGCCTCTCGAGATTCTTGATCAGCTTCAGGCGCTTGCACCGACCGGCAGCAAGGATTTCACCGCGGTGCTGCTCACGCCCGGGCCGGGAAGTCCGGTGTATTCCGAACACAGCTTTCTTGCGCGCCGCACGGGATTGCAGCTCGCGGTGGGCAGCGATCTCGTGGTGCTTAACGACAAGGTGTACCTGAAAATTGTGGGAGGACTGGAGCAGGTAGAGCTGATTTACACGCGGTTGCGCGAGGATTATCTGGATCCGCTCGTCTGCAGGCGGGATTCGCTGCTGGGCGTGCCGGGCCTGATCCATTGTCTGAGGCGCGGGTCCGTTGCCATGGTCAACAGTCTTGGAAGCGAGCTTGCGGATGACAGGGCGCTCCTGTGTTTTTCCAATCAGATCATCCGTTTTTATCTCGGCGAAGCGCCCATCTTACCGACGCTGCCCACCTATTGGATGGGGGATCCCGACCAGCGGGAAGTTGTACTCTCCGATCTGGGTCGTTATCGCATCCGGCGGTTGACCGGGGAGGACGTGCTGGGCAGCTGGCGCGGACTGCCGCCATCGGCAAAGGAAGAATTGGCCATCCGCCAGGCTTTGAAACACGATCCGCAGGGTTATGTGGCACAAATTGCTGCGGAAGGGGCTGAAACGGTGTGCTTCGACCGGACCGTTCGGCAGGCGCGTGTGCAGGATCACGTATTGTTTGCCCTGCGTCGCGGCGATCGGTTCGACCTTGTCCCCGGCGCATTAACCCGCACATCGGGCGATCACAGCCTGCTGACGTCGCTGGAGGCAGGAGGCGGGAGCAAGGATTCCTGGGTGCTGGAGTCGCCCTCTACGGAGCACGGGGAGCAGGCATTCGGGGCGCGGCCTCGCGCGCGCGCAGCGGATCTGCATCTTGGAGAACGCATCATAACCAGTCGCGTGGCGGAATCGTGTTATTGGCTGGGGCGTTACCTCGAGCGGTTGAACCACTTAAGCGTGTTAATTCAGACCATCGAAACGATCGAATTGGAGGAATTGAATCCCGCCGAGCGCAAGTTGTACCGGCCGGTCTGGAGTCGGCTGCTTCCTCCGCTGGAAACGCCTTCGAAAATCCGTCGCGGGTTGGGCAGCCGGCTGGAACGTTATCAGCTCCTGCTCAAACCTGACGAACCGGACAGCGGCGCGTCCCTTGCCGAACGCGGCTATCGTAACGGAGAAGCCGTGCAGGAATGCCTCACGCCCGAGGCGTGGGCCATTCTCGCCGAGCTGCACGATCTCTTTGACCGAAGACGGTTCCGCACCGGGGCGAGCGAAACGCTGGTCGTGCGGACAACGCGCCGTCTCAGCGAAGGTGCCGCGCGTCTGGTCCCGCAGTTTTTTGCGACGATGGAGGCGACCATGCTGGCAGATGAAGGCCGGCATCTGTGTCTGTTCGGCAGAATGCTCGAGCGCGCTTCAATTACGGCACACTCGGTGTTTGCGGTCCAGAATGCGCTTTCCGATCCATTGGAACGCTCCCCGGGATTCGATCACGCCACAGAGATCGAGTTGTCGGCGTTTTTACGTCTGCTGGGTACGCGGGATGCCTATCGCCGTGTGTATCAGATGCGGGCGCAGCCGCTTCATGTTCTGGAGATCCTCTGGCAAAACCCTGAAGCACCGAGGTCGGTCATGTATTGCCTTGGAATATGCGCAGACATTCTCAGGGAGCCCGCCGTGCGGTCGGCACGCGGGACGGGGCGCGTGCAGGAGCATATTGCGATGATGCTGGACGTGTTGCGCCGGGTGCATTGGCAGGATCACCTTGGCGCAGCCGCGGGTGGCGGCCAATTGGAAGACCTGTTATCGAACCTCTATGCCCTCGTCCGGCAGCTGCACGAGGTTGTATCAGACAACTTTCTCAATCATCAGGCCTTCATTCCCAACCCGGACCAGGGCGTGTTGCAGCTGTAACGTCTCCCAGCACAACGGGTTCGCCGGATGCCCGGTCGGCGCCAGACGGAAAGGAAGGACGCCCGCGCCCGGTGCCCGACGTCCGGCGTTTATCGCACGACGCCGAATTCCGCACGCCGGTTAGCGGCCCACGCCGACTCGCCACTGCCCGGATCGGCAGGTTCATCCTCCCCGAAACTCACCGTCTGCAAACGGGCCGGGCTGACACCTTCGGAAATCAACGCGTCCCGCACAGCCTGCGCGCGTTTTTCGCCGAGAGCCCGGTTGTATTCTTCGGTGCCCCGCTCGTCGGTGAACCCGGCAATGATGACGGTGAACGATCCGCCCCCCATCTGTGAGGCCACAGACTGAATCTTGCCGAATTCGCTGCCGCCGATTGAGAAACTGTCGAACCCAAAATACACCGGGGAGTAGGCATTGCGATCGACGTTGGCCCCAAAAAACCCTGCGCCATCCGGACGCGCCGGCAGCGGTGTGCCGAAGACATTGTCGCCGTCCACAGCGGCACCGAACCCGCCATCGTTTTGGTTCTTTTTGCAGCCGACGGCGGGCAGCAGTGCAACGAGAATAAACAGGGAAACAACGCGTGTGGGTGTCATAAATTTGGAGTGAACTGCAGTGGAAATCGGTTGTGAAACGTGCAACAGCTGCGCAGCGCGTCAGCGCGACCAACTCGGCTCTGAAACGCGCCCAAGCCCGGTGATGACGTTGGTTTTCCGGCCTGAGATGGCATCATGAAGAACGATGGCGCTTCCCGTGGAATAGACAAGATGCCGGGAGTTGGCTCCCCAGGCCGGATCTTCGCCTGGCCCGAGGATTTGCGTGCCGCCACCCTCGGCACCTGTCACGGCAATACTCATGCCTCCAGTGCGCGTGGTAAACGCGATTCTGCTGCCGTCGGGAGACCAGCTTGGCTCCGTGCAGAAGCCGTATCCCGTCGCAATCCGGCGCGGCCCGCCACCGCCTGTGCTCATCCGGTAAAGCTGTGGGGATCCGCCCGAATCCGAAGCGAACACGATCTCCGCGCCGCCCGGACCCCATGAGGGACCGGATTCGACAGCACGGCTGCGGGTCAGTCTGCGCCCGCTGCCGCCCCCGGCCCCCACGAGATAAATCTCCGGGTTGCCATCCTTGCTCATAGTCAGCGCAATCCGGCTGCCATCCGGAGAAAATGCCGCTCCGCTGTTGGTGCCCGGAGCGCTCACGATGCGCTGCCGACTGCCATTCGCAAGATCGATGGCGTACAGGTCGGGATAGCCGCTCAGGTAACTTGTGTACGCCACGCGTCGCCCGTCCGGGCTGATTGCGGGACTAACGCTGATTGTGTTGTCGCGCGTGATCTGCCGCACGTTGGCACCGTCATAATCCGCCACGTAGATTTCCTTTTTTCCGGTGCGCCGGCTGACGAACGCAATTTTGGTGTTTGCGATGCCGGGCCGTCCCACGATCGTCCGCACGATGTCGTCGGCAAACTGATGCACCTGGCTGCGGAACGGGCCGCCATAAACTTTCGAGAGTACGACAGCCCCGCGATTGTCCGTTACGCGACCCTGAAACCCGCCTTGGCCGGTGTTGCCATCGATGGCGAACGCAGCGGGTTGCGCGAATGTAAACCAGCCAGAAAGGTCAAGATCTTTGCGAAGAATTTCCGTCGCGGCCCCGCCCTGCGGACCTCCGATGCCTCGGAGATCGATTGCGGGCCGACTGTCTTGCGTGATGACAATGCGAGGGGGGGCCTGGGCCGAGGCACCCGGGGCAATGACGCCGCCCACCGCAACGGCGGCGGCAACGGTCAGAATGAGCGGTGATGAACGAAGCGCTGGCGATTTCATGCGTGCAAAACTGTGGGAAACAGGCTGTCGGGATGTGTGTGAAGGAATGGGGTTTGTGGGGTCATGGCGCGAACCGATGGGCCGATCATGGCGGCAAACACGTTCTCAGAACATCATGAACGATGCGGGAACGCCTGCCAAGACGAATGAGAATGTACAAACCCGTTTTTGAACGCAGAGGAAAATCTGTGTGATTTTTTTCTTGATTGGCACAGGAATTGTGTTTGCTTCCCATCCCGTTTTGCGGGGTAAGGGGATTTGGCTTGACAGTCCGGAGAACAAGATGTGGTGCCTCGGGCTTCCTTAAGCGTGGCAGAATTCAATCGGCAGAAGCCGGTTTGGAAATGCTCAGATTCCTGTACCGGCATCTCGGGGTTTTGCCAAATCAGCCATGCCCGTCCTGCTTCGCCTGTGCAACCCGTTTCCATGCCCAACCCTGTGATTCTGATCCACAACTCTTGCGCCACACAGAATTCGTTCTTTCCGCTTGCTTCCGAGGCTCCATCGGAGTCTTCAATTGTTGGCCATGCGGCTGGGGTCAACGGGGTTTTAACGCTCCAAAAACCTGTCGGGAGCGGCTTGCGGAGCGCGCAACGGCTGGGCGTTTTGCCAATCCGCTGTCAAGCCGGATAAATCCGGCGGGGGAAAGCCGCCGCCGCGAGGCTGTGTCCGCCATCCCCATATCAAGGTCTTAAACCGTTTCTTCATCTCAATCGTCCCATGTCTGAACGCAAACTCTTCGGAAAACTCGGCAACACATTCGAACCGCCCAACCTCATCGAACTGCAGCTCAATTCCTATGTGGAATTTCTGCAGAGAGACACGGCACCATCAAAGCGCAAAAACACCGGGCTGCAGGCCGTGTTCCGCGAGGTTTTTCCGATCGAAAGCTACGACAGCAAAATCGTCCTCGATTTTTCGCACTACGACATTGGCGAACCGAAACTCAGCTCGATCGAAGCGCAGAGAGAGGGTCAGACCTACAGCGCGCCGCTGCATGTAACCTTCCTGCTCAAGGAGGATCGGGCGACGAAAGAAGAAAAAGTGTACATGGGCGAAATCCCGCTCATGACGCCGCAGGGCACGTTCGTCATCAACGGGGCGGAGCGCGTTGTTGTCAGCCAGCTGCATCGTTCTCCGGGCATCTGTTTTGAGTCGAGCGTCCATGTGAACGGGAAGGTGCTTTACAGCTTCCGGATTATTCCGGACCGCGGTTCATGGCTGGAGGTACAGTTCGACACCAATGATCTCCTATACATTTACCTCGACCGTCGGCGCAGGCGGAGGAAATTCCTTGCAACCACATTCCTGCGGGCGATCGGCTACGGATCGGACGACGCGTTGATCCAGCAGTTTTACACCATTGAAAAGCTCAAGCTGCGGGAGAATCTGGACGACGAAGATCTGGCGACCAAAGTGTTAATCGAAGAGATTCGCGATGGCGAAATCGTTGTGGCGCGTGCGTTCGAACTGCTTACACAGGCCGTTGTGCGCCAGATTCTCGCGACCGGAGTCAAGGAGGTGAAAGTCGTCGATGTGAAAGACGACGATTCCATTGTTAAATCGCTCAAGAAAGATCCTGCGCGCGACCAGGAAGAGGCGCTCAAGGATATCTACCGGCGGTTGCGCCCCGGCGATCCGCCCACTGTGGCAAACGCCAAGGCTTTGCTCAAGCGGCTCTTTTTCGATCCGAAACGGTATGACCTCGGGCGTGTCGGACGCTACAAAATCAATCAGAAGCTCGGCGTCGATGTCAGCATGGATCAACGCGTACTTGAGGACACCGATTTTATCGCTGCGATGAAGTACCTGGTGAATCTCAAGCGCGGAGAAGGATTTCTGGACGACATCGATCACCTTGGGAGCCGTCGCGTGCGCACGGTGGGCGAGCTGTTATCCAACCAATGCCGCGTAGGCCTTGCGCGCACGGAACGCCTCGTCAAGGAGCGCATGACACTGTTCGATATCAATCTCGACGGCATGACCCCGCAGAAGCTCATCAATCCGAAGGCTTTGAGTGCGGTGGTGCGCGATTTCTTTGGTCGTTCCCAGCTCAGCCAGTTCATGGATCAAACCAATCCGCTGGCGGAACTGACGCACAAACGCCGTCTGTCTGCGCTTGGCCCCGGCGGACTCAGCCGTGACCGCGCGGGATTTGAAGTGCGCGACGTGCACCCCTCGCACTACGGGCGCATCTGCCCCATCGAAACGCCTGAAGGCCCCAACATCGGCCTCATCAGTTCGATGAGCACCTTTGCGCGCATTAACGATTATGGGTTCATTGAAACGCCTTATCGCAAAGTGATCAACGGTCGCGTGACCAACGAAGTTCATCATCTCACAGCCGATCAGGAGGAAAATTATCTCGTCGCGCAGGCCAACGCGCCGGTGGACGAAAAAGGCAATTTCACCGGGAAACGTGTTTCCGTGCGGTATCGCGGCGATTTTCTTGAGGTTGAACCTTCAAAAGTTCATTACATGGACATCTCGCCCAAGCAGCTGGTGTCCGTGGCGGCCGGACTTATTCCATTTCTGGAGCATGACGACGCCAACCGCGCGCTCATGGGTTCGAACATGCAGCGGCAGGGCGTACCGTTGGTCATCAGCGAATCGCCTCTGGTGGGCACCGGCCTTGAAGGACGTGTCGCCCGCGATTCGCGTGCCGTCGTCGTTGCGGAAGCGCCGGGCAAAGTGGCCTCCGTCACTGCAACCCAAATCGTCATCACGAAGGACGGCAAGATGCCCGAAGGCCGTCGCAAGCTGAAGACCGATGCCGCCGAAGGCGTTCATGTTTATGAGTTGCGCAAGTTCATGCGTTCCAACGCCGGCACCTGCATCAATCAGAAGCCGATCATTTCGAAAGGCCAATCCATTAAAGCCGGGGACGTGATCGCCGACGGTCCGAACACCGAAGACGGCGAGCTGGCCCTCGGGCGCAACGTGCTCGTGGCATTCATGCCGTGGAACGGGTACAACTTTGAAGACGCCATTATGATATCCGAACGGGTCGTTTACGAGGATATCTATACCTCGATCCATATCGAAGAATTCGAGATCGGCGCCCGCGACACCAAATTGGGGCCCGAGGAAATCACGCGGGATATTCCGAACGTGAGCGAGGAAGCGCTGCGCAACCTCGGCCCGGACGGTGTAATCCGCGTTGGTGCCGAAGTTAAGCCCGGCGATGTGCTCGTCGGAAAAATCACGCCCAAGAGCGAGACTGAACTTGCCCCGGAAGAACGTCTCCTGCGCGCCATCTTCGGCGAGAAAGCCGCGGACGTGAAGGATACGTCCCTCACTGTGCCTTCCGGCACCTACGGCATTGTCATGGATGTGAAGGTCTCCAGCCGCAAAGAGATCGCCCGCAACAAACTCTCCCCGACGGAATCGAAAAAACAGGCCAGGCAAATCCAGGAAGAGTTTCGTCGGCGCGAAGAGGAACTGCAGGAGCAACTCACCGAATCGTTGTCCAATGTGTTGCTCGGAGAAAAGATTCCGTTGGATGTGGTCAACGCCCAGACGGGGGAAATCGTCATTCCGGCCAATCGCAAAATCACCAAGACGCTGCTGCGAAAACTCGCACTGGTCTATCGCCACATCGAGATCGATCCGAGCCCGATCCGGAATAAAATCAACGAAATCATCGCCGGATTCGACGGCAAATTCCAGGAGCTGCAGGAGGAACGCGACCGGTCCATGGACCGCGTGGAAAGCGGCGATGATGTGGATCCCGGCATCATCAAGCAGGTAAAAGTTTACATCGCCAGCAAGCGCAAGCTCAGCGTGGGCGACAAAATGGCGGGGCGCCATGGCAACAAAGGCGTTGTGGCCAAGATTGTGCCGGTAGAAGACATGCCATTTTTGTCTGACGGCACGGCTGTCGACATCGTGTTAAACCCGCTGGGCGTTCCAAGCCGAATGAATGTCGGTCAGGTGCTCGAAACCCATCTCGGCGTTGCGGCAAAAGCGCTTGGATTCAAGGTGGCCACCCCGGTTTTCGACGGTATCACCGAGGCGGAGATCCGCGATTATTTGAAGCAAGCCCAGAAAGTCGATGGCTTCTCCTGGGTGAATGAAACCGGCAAATCCACACTTCACGATGGGCGCACCGGAGAAGCGTTCGATCAACGCGTGGTGGTCGGTTACATTTACATGTTGAAGCTCGGCCATCTTGTGGCGGACAAAATTCATGCGCGCGCGGTCGGACCGTATTCGCTGGTGACGCAACAACCGCTGGGCGGCAAGGCGCAATACGGCGGCCAACGCTTCGGCGAAATGGAAGTGTGGGCGCTGGAAGCCTATGGCGCAGCCTACACATTGCAGGAGCTGTTGACCGTCAAGTCCGACGACGTCCAGGGCCGCACCAAAATTTACGAATCCATCGTCAAGGGCGACAACTCCCTCGAAGCCGGCACGCCGGAGTCGTTTAACGTCCTTATCAAAGAAATGAAAAGTCTCGGGCTGGACGTGCGCGTCGGCCAGCAGAGCAACATCCTCACCGACGCGCTCGGTTGATCCCTGTCATCCACGTCAGTCACCATCGCACCCATCCGATTCTTAGCATGAACGACCTGCTTCCCGTCCTCGAAGAGCCCAAGCAAACGTCCTTTGACCGTGTAGCCATCAGCGTGGCGTCTCCCGACGCCATCCGCTCATGGAGCCGCGGCGAAGTGAAAAACCCCGAGACCATCAATTATCGCACGTTTAAACCGGAGAAAGGCGGCTTGTTTTGCGAGCGCATCTTCGGTCCGACGCGCGATTGGGAATGTTCCTGCGGCAAATACAAGCGCATCAAACACAAGGGTGTCATCTGCGACCGATGCGGGGTGGAGGTCACCCTGGCGCGCGTGCGGCGCGATCGCATGGGTCATATCGAATTGGCTGTGCCCGTGTCGCACATCTGGTTCTTCAAATGCATGCCATCGCGCATCGGCCTCATGCTGGACATGACCGGACGCCAGCTGGAACGCGTCATTTATTATGAGGATTACATCGTTGTGGATCCGGGTAACACCCCGCTCCAGTTCTGTCAGTTGCTTACGGAGACGGAATACCGCGAGGCACAGGATCAATACGGCGACGCGTTCACAGCCGGGATGGGAGCCGAGGCGATCAAACAGGTGCTGCAAAACACGGATCTCGCTAAGCTCAACGACGAACTCGAAGAAGCCATGACAGCCACCCGCAGCAAGCAGGTGCGCAAGAAGCTGGCCAAACGCCTGAAGCTTGTGCAGGGCTTCCAAACGTCGCGCGCCCGGCCCGAGTGGATGATCATGGAAGTGCTGCCCGTGATTCCGCCGGATCTTCGTCCGCTGGTGCCGCTCGAAGGCGGCCGGTTTGCCACCTCCGACCTTAACGATCTCTATCGCCGCGTTATCAATCGCAACAACCGCCTTAAAACGCTGCTGCAGCTGAAAACGCCGGATGTCATTATCCGCAACGAAAAACGCATGCTGCAGGAGGCGGTCGATGCGCTATTCGACAATGGTCGTCATGGTCGCGCGGTAACCGGAGCGGGCAATCGCGCGTTGAAATCGCTGTCCGACATGCTCAAAGGCAAAAGCGGGCGTTTCCGCCAGAATCTTCTGGGTAAACGCGTGGACTATTCCGGGCGCTCTGTGATCGTCATCGGGCCGGAATTGAAGCTTCATCAGTGCGGTCTCCCCAAGAAAATGGCGCTGGTGTTGTTCGAACCATTCATCATTCGCCGCCTGAAAGAACTTGGCTATGTGCACACCGTGCGCAGCGCCAAACGCATGATCGAACGTCAGACGCCCGAAGTCTGGGATATCCTTGAGGAAGTGACGCGAGGACATCCGGTGCTTTTAAATCGCGCCCCCACATTGCACCGCCTTTCCATCCAGGCATTTGAACCCATGCTAATCGAAGGCGAAGCAATCCGCATCCATCCGCTGGTCTGCACCGCTTACAACGCCGACTTCGACGGCGACCAGATGGCGGTCCACGTGCCATTGAGCGTGGAGGCCCAGCTCGAAGCGCGGACCCTGATGCTTGCGCCAAACAACATCTTCTCGCCATCCAGCGGGCGGCCTATCACGACCCCGTCGCAGGATATCACCCTGGGGTGTTATTACATCACCCAGGCGCCGCGCCCGGCCCGTGCCGGCAAGGAAGACAGCCGGCTGCCGCTGTTCGCATCGGCCGCCGAGGTTGAACTCGCGCTTGCATCAAAAGCGATCCACATGCACAGCCGGATTCGGTTCAGGAACCCCGACTACAACCGCGACACCCATTACGGCGACAAGGAAAATCGCGTGATCGAAACCACCACAGGCCGCGTGATCTTCAACGAGATCTGGCCCGCCGACATGGGTTATTACAACCGTTCGGTTGGCAAGAAACAACTGAGCGACATCATCTGGAACTGTTATCAGGTCAGCGGCTCCCAGACCACCGTTGAGACGCTGGACAAGCTCAAGGAACTCGGTTTCCAGCAGGCCACGCGCTCCGGGGTCTCGATCGGAATCGTCGACATGACCATCCCGAAGGAGAAACGCGAACGCCTCGACGCCGCGTACAAACTCATCGCCGAAGTCGAAACCCAGTATCGCAAGGGTCTTCTGACAGATGGCGAACGCTACAACAAGATCATCGACATCTGGACGCATGCCGGCGACGAGATCTCCAATGCGGTGCTGCGCACGCTCAAAGACAACGGCGACAGTCCGGAATACAATCCGCTCTTCCTCATGGTGGATTCCGGCGCGCGCGGCAACCGCACCCAAGTCAAGCAGCTGGCGGGGATGCGCGGCCTTATGGCCAAACCCTCGGGCGAAATCATCGAGCGGCCCATTACGTCCAATTTCCGCGAGGGATTGTCCGTATTGGAATACTTCATCTCGACGCACGGCGCACGGAAAGGTCTCGCAGATACGGCGTTGAAAACCGCCGACTCGGGTTATCTCACCCGCAAGCTGGTGGACGCCTCGCAGGACGTCATTATTTTCGAGATGGATTGCGGAACGACCAATGGAATCACAGTCGAATCGATCTATGAAGGCGACGAAGAAGTCGTCGATCTGAAAACCCGCATCGTCGGACGCACCTGCGCTGAACCGCGTCCAATCAAGGATAGCGTCAGCGGCGAAATCGTCGTCCGCCCGGGCGATCTCATCGACGAAGACATTGCCACAAACCTGCAGAAAATCGGGCAGGAACGACTCAAGATCCGTTCCGTGCTCACGTGCGAAACCAAGCGTGGCGTTTGCGCCAAGTGCTACGGGCGAAACCTTGCCACGGGCGACATGGTTAAGCTGGGCGAAGCTGTCGGTATCATTGCGGCGCAATCCATCGGAGAACCGGGCACCCAGCTCACGATGCGCACGTTCCACATCGGCGGCACCGCAAGCCAGACCTTTAAACAACCGGTTATCCGCGCCAAGAACAAGGGGTTCCTGAAGTTCATCGACCTGCGCACCGTGCAGGCTTCGGACGGCAGCTGGGTCGTTCTGAACAAGAACGGGGCCGTCACCGTGAACGACAAGGAAGGGCGCGAGCTGGAGAATCACACCGTCGTGATCGGCGCCCAAATCAGCGTGGCCGATGGCGGTGCCGTCGACAAGGGTCAGGCATTCGTCCAATGGGATCCGTATAATGTCCCCATTCTGACCGAGCGCGCAGGACTTGTGGATTTCCGCGATCTGATCGACGGCGTCACCATGCGCCGGGAAAAGGATGAAGTCTCCGGAGCGATGGGCACCGTGGTTATCGAACACAAGGAAGATCTCCACCCGCAAATCGTCATTCTGGGTGAAAAACGCGACCTCCTTGCCAGTTACTCCATTCCGGCGGGTGCCCACATCACGGTCGAGAAGGGCAAAAAAGTCGCTGCAGGCGCGTTGCTTGCCAAAACACCGCGTAAGATCAGCAAGACCAAGGATATCACCGGCGGTCTGCCGCGTGTCGCGGAATTGTTTGAGGCACGCAAACCAAAAGACGCAGCGGAGATTGCAAAAGTTGATGGTGTAGTCGAACTGGCCGGCACAGTTCGGGGCAAGCGCAAACTGCTGCTCCGCAGTCCGGACGGCTCGGAAGAGGAACATCTTATTCCGATCAACAAACACATCATCGTTTTCAACGGTGACAACGTAAAGAAAGGCAGCCAGCTCACCGAAGGTCCCATTCCTCCGCACGAAGTGCTTGATGTGCTCGGCCCGCAGGCGCTTCAGGAACATCTGGTGAACGAAGTCCAGGAGGTTTATCGCCTTCAGGGCGTCGAGATCAACGATAAACACATCGAAATCATCGTCCGCCAGATGCTGCGCAAGGTGAAGATCACCGATCCGGGCGACACCGCCCTGCTCTGGGGAGATCAGGTCGACCGGCTTGAATTCGACGAATCCAACCGTGCCGTGACCGAGAAGGGTGGCAAAGCAGCCGAGGGCACGCCCGTCCTGCTCGGTATCACCAAGGCCTCGCTTGAAACCGATAGTTTCATCTCTGCGGCCTCATTCCAGGATACCACACGCGTTCTCACCGAAGCCGCCACACTCGGCAAAGTCGATCAACTGCGCGGCTTCAAGGAAAACGTCATCATGGGTCATCTCATTCCCGCAGGCACCGGCTTCCATACCCATCGCCACGTGAAGATCGTGGCCAAAGGCGATCCAATCGGCGATGCCGTGGTCATGGAAGATCTGGACGGTCCGGCTGCCGGTTGACACGACGGCTTCGAAGGCGACTATGAGACGGAAAGCGTTTTAAAACGCTTCCGTGCTCATGGCGAAGGAACATGTACGCCCACTTAACGACCGCGATTTTGCGGAGGAAATGGAGCGGCTTATAGCCGAAGCGCGCGGCGAAGTTTCCGCGCTTGGCGGGGCGGACACCCGCAATGAAATCGATCTGAGCGGCCTTCAGGAGTTGGGCGAGAAAACGTCCAGCCAACCGGGGATGCAGGCCACCGGTGCGACAGCTCCCGGCAATCAGCCTCCAACCACCACGCCAATCCAACCCCGATCCGAGGGCGACGACAGCGATGCATTGTCCTCAGCGGCAATTTCAGTAACGCCATCCCCACCCCCCAGCGTCGATTCGTCAGAATTCATGGCGGCCCTGGCTCGGATCGAGCGCGAACTGGCCTACCAGCGATCCGCTCTTGGAAGCTTGCCCGAGATCCTGAGGATTCTCGAAGAAAAGCGGAAATCGGAGCGGACCCACGAGAAACTTTTCGACGCTCTTCATGAGGAATTGAGGTCCTATAAAGATTCTTTTCTCTTCGATTCGCTACAGAAACCGTTTATCAAGGATCTCCTGAGCCTGCATGACGACATCGCCGGGGCCACCCATCGCGTCGCCTGTGCCCGTAACGATTTTGCCGAAGGCCGACTTGATCACGCCGGGATTCTCGAAGCGCTGGAAACGGCATCGGAGAATCTTGCCAACCTCATGCATTTCCTTGTCGAAATCCTCACGCGGCTCGATGTCATCAAAGGTCCTGCCTCCGAAGGTCCTGTCGACCTTGAGCGCCACCGCATCATCGACACACATCCCGCTGAAGATCCGGCGTGGGATGGCGACATTGCCGAGAGTGTGCGCCCGGGATTTCGGTGGCGCGACCGCGTACTGCGTCCCGAAGATGTTGTGATTTATCGCTATCAAGGCGGGCGTGTCTCGGAAGCGAATCCCGGCAACGCACCGCACGATTCCGACGATGGATCGCCAGAACAATGCGCTTAAGCCCCGGAGATCTCTCAAGCGGAACGGCATTGACTCCCCGCGCAGCAGCTTTAGGCTCACCAAGGTATGAACCTGATCCGAAAGTTGATTTACGTGCTCGTGTTCGCCGGGTCGACCCTTTCCTTCATCGTTCTATTCCAGAACGGCTGGAGTTTTTCAACGCTTCCCGACGATATCCAGGCGCAGATCACCGAGTGGTCTGACGCATGGAAGCCCATGGAAAAGAAGCCCGAATCATTAAATCAACTGCCCTGACGCAATGGCAGTCAAGACGGAGAACGATCTCAGCGAGCAGGCGCGGGCGCTTTTTCTCAAAGCCCAGAGCGCAGCGGAATTGCGCAACTTCGGTTACGCCATAACGCTTCTCCTGAACGTACTGAAAGACGAGCCGGCGTTTCTCGAGGGTCGCAGGCTGCTCAGAAAGGTGGAAGTCGCCAATACCCGCGGCAAAAAGAGCACATTCCTCGGACTGGACACCTCAGGCCTGTCGCTCAGCTCGCTCAAACTGGGGGGCAAAGGTCCCAAGGATCCCCTGCAAGCCATCCTGGCTGCCGAAAAAATTCTTGAAACCGATCCATACAACGAATCTGCGAATCTCGCCCTCCGCGATGCCGCCATGGCTGCCGAGATGGTCGAAACCGCAACGTTCGCCCTCGAAACGCTTGCTGAGGGCCATCCGAAAAGTCCCAAGTTACTCCATGAACTGGGCCGTCACTATACACAGCTGGAAATGCACGAAAAGGCTGTGGCCGTATACAACCGGATCATCAGCATCGCCCCAAACGATTTGCAGGCTGCCAAGCTGAGCAAAGACAGCGCCGCCCGGTTGAGCATGCGCCAGGAAGGGTGGGACAGTGCCGAGAGCGGCGATTATCGTAAGCTCATCAAGAATGTCGATGAAGCCGTCTCGCTTGAGCAAAAGAACCGTTTCGTCAAAAGCGAGGATGTCATCGATCAGCAGCTTGCCGAGTTGTACGCAAAAATCGAAGGCGAACCGCAGAACATCGATCTCGTTCGACGCTACGCGTCGTTGTGTGATCAGAAAGGAGATCTGGAACTTGCCCTGCAATGGTACACGTATGCCAACGAACTTTCGGGCGGAACCGATGGCGGCCTGTTGCGGCGTATCACCGAGGTGCAGGGAAAGATTCTTGAGGCGCGCATCCGCGAGCACGAAAGCGAGCACGCCGCCATGGCCGAAGACGACCCCAGACGGGCCGGGATCTCCGCGAAACTGGAGACTCTGCGCCATGAGCGTCACGCCTTGATCATCAATGAAGCGCGCAAAAGTGTGGAGCGCAACCCCACCGATCTCGTATTGCGATTCGAGCTGGGGCAATATCTGGTCGAGGACGGCCAGTACAGCGAGGCCATCAAGGAATTGCAAAAGGCGCGCAACAGCCCGAACACACGCGTGCGGGCCACCTATCTGCTTGGCCGGTGTTACGAGGCCAAAAACATGCACGATCTTGCGCGGGACATGCTCCTCGAGGCGTCCAACGAGTATACCAACATGGACAACACCAAGAAGGAGATCCTCTATCTTCTTGGCAAGGTCTACGACCGCATGGGTTCGAAAAAGGAAGCCCTCGAAACATTCAAACAGATCTACGCGGTCGATTACGATTTCCGGGATGTCGCGCAGCTGGTCGAAGAATCCTACGCCGGCGCAGGAAACTAAGCCCCAGGCAATCGGCCGGGGTTCAGGCGGCTCTACAGGGATTTGTGTAGCGCAGGGTGTCGGTTGGCGGGTAGTGCGCTTCGGGGTGTTTTTTCTGTAGCACAGTCCCGTGGGCTGTGCCGGAACAGGTCACGGCCCTGTTCTACAGAT
>CAZZCL010000064.1:0-17771 GCA_964652295.1 uncultured Chthoniobacterales bacterium
CAACCTCAAACTCAACTTGCCTCAACTCTTACCCACTTGATTCAGCGAAGAGGCAGTAAAACACTCGTCGAGAATTTCTTGGAGCAAATCGTCCTTAATGCTTTTCCGACCCGCATCAATAGGTCTTCGGCTTTCTCAAACTGCGGAACTCGGGCTAGAGCCTGATCGATTCTCCGGGAGCGGGGATTTGCGCTTGCGTTTCGGGGAGACGTTCTGCAATGGCAGATCGGAACCATTCCATAGCTGTAGGATCGCCGTGGACGAGAATGGTTCGCGCTGGTTGCACTGTGGCAATGTAATCCATGATGTCTTCGCGCGATGAATGCGCGCTGAAATCAAACGATTCAATCCGACACCTAATATCGACAGGGGGCCTGCCTTCAGAAACTTCTGCCGGTCGACCTGCCGCAGCTGCGGCTTTGATCTTGCCGGCCGGCGACTCCGGATCCGTGTACCCCACGAAGAAAACGGCATGCCTGGGTTCCTGAAGAAACCGCGCGGCGAGTGCGTGCGAGAGTGTATTCTCGGTCATCATGCCACTGGACAACGTATACAAACGGCCCGCCCGGATGGGCATGGTATCAATTGTCCCGGCATCGATTGGGAACGGGTTCACGGCATCCATGAGACTGAGACCGTGATGAAGGCGCGGGGTGTCGTTACGGAGCCGGTCGATAATCTCCGTGATCTTGATGCTGAGCCCGCCGAGGTACACGGGACAATCCCGCAAGCGCCGCGCGCGTTTCATTTCGTAGATCAATCCCAGCAACTCCTGGGTTTTACCAAGCGCGAACACGGGGATCAGCACGGCGCCACCGTTGTCGAACACGTCCTCGATGGCAGCCATAAGTCGGGCTGCTTCACTGGCGCGCGTGAAATCCGGCGGGACGGTTGCGTCCCCACGGGTCGTCTCGACGATGAGCGTTTCGACGTGTTCGGTGGGAAGACGCGCACCGCGGCAGATGGTTTGATCGGAGAAATTGACGTCACTCGTATAAAGGATGTTGCCGCCGGGATGGGCGATGCGCACCCCGGCAGCGCCGAGGATGTGTCCGGATTCGACGAGTTCGAATGAGATGTCATCATGACGCGATGCGCGTTCTCCCGCGATGTTGAACGGCTTGCGCAATGGCCTGGACTCCCAACGGGCGATGAGTTTGTCAGCTTCGCGATGGGTGAAGAAGGGATACTCCCGAATGCCAAGTTCATCGCGCTGGCGGGACATGACATTGATGGAATTGTGAAGCATGGCCGAACCGATCTTCGCTGTGGTTTCGGTCATGAACACAGGCGCATGCGGACAGCGCCGCATGGCGAGTGGAATGCAGCCCACATGATCCAGGTGAGCGTGCGTAAGAAAGATTCCATCGACCGGAAACCGGTCGAGTTCGTGGAGCAACGGTGTAGCCAGCTCCCCTTCGCGTTTCGGGTGCATTCCTGCGTCAAGCAGAACGCGGTGCGATCCGAAATCGAGCAGGTAGGAATTGGCGCCGATTCCAATCTCGCGTGTGAGATTGGTGAAAACGGCGGATGCCGGCGAATCAGGCAACGAGTTCCTTGGGCAGCTCGCCGTTGTTCATGGCGAGCGCATGAAGTATCTGGCCGTGCAACCAGACGTTGAACTTGATGTTCGGCATCTGGGAGATTTTATCCTTCGGAAAACCGAGGGCGATAGCATATGTGCGACGTGCCTTGAGATCGCTCTCCAGACCGAGGAGTTTCAGCAGGTCGACGACGGAATGCTGCCAATCGAGCTTGCCACGGCGTTCCTTGGCTTTGGCATTGAGGATCTGCTTGACGTTGACGGGCTCGGGCGGGGTGATGCCGAAGAAGCCGTCGATCTGAGCGAGGACATCCTTGGCGAACTTGCGCAACTCCTTATCATCGGGGCTGAGTCCGTCGAGTACGGTCTTGAAATCGGCTTTGGTACGATTGACGTACGTCTCGGCGTCGATCGCGTCCGCCTTCACTTCGCCCAGAAGTTTCTTCAGATTCCACTCGATATTAGTGGTGGGCGTGGTGAGTGAAGCCGCCTTCCGGGCTTTCAAAGCGGGAAGCACTTTTTCACGGATGTAAGCGAAATATTTCTGATGGTCTTCAGTGAAGTTCATGGACAGTTCTAATTGCTGATTTAAGGTTTTGTTGTAGTACAATGAAGTTGTGGCACAAGCGGAAATTGTCGTCCAGCCTGCAACGGCGAATCATTTTTTGCCAAGGACGGCTTTGAGGATGCCCCCGAGCAGACCGCCGCCAGCCTGACTCTGTTGCGGCCCGGCTGAGGGGCTTTGTGCCGAGCCACCGGCGTTGCCTGCCATTTCCAACAGATCGTCGAGGAACGAGCCGTCGCCATCTCGGTCAAGAACGCTGCCGAGCGCACCAAGAGCATTTTCGTCGGCGCCCGGCGCGGGTTGAGATCCCGTCGGCGCAGGTTCGGCGGCTTTCGCCTGAGACCCGAATTTCACAATGGCCGAAATCACGATGGGGATGAGATAGAGAAGCGCTTTTTGGATGGTTTCGTTGTCGAGCCCGCTCTTTTTGGAGATGGCGTGCGTCATTTTATCCTCGGTATTACCGAGAAACTTTTTCATCGGTTCAGGCTGGGATGGCTCGGGTTGGGAAGCGCCCTCTCCTCCGAAGATACTGCCCAATTGGTTGAGCAGATCACTGCCGCCGACGGCCTGAGCGATCTCGGCGAGCTGATTTTCGCCGTTTGGCTCCTGCGTTTTCTGCTGGCGCAAGCCAGCCATAATTACTGGAACGCCGTTGGTTACGAGACTCTTCGCCTCGTCCTGTTTAACGTTGAGTGCGGAAGTCAATTGGCGGACGAGATCGTCGCCGTGTTCGCGCAGGAGGTTTTCAAGAATTGCAGACATTGTGATACCCTTTGTGGTTGAGGATGAGTTGATGAGTGCGGGGTGGAGGTTGTGGAATGGCGCGCATTGTGATTGAGCTGCGAAGGAAAGCAAGCGGGAAAGCGCATGGTGCCCACGGAAATTCCTGCTTCCATGGCCGGACGACATCTGGCAGTAGACAGGGATGAAAATTGCGCTCGCGTCCGATCATGCCGGTTTCCATTACAAGGAAGCGGTCAAGATCCAGCTGCAGGCAGCCGGGCATGAAACGGTGGATTTCGGCGCACCGGACGACAGGGCCAGCGATTATCCCACGTACATCGTTCCGGCAGCGGAAGCGGTAGCCCGCGGGGACGTGGAGCGGGGCATTGTCTTCGGCGGCTCGGGAAACGGAGAGGCGATTGCGGCAAACAAAGTGCGCGGGATTCGCTGCGGGCTGTGTTGGACGGAGGAAAGCGCGCGATTGAACAGGCTGCACAACGACGGCAACATGTTGTCTCTGGGGCAACGTCTGGTGCCGTTGGAGGATGCATTGCGGATCGTGGATGTGTGGCTGTCCACCGGATTCGAAGGCGGCAGGCACGAGGGACGCATCCGGATGTTGGACGATCTGGGTTCGCCGCCGCGAGCCGCGGGCGGGGTGTTATGAACGGTCACTACATTCACAATCTTGATCCGTTCGCATTGCGCATCGCGGAGGCATTCGGCTTGCGATGGTATGGACTGGCGTACGCAGCGGCGTTCGTTCTCGGGTATTTCCTGTATCGCCATCTTGCACGCCGCGGATATTCGGAACTGTCCGAAGAGCGCATTGCCGATTTCATAACGTGGGCAGCTTTAATCGGGGTGTTTCTGGGCGGGCGACTCGGCTTTTTTCTGCTGTACGACATCGGTACATTATTGCGCGATCCGCTTGCATTTTTTCAGGTCTGGCGGGGCGGGATGGCAAGCCATGGGGGCATCGCCGCGCTGGCCGTGTTCACATGGTGGTACGCGAGGAAAGCGGGTGTGTCGTGGTTGAACATCGGCGATAATCTTGTGACAGTGGCACCGCTGGGATTGTTTCTTGGGCGGCTTGCAAACTTTGTGAATGGGGAGCTGTACGGGCGGCCATGGAACGGGCCGTGGGCGGTGATTTTCCCAAAAGCCATTGAGCAGGAGGGCAGCGAGCCAGTTATCCGTACAATTGAGGAAGCGGCGCGGCTTCAGCCCGACATCGAAACGCTCGACCACGCGATCGAGGCGGCGCGTTCGAACCCGCAAATCGAGGCCCTTTTTGCCGAAGCCGTTGCCGCACGCCATCCTTCACAGTTGTACGAGGCATTCGCGGAAGGAGCGCTGCTGTTTGCGGTGTTATGGTGGGCGCGCACGGCCTGGCCTTTTCACCGGGGCAAGCCGAGGCTTCACAGGCCACCTTACGGGATGCTCACGGGCCTTTTCTTCATTTTGTACGCGGTGGCCCGCGTATCCTGCGAGCAGTTTCGGGAGCCGGACGCGTCGTTGATTCTGGGGATTACACGGGGTCAATTTTATTCGCTGTTCATGATTTTGATCGGTGTGGGGTTCATTGTCGCAGCTCTGCGCAGGTCTGGGCCGGAAAGCCATCGCCTCTCCGGGTGAATGATGCAGTGCCGGGAATTTTCGGGTTGGACGCCGCCGCTTCACCGCTGATGGTGGAACGGCAATGCGGGTGGAATACCAGCGGGGTGTCTGGCTGCCGGAAGCGGGCTTATGGCTTGATCCGCGTGATCCGCGCGATTTCGCATTTGTGAGCCATGCCCATGCGGATCACACCGCCGCACACGATGAAATCGTGGTCTCCGAGCCCACCGCCCGCCTCATGCGCGCACGGGTCGGGGGGCGCAGGACGGAACATATCCTGCCATGGGCACAAACGCGGGGGTTTAAAACCTTTGAGGCGACGCTGTATCCGGCTGGCCACGTGCTGGGATCGGCGCAGATCCTTGTCACAACCGAGTCGGATACACTTCTTTACACGGGCGATTTCAAGCTCCGACACGGGCTTTCCGCCGAGCCGGCTCAATGGATTCATGCCAACACGTTGATCATGGAAACAACGTATGGCCTGCCCCGGTTCCGATTTCCGCCGACGGCCGAAGCGCTCGCGGCCATGGTGAAGTTTTGTCATGAAACTCTTGAGGACGGCGATACGCCGGTGTTGCTGGGTTACTCGCTGGGAAAAGCCCAGGAAATCCTCTGCGCGTTGAACGGCGCGGGTTTGCGCATGGTGTTGCACCCTGTGGTAGCGCGAATGACCGCCATTTATGAAGCGCTCGGCCGGACTTTTCCCGCTTACGAAGTGCTTGGCGAAGGCATCGCAATGCGCGGCGCGGTGCTTGTGTGCCCGCCCAACGTCACAAAATCGCGAGCACTGAGAGCGATTGAAAACCGCCGGATGGCCATGCTGACCGGATGGGCTGTGGATTCGGGTGCGCGTTTCCGTTACGGGTGCGATGCGGCATTCGCGCTTTCCGACCATGCAGATTACGACGATCTGATGCGGTACGTCGAGCTGGTGAACCCGCAACGGGTGCTGTGTCTGCATGGGTATGCGTCGGAGTTTGCGGCGGACCTTCGCGCACGAGGCTGGGAAGCCTGGGCGTTGACAGGCAGCAACCAGTTGGAACTCGGTCTTGGCCTTATGACGCCGCGTGTGACCCCGACCGTGTGCGACAGCGCGCATGGCGCAGAGGAAACGGCCGCCAACGCGGCCCCGGTCGCTGCCCAGGGGCTTGGACGGTTCTCCCGACTGGGCGAGACCATCGCAGAAAGCACGGGACGACTCCGCAAGCTGACTTTGCTTGCGGAATACCTTCGGGATTTGCCCCCGGAAGAATTGCGCTGCGCGGCGATTTTCCTGACCGGACGCGCCTTTGCGCAAAGCGACTCCCGGGTGCTTCAGCTTGGCTGGGCATCAATCCGCCGTGCCCTGGAGCAGGCGACTGGACGCTCCGAAAGCGAGCTGCGCGAAATGTCGCGGCGCCATCGTGACGCCGGGCGCACCGCCCTTGAAGCGCTGGCCGGAAGGACGCAGCCACAGCCGATGAGTCTTGTAGAGGGATCCGAACTGCTTGCAGCCATTGCTGGTGCGCGCGGTCCGCTGCGCAAGCAGGCTTTGCTGGAGAAGGCCTTAAGACGACTTGGCGCGACGGAAGGAAGCTATCTGGTGCGTATTTTAACAGGCGACCTGCGGATCGGACTGAAGGAAGGCTTGCTTGAAGACGCCATCGCCCGCGCATTCGACACGCAGCCGGAGACCATTCGTGAGGCGGGAATGCTCACGGGAGACATCGGAGAGACGGCGATCCTTGCGCAGGAACGGCGGCTGCACGAAGCCCGCATGCAGCCGTTGCACCCTGTTAAATGCATGCTGGCAAGCCCCGAACCGGATGCACGCGCTGTCTGGAAGCGTTTCGCTGCGGGCCCGCAGCCTGTCGAAGACGGGCCCACTGCCGGCGGCAGATCGATGCGGCTGTGGGTCGAAGATAAGTTCGACGGCATAAGACTGCAGCTGCACAAGGCAGACGACCGCGTGGAATTGTTCTCCCGCGATTTAAAATGCGTGACAGATCAATTTCCCGAAATCGCCTCGGCCGCGCGCCGTCTTGACAACGCCGTCGTCCTGGATGGCGAGGCAATCGCTTATTGTGAGGGGCGGAAGCTCACATTCTTCGACCTGCAAAAGCGCCTTGGCCGACGGGACGCCGATCTGTTTCTCGGCGAGGAAATCCCAGTTGTCTGCATGGTGTTCGATCTTCTGTGGCTGGACGGAAGAAGCGTTATGTCACTGCCGCTTTCCGAACGTCGCGCCCTTCTGGAAACCCTCACGCTGCCTCCCGGCCTGCGACTGGCTGCAGTTCATGAGGCCGCGGACGCTGCCGACATAGACAACATCTTCGACGAGGCGCGTCGTCGTGGGAACGAAGGCCTGATGATAAAAGATCCGGCCGGGGCATACACACCCGGACGGCGCGGGTTTTCGTGGGTCAAACTTAAGAAGGCGGCAGCCACCCTCGATGTGGTGGTGACAGCCGTCGAACAGGGGCATGGCAGGCGGCGCAATGTGCTCAGCGACTATACTTTTGCAGTCCGCCATGATCGCACCGGCGCCCTTGTTGAGATCGGCAAGGCCTACTCGGGCCTGACAGATGTGGAGATCGAAAAACTCACCCGCCATTTTGAGCAGCGCGCGATTGAGCGACGCGGTGGATGGATGCGGGTGACACCGGATGTTGTCCTTGAGGTGGCCTTCGATTCGGTGCAACACAGCCGCCGTCACGCAAGCGGATTTGCCCTTCGCTTTCCCCGCATCAAAGCGATTCGGGAAGATAAAACGGCCGCCGAGATCGATACTTTATCCACCGCCAAAGCGCTGGCCGACGGTGACGACAGACCAAAGAGGAGCGAGGCGGGTTCGTGAACACGGAAACACGCGTCGGTTGGCCTGCCAATCGGCGACGCCTTCTCAACGCGTTGTGGGGCATGGCAGTCGGAGATGCTGCCGGGGCATGCCGCGAAGCGCCTGCAAGAATGCCGGGGGCATGGAGCGACGAGACCGCAATGGCGATGTGCGCCGCTGAAAGTCTGCTCCGCCACGGCGGGCTCGATGCGGTTGATCTGCTCGACCGGTTGCGACAATGGGTCCGTGCGGGGTACTGGAGCTGCGGTGAGGAAGCGGAGTTTGTAGACCCAGGCCTGCTACAGGTGGTGGAAGCTTTCGAACGCGGAGGATCGCAATTCGCGCGTGAAACGGCGAGGCGGAACAATGGCGCAGCTGGCGATCTGGCACGGATTGTTCCGGTTGTTATATACGCTGCAGCGCATAAACAGCGGGGTTACGCGTCCATAGCGGCAACGGCAGTTCACGCAACCGCCGGGGCCGGTCCTGTTGCGGAGGCTGCCGCATCCTGGGCTGCTTGGCTGTGGCGCGCCCTTTGCGCTCCGCAAGGCACGTTGGAACCATGGCGAAGCTCGACATCGCACGATCAACTGGCCCCATTGGAATGTCTCACCGAACTGGCGATAACAGGAGTGCCATTCCGGGAAGGACTGATTCGGCTCGGCACAATCGCCTTGGAACGCTATCTGCCCGTGCGCTGGACTCCGAGTGCATTGGGTGCGCTGTATGGAGCGGCTGCTGGCGCAGTTCAGGGGGCGCTCTCTTGGAGTGAACCGGTGCCGGAGGACGCCATCGAGCAAGTTGCTTGGCGCCGCAAGATCGCCCGAATTGGCACGAGACTGATCGGAGCCTGAAAAACTTTTGAACGCACAAAAATAATGCGTGTCAGAGCTTGCATCACGCAGGCACCTCACGTAGTGTAACCGTTCCTCACGCGCTAAAAAACCAATCCTTCAGCGCTTCTCTCGACCGTTGCTTCTTCGTAAGCATACATGGGACGAAGGCCGATGCAAATGGTTTAGCCGCGCGAATTCGGCTTCCGTGGTTGGCAGCGTAATCAAAAGAGAATCCCTGCGGGGAGTCACTCAGACACTCTGCGACCGTGGAAGCCGGTACTTTTGGCCAAGATCCTGCTGAACAAATTGATTGAGAAATCCGCTCCGAGAAAGTTAACAACATCCCCCATTCAAAACGTTTCCGTAACCAAAACCTTCCCTCACCCTACACTTCGAAATCATTTAAGAACGGAATAATCGAACTGTGGACAAACCGGCCCTTGTAGAGCCCCACCTCGTTCAACCCCCCACCTTTCAACTCCAATCTTAAGAATCATCCGCAACATCCCACCGCCGCTCCTCCCCCCGTCGCCATCCCATGCATTCCGAAGACTCTGACAGCAGCATCAAAATCTACCTGCGTGAAATCGGGCAAATCCCGCTGCTGACGCCCGAGCAGGAGATCGAACTCGCCGCCCGCATCAAAAAGGGCGACCGCGAGGCGCGTGCCCTCATGATCAAGTCCAACCTGCGGCTAGTCGTAAAGATCGCGCACGATTACGCCAACCTTGGCCTTCCGCTGTTGGATTTGATTTCTGAAGGCAATATCGGGCTGATGAAAGCCGTGGAACGTTTTGATCCGGCCAAAGGTGGCAAGTTGAGCACGTATGCCGCCTGGTGGATTAAGCAGTCGATCAAACGCGCTCTTGCAAATCAGAGCAAAACGATCCGTCTCCCGGTTCATTTGGTCGATAAAATCTCGAAAATGCGTCGCGTATCGCTTCAGATGAGCGAGGAACTTGGTCGCGAACCGACGGATGACGAATTGGCGGAAGAAATCGGACTGGCGACCGCCAAGGTCTCCCAGCTCAAGACCGTTTCGATTCGTCCGGCATCCCTCGACGCGCCCATCAGCGACGATGACACCACCGAATTTGGGGAAATCGTCGGCGATGAGGACGCGTTCACGCCCTTCGAGATGCTGCGCGACAAAAATCTTAAGGATGAAGTCAGTGACCTGATTGGGGTGCTTGATGATCGCGAAAAGAAAATCATTTTTTCGCGGTTCGGGCTCGACGGCGGAAAACCGAAGACGTTGGAGGAAGTCGGTCGCAAGTTTGGCGTAACGCGCGAGCGCATTCGCCAGCTGCAGAACATTGCGCTGATGAAACTCCGCCGGGCTCTCCAGAAAAAGGAGCGACCGGCCGACGTCGCCCGCAATTGAGCGGGCGTTCTGCAGTTTCACTGCGCTGCGGACCACGAGGTTTTTTTTGCACAACACAGAAGCCGCAGGGCTGCAACGCGAAAGATCGCTCCTGGATGCGCATGATGCTTCTGGCAGGCCCGATATGCGAACCGGTTAAATTCTCCGCTGCGCCCGGGGCTTGAACCCGGGCACCATCCGACTTGGAAGCAAACCGAGAATCAAAATGCCATCGCAGGCGTCCCGCATCCGCTCCCGGCGCAGCCGAGAGGTCATGACGTGGCGGTGGTCCAACCGGTGGCGGTCGTCCAGAATGTGTCCGCATTGCCGGGAAAAAGGATGGGACTGAGAAATGCAGCCAGCCGCGCCGTCACGGTTTCCAACGTTTCGCCTTCGAGGCGGTTCTTTTTAAGGAAGGCGTTCCATTGTGCGGCCTTTGACGGCTTCCCGCTGAATTCATTCGTCAGGGCGACAGGCATTTCCGCTGAATGCTGCGCGCCCCACCGTTCGAAAGTCGCCTCCACGCCCCCCCCACAACAGTCCGTCCTCGGGGTCGCCAGCCTGGGTCAAAAGGTCGGCAAAGAAACCCTTGAGGGTCTCCGGTGATGAATTCCCCGACCCATACCGATCAGGATCCCGGGTGGAGCGTTGGAGTACCCCTGCCCACAGGGAAAGAAGCTGCGCCCCTTGCAGAATGAAACGGTCCGCAGCTGCGTACCGTAGCAAAACCCGCTGAAAGTGTTGCGCTCCTGCTCGCCGATCTGGAACTTCGGCTGCTCAAGGGCTCCAAACTCATCGAGAATGTCGTGGAGAAAATCGCGCTCAATTAACTCAAATCCCGCTTAAACGGGACTTCCAGCTTCTCAAACTGCGGAACTCAGGCTGCTTATCCGTCAGGCCCGAAAAGAAGCCGCAAAAAGGCCCCTCACAGGAAGCCGAAACTCAAATCGCCTGCTTCATCATCAACAGCAAGCGCACGCAATGCGGCAGCTTCCGCTCAAAAAGCAGCTTCATCAGCGCTGGCGTCATCGAAGCGGGCGTGAGATTCGATTCTTTTGGACCGCAGATCTGATCAGATCCGGAGTGCGCGTCCAGCCCGAGCCAACGGGCGCACCCCGGTTCAGCCCTGCTTCGGAATCGGGCTCATCTCCAGCGCGCTCCATTTTCCGTTCGAACTCGTTCGGTGCACGGCAAATCGCGCACCGGCGACCGCCGGGAGAAGATCGGCAAGCTGATTTCTCATTACACCGGAGATCACCAGCAGACCGTCGGCCGCCAAGGCACGGCGGAACTCAGGCAGCACAGAAATCAGCGGTTCGAGAAACACATTGGCAATTATCAGATCGAACGGGCGCGCCGATGCGCGCCAATTTTTCAGGTCCTTACGCGCAACTTTCAACCGGGCGCTTACGCCGTTGACATCGGCATTGGCGCTGGCAATCCGCACCGCGTCGGGATCGTTGTCGAACGCGCGCACGTACGGGGCGCCCAGCGCTGCCGCGCTTATGCCCAACACTCCGGATCCGCAGCCTACATCCAGGACTCGTTCCGGGATGGCAGACCCGCAACCCATCGTAAAACGGCGCTCAACCGCACGCAGACACATGGCGGTTGTGGCATGTTCCCCGGTTCCGAAGGCGGCTCCGGACGGAATCAGCAGGACTGCTCGATGTGGAAAGGCATGTTGCTCAGCGGCGCGCGAGTCAGCATCGCGCACAATTGAGAGACGTCGGCCGATGCGAAGGGGCTCGGGCCGCGCAACGGTCTGCGCCACCCAATCCGGCCGTAGTTGCCTGGCGATCCTGCCGCCGTAATGCGCACGAAGCCGCGCGGCTTCCGCGCGGGAAAGATTGCAGGCGGCCAAGCGCAGGGATTTTCCGCCGCAAAGATAGGTTAAAGCAACCCGATCGAGTCCGATCAGCGCGCGCAACCGTTCCTCCCACGCATCGCCCCACCGCGCTGAAGCCAGCCGATGCCATCGGTAACGCGCTCGGGGTTTGCGAGCCGAAGGCGGTGGCGCCTCTATGGTTCGGCGTTCTCGCCCGGTCCCTCGATGGCGCTCCGCACCCATTCGCCCTCCTCAACTTCCCCGCTGCGCGCCTTGATCTCCCCCTGCGGCCCGATCACAACGATCAAAAACCCGGACTCCCCAACGGCACCATAGTCTGTCGCCACGCGGGGACCATCGGTCGCAATGGCAAAGGGAATGTCGCTCGGCACACGGCCTTCGCTGGCGGTGAATGCCGCAAAGAAGACTGTGCCCGACTCCGCGAGCTTGCGGTAGTCACGCTCAAGCCTCTCAGCCTGCTGGCGCAACGGTTTGCTTTCCGGGCCGGGCACGATCACCAGAACGACGGGCTGCCCTCTGAGGCTCTTAAGACTGGAAAGCTTTCCCCGGGCCCCGGCGAAAAGAAAATCCGGCGCGGGCGCCGCCTTCGCGGTGCCAAGGGCGACGGCCATCGCAATGAAGACCATGGTTAATAGCAGCGACGGCACGGTCGGCGCACGGGAATCGCGAATACGGGAAGTGGAGACGATCATGGGGATGCAGATAGGGCGTTCGGATCAAACGGTCATGACCTCAGCTTCCTTGGATTCGACATGCTTGTCGATGGAGACGATCGCTTTATCGGTCAATTTTTGCACGTCTGCTTCGTAGGTGCGCAGATCGTCCTCGGTGATTTTGCCGTCCTTTTGCAACTTACGCAGGCCATCCATTCCGGTGCGTCGCTGCCCCCGGATCCGGACGCGGGCTTCTTCAGCCATGTGTTTTATCGCCTTGACGAGTTCCTTCCGGCGTTCCTCGGAAAGTTCCGGGATGGGGATGCGGATCACTTTGCCATCGACAGCGGGATTGATGCCCAACCTGGATTCAGCGATGGCACTCTCGATGGCTTTTGCGGTGGAAACGTCGAAGGGTTGAATGACAAGCAGCCGCGGTTCGGGTGCGGTGATCAGCGCCAGCTGTTTTAGCTTCATGGAACTGCCGTAAGCCTCCACATCGAGGTTTTCCACAAGCGCAGGGGAGGCTTTGCCCGTGCGCACCGACGAGAATTCATGCGTGAGATATTCCACGCTCTTTTCCATGTCGGACTCGGTTTCGAGAAGAATTTCGTCTGGATCCATTGGAAAAGCGGGGCTGGGATGGGGCGGTAGAAAAAAGAAACGCGTCGGGCGATTAATCCATGGTGACCAATGTGCCCACGCGCTTTCCAAGCACGGCATCTCTAATATTGGTGGCTCGGCCCATGTCAAAAACAATAATCGGAATGTGATTATCCATGCAAAGGCTGAAGGCGGTGGAATCCATGACCTGAAGCCTGCGCGTCAGGGCTTCGGTGAAACCGATGCGCTCGAACTTACGGGCATTGGGATTTTTGAACGGATCGCTGTCGTACACCCCGTCGACCTTCGTGGCTTTCAGGATGGCCTGCGCCCCGATTTCGCTCGCGCGCAAAGCAGCGGTGGTGTCGGTCGAGAAAAACGGGTTGCCGGTCCCGGCAACAAAAATGACCACACGTCCGAGTTCGAGATGGCGCATTGCCCGCCGACGGATAAATGGTTCAGCCACATTTTTCATTTCGATCGCGGTCTGCACGCGGGTGGGCACACCCAGATCTTCAAGAGCGCTTTGCAGAGCCATGCCGTTGATCACGGTTGCAAGCATGCCCATGTAGTCTGCCGTGGTGCGATCCATGCCGCGCTGACTGGCGGAAAGACCCCGCCAGATGTTGCCACCGCCAATAACCACGGCCGTCTCAACCCCGAGCGCTTTGACGCTGGCAACCTGCTTGGCGAGGTTGTGAACGATGGGCGGCGAAATATTGTCGGCACTCCCAGGTTCCCGGAGGGATTCACCGCTTAGCTTGAGCACGACACGGCGATACTTGGGTTTTAGCGCGGATCTTAAACCCGGTTTTGCACCGAATTTCAGCTTGGCGGATGCGGCAGGAGTACCGGAGGATTTGGCAGCGGCCATTTATCAAATCAATAAAGGCGCGAAGAGGGCGTCTTGAAAAGGAGAAAAGCGGGCAGACGCAGAAAACCCCGGGTCGCGTTATCCGATTACATGGATGCCCAGCGTTAAAACGGCTTTCCTCGGGAAGCCCAAAATCCGTGAATAAAAGGCCGCGGCGGCTTTAGTTGGACGCCGACTTTTCCTCATCCATCCTCGTAAGCAAACGGCGCCGACTCTGAACAAAGGGGTTGTTTCCCCCGTATAACCGCCACGGCCCTGGAGGCACTTCGGAAAGTTCGACAAAGCGCCAGTCGGTAACGTCCTTACCTCCTTCCATGCCGATAAAATCGCGTATGGCCGGGGAAACATCGAGGCCGGCGCCCCGGTTAAGATTGGGCTTGGGCCGTTCGTTGCCAAAGACATACTGCCAATGGTCGGTGCGGAACGGTCCGCAATCTTCCCATTGGCCGTAGGCCACACGGTTGCCTTTTCGGATGGCAACCCAGCGCCCTTTGCACACGCTTTTGCCTGCGCGCTCAAAGTCCTTTTCAAACCACGGAATGACCTTGGGAGCCTCGGGCTTGGTGCGCCCGCGGGTGACGTCATTGTACGGAAGCGCCACATAAAAAGGATTTTGCCGTGGTTCGAATGCCACAGGGATGAAGTCGCGCCGGTTTTTGGGATCGGGATCGTCGTACCCCCCGAAGTTCTCTTTCCATTTTGGATCCCAGGAGGATTTGTAGTTTGCCACAGGATTGCGCGGTGGCGCGGCATCTTCCCCTACCCAAAACACTGTGGTCACAATGTTGCGCTTCCAGGGGTAGCGGCCAGGGCGCATTCGCAGATGCCGCCCTGTGGTCGGAATGATGACCTGCGGCTCCATCTTCAGAAGAGCGTTTTCACGCAGTTTCATTGCGTAACGCGCAAACTCTGAACTGCTTTCGTAGGGCGACTGCGCGCCCAAGGGCAGGGCGCCAATAAGCCCAGGCACGACCCATGCAAAAACTCCAGCACGCAGCGGGACACCTGTGAACCATCGGCGACAATGGTATAAGCCGGCGCGCAGGAATCCGGTGCCGACCGTGAGAGGAAGGGAGAGTGGCGTCATAAGCGGCGCGCGGCGCCGAACAATGCGGGTTCGTTCCCGAACGGGTGAAATTGTGACAGAAAACGGATCATGCGCAAGTGTGGGGAAGAGCGCCTGGATTCAAATAGAGCAAAGATCTTGCCAACCCGCGGCGACACGCCCAATCTCTGCCATTATGTGTGGGATCGTCGGTTATGTCGGGCGCGCAGACGCGGCGCCAATTCTTTTGGACGGCCTTCGCAGGCTTGAGTATCGCGGTTACGATTCAGCCGGCGTGGCCACGGTCGACGGCGGACGGCTGGATCTGCGAAAATGCGTGGGGCGCATCGATAACCTCGCACAAATGATCGGACGCGACGGACCACAGGGAACACATGGAATCAGCCACACGCGCTGGGCCACTCACGGCGGGGTGACGACGGAGAACGCCCATCCCCACCTCGATCGCTCGGGCCGACTGTGTCTTGTGCATAATGGCGTGATCGAAAATTATCAGACGCTGCGCGAAGCCCTCCTGGGCGAAGGACACACATTTCGATCCCAAACCGACACCGAGGTTCTCGCCCATCTGGTTGGCAAGTTCTACGATGCGCGCAACGCGACAGATTCGAAGGCGCGCCTTCTTGAAGCCGTGCGCGAGGCGTTGCGCCGTGTGGTCGGCACATACGGAATTGCCGTGGTGCATCTTGACGCGCCAGGGGTTCTGATCGGAGCCCGCCGCGGCAGCCCGCTGGTGCTGGGTGTCGGCAAAGGGCAGAACTTTCTTGCCAGTGACGTGGCCGCAATGGTCGCCCACACGCGTGAAGCCGTTTACCTCAATGATTACGATCTTGTGGCCATTGAGGCGGGCGGGTTCGAACTTGAATCGCTCAACAGAGCCGGACCACGCCCGTCCCCTTCCGTAAGTCACGTCGAGTTCAGCGCCGAGGATGTTTCCAAAGGTGCCTACCCGCATTTCATGCTTAAGGAGATTTTCGAGCAGCCGAACTCCGTGCGGGACGCCATGCGCGGCCGTCTCCAGCCCGAGGAAGCCACGGCGGTGCTCGGCGGCCTCAACATGAGCAACAAGGAGCTGCGCAGTGTGGAGCGAATCATCCTCACCGGATGCGGCACGGCGCTGCATGCCGCCCTGGCAGGCGAATATATCATTGAGGGACTCGCGCATCTTCCGGTGGAAGTGGAGTTCGCCAGCGAATTCCGCTACCGCAACATGCCTGTGGACGGCGACACCCTCGTTTTCGCCATCAGTCAGAGCGGAGAAACGGCGGATACGCTGGCTGCCCTGCGTGAAAGCCAGCGCAAAGGCCTGCGTAGCCTCGGCATTTGCAACACCGTCGGGAGCACGATCGCCCGCGAAAGCGACGGGGGCGTCTATATGCATGCCGGTCCGGAGATCGGCGTTGCAGCCACGAAATCGTTTACCTCGCAAGTAGCCATCCTCGCGCTCATCGGACTCCTGTTCGGGCGCATCCGTCACCTATCCACCGCGCAGGGTGTTTCGCTCCTCAAAGAGTTTGAGGATCTGCCGGATAAAGTGCGTGCGGTGCTGGCATTAAACGAACAGATTGAAGCAATTGCACACAAATATGCAGGCGCAGCCGGATTTCTGTTCTTCGGCAGGCAACACAACTATCCGGTCGCACTCGAGGCTGCGCTCAAGCTCAAGGAAATCAGTTATCTCTTTGCCCAGGGCCATCCCAGCGCGGAATTAAAGCACGGCGTAATCGCACTTGTCAGCCCGGAAATCCCAAGCGTTTTCATTGCGCCGGACGATGGTGTGTTCGAGAAAAACGTGAGCAACATTGAAGAAGTGCGCGCCCGGCGCGGTCCCGTGATCGCCATCGGCACACAGGGACGGACCGAACTCGACCGTCTTGCCGACGACACGATTTACGTACCGGAATGCGCCGAGTTTCTCACGCCCATCCTGACAACCATTCCGCTACAGCTTCTCTCCTATCACATTGCCGTGAAACTCGATTGTGACGTGGATAAACCGCGCAACCTCGCCAAGAGCGTGACGGTTGAATAAAACAGCCCGCGCACCAGTACCCGCGGCGCCCAGCGGGCAGAAACCGCCCGTCGGCAGAGTGGTGTTGACGCAGGCCTTTTTCCCGCGTTGCATGCGCGATTGACCGAGCCTGTTGTGAATTCCTTTTACCGGCCATTCGACAAGGAAACCTATCGTCCGCGCAAAGGCCACGATCCTTACCGGACGCCATTTGAGGTCGATCGCGACCGGATCATCTACACCCCCGCCTTCCGACGGCTTCAAGCCAAGACGCAGGTCTTCATGGCAGGCGAATTCGATTTCTATCGCACACGGCTGACGCATTCGATCGAAGTCGCCCAAGTGGGCCGATCCATCTGCGGGTTTCTAAACAAAACCAGTCCTCATCTTGGCCCGGACTTCCATATCGACTCCGATCTGGTGGAAGCCATCTGCCTCGCCCACGATCTCGGTCATCCACCATTCGGCCACGCGGGAGAACGCACATTGAACCGGCTCATGGCAGATTGGGGGGGGTTCGAAGGCAACGCGCAAACAGCGCGCATCCTGACAGAGACGATCTACGGCGAAGGAGCCGAACGAAGAGGCATGGCCCCCACACGCGCACTGCTTGACGGCGTTCTTAAATACAAACGCTTATGGATGGAATTGCCGCCCCAAAACCGCGAAAACCATTTTCTCTACGATGACCAGCTTCCGCTGCGCGAATTCGTTCTCGGGGGAACCGAAAGCGAGTACAACGATCCTGCGGAATGCCGCAGCATCGAATGTCAGATCATGGATTGGGCCGATGACACCGCATACTCGACCAACGACATCGTGGACGGATGTCATGCGGGGTTCGTCACTGTGAACAAGCTTGATGATTGGGGCAACGTCACGACACTCGATGCGTTCGAGCAAAATGCCCTTGAGAACCTCAAGAGCACTTTACGGGACAGACGGGTGGATGGCCATTTCGGCCGTTTGACAGGCGACTTTCTGCGCGCTTGCCAGTTGACGCCAGCAGCAGGACCGCTTGCCGGACTCAGCGCCCGGCACAGCGTTTCTCTGGAAGTGAATCCTGAGATCGAACGGGAAAGCCGGTTTCTCCAACGGGTGGCGCGAGAACTCGTTTTCTGGTCGCCACAACTCCATCATCTCGAGCATAAAAGCGATTTCATTCTCCGCCGCATTTTCGGAGTGCTCGCAGACCGCCATCTCGCCGCGAAGCCCGCCGACGGGCGCGCGATTCATCTACTGCC
>CAZZCL010000065.1:0-17653 GCA_964652295.1 uncultured Chthoniobacterales bacterium
GGGCGCACTCGGTGCAGTGAGGCCGTTGGTGGATCGCTTCCCGGGGTAATAACCCATACTGCCGGAGCGCCGTCAGGCTGGCGGACCAAGGCATCGCGCGATACTGAGGCAACCGGCGCGCCGCTGCCCAGCGCAAACTCCACCCTGCCGGAAGAACCCGGCAGCACCGCGCCTTTTGGGGCTTCCACATCCAGACGCACCAGAAAGCTTCGTGTCGAAGCGTTCTTCACCGGCACTGCCGTTTGTAAACGCGCCGCGAACTTTTCGCCCGGCCGCGAATCCAGCTGAACCGTCGCAGGGGTGCCCGGTTTGAGCTGCGGATACAACTCTTGCGGGGCTTGCGTGTCGAAGCGCACTTTGTTCACTCCGACAAGCTCAAGCACGGCGCGCCCGGTCTCCACCCATTCGCCTGCGTCGGTCATTCTTTCGGCGATCACTCCCTCAAACGGCGCGATCACTGTGTGCCGGGCCAGAATCTCCGCGCGCTCCTCCACCCCGATCAAAAGCCGCTCCCGGGCGGCGCGTAAGGCTTTTACCTCCGCTTCACGCGAGGCGGTTTCGCTGGCCGGGATGCCGCCCGTTTTGGAAAGACGCCGCGCCTCCTCCAGCAGACGTTCTGCATCAGAAAGGCGAGCGCCCGCCTCTTCCAATTCGCGCTTTGCCGATTCCAAGGCCAGGGAAGCCAGCGCAGAATCGAGTTCCAGCAGTGTGTCGCCCGCCTGCACCTCGCTGCCTGCATCCACGATTACCCGGGCGACAAGCCCGTCGGCGCGAGACGATAGCAATGACCGCCTCTCGGCGGTCACGGAACCCGTCAGACGCACCGTTTCCGGCACCACTTCCTCAATAACCGTTTCAACGCCCACGAGTACAGCCTCATCCGCCGCAGCAGCCAATGGGTGGGGCAACCATGCCATGCCCAGCGCAGCCCCCGCAATCGACAATCCGGATGGAAGCGCAACGACGCTTTGCAACAGCGGTTTGCTTCCGGCGCTTGCCACAATGCGGACACTTCCCCCAAATGCATCCTTACGCAAACGAAGGTTTACCTTCGCAGGAACCATGGAGCTTATGGCAACGCAGGCCCTTGCTGGCGGCGTGGAAACGTCGTGCGACCGGGAAATCCCACACATTGCTTGCGAGGAATTGGGAGTAACGGGCATGGTGGACTTCGTTGCCGGACGAGTTGCGCGGCTTCGTTTCAGCGCGGGGTCTTTACGGTTTGGCCATGGGCGGCGAAACCCTGGAAGTCGTGGCTCGACCAGCCTGAACCGAGCACGGGACCAGGCGGGCTGAGATGGTGGGAGTCGCAAGGCCTAACGCCTGCCAACCTGTATCCTCAAGCAAGGATGGTGTCGGTGGCAGATGCGACGACGGCGGCGCCCGGAGCAACGACACAGCCGCTGAGCGTGACGCCGCGGGTAACTTTTGCGCCGTCGAGAAGAACGCAGCCCTGAACTGTTGCCCCTGCTTCGACCTCGACATTTGCGGCGGCGACACTGCAATGATCAATCATGGCGCCAGCAGCGATACGCGCTGAGGGATGAATGCGCTGGCGATGCGAGCCGTGGGGAGCGGCCAAAGAGACATTGTCTGCAAGCGCATTGTGCGCAGCGATCAAGGCGTCGCGAGAGCCGAGATCGAACCACAGCCCGTCGTCCAGCGTGACGCCGCGGATCTGTCCGCCGTCTGCAATGAGTCTTTCCATGGCGGGAATCACGGATTCGATTTTGTTTGGGGACAGGAACTCCATGAGGCGGGGCCCGACGAGGTAAACGCCGGCAAAAACGCGATTGGGAGGCACGCCTTGGATGGGTTGCGCACCGAATCCGAGCACGGTTTGGGCTGCCTCGTCGAGTGCGACGCGCAGCGGACCGCCGCCGGAACGCAGCGCGACGGTCAGGTCGGCACCGCTGGCTGCATGCTCTTCAGCCAGACGCCGCAGGGGGAGATCTGCAAGGATGTCGCCGTTGTAAACCGCAAAGGGATAGTGGCGAATCAGATCGCAGATATTGCGGATGCCGCCGCCCGTTTCAAGCAGCACGGGTTCATGACGGAAGGTCAGGGGCGCGCCGCGATGGATGCCGACCGGGAACTCGGCGTTGTAGGTGTCGGGCAGGTGATGGGTGTTGACGATAAACTCGCGCGCGCCGGCCGCGAGGAGACTATCGAACGCCCACACGATAAGTGGCTTTCCGAAGATTGGAACGAGCGGTTTGGGCAGTCGGTCGGTCAGTGGACGCAGACGGGTGCCGAGTCCTGCTCCCAGGACAAATGCCGTGCGCGGAAAACCGGTTCGGGACATGAACGTCGGGGCGTAGAGCGTCGCGCGCAGGGGTGGAGCACTCAGCGTTTGAGTTCGTACACTTCCCAGATTGCGGCGTCTGTGATGTCAAACACCATGACGAGTCGGTTGGCGCCGATGTGGAAGAGGACGCCGCCCGTATCGGATGGAATGCGGGATCGAATTGCGTTGTCGGCCAGCCCGCTGTAGCCGATCTGCGGCTCTTCGTTGACAGTGGTGCCGCCGAGGAAAATCAGCAGATCCTTCTCTCCGGGCGCAGGGAGTAACACACCGCTGCGGCGTTGGGAACCGGTTGTCTTTTCGAAGCGCAACTCTCCAGGACGGTCACCGGGATGGATGGCGGCGCGGAACCATGGGTAAGCCACGAGAAACCCGCGCGAGAACTGGATGGAACGCACCTGCCACTCTCCTTCAAGCGCTGCGGATTGCGGCAAAGGTGCGGGTGGGTTTTCGGCAAGCGACTTCAGGAAGGGGAGTTCGGCGATGTCGCCGGTTAATGCGAACGCCGGTTCAGCCACTCCACCGGCTGCAAGGGATTCTTCAAGGAAGAAACGCCAGTTTTCGACGGCGTAACGTTCTTCCTGGTGTGCGTGATCGCACCACCAGCGCGTGGAACGGGGCAGCGCCATATCTGCTGAGAGAAGGTCGCGAAGGCCTTCGGGCGGCATCCCGCGGAAATAGATGCGTCCGTTCTCGATGGCGGCGGGCGCGGTTGCGAATGGCCAGTCGCCGTTGGAGTCCGATTCGGCGAGTGGCACGAGATCCACGCGTGCGATTTCGTGAAAACCGTCGGCATGAAAAAAGGCAAGACTATCGGGGTCAGCAGCTGCGCGGATGCCAATGACCGGAATGAATGGGAAATGAAGCACATCCAGCACAGCCCAGCCTTTGCCTGGAGCAGGATGCGGTGCTGTTCGTTCCAGGCCGGAGTTGGTTTCGAGCATCGCGGAGAGAGAACCGGCGAAGTAGCGACCTTCGGGATCGGCGACAACATCGGAGAACACGATGCTGAATGCTTCGGTGGAAGCATAAAAATCGCGTTCGCCACGCGGTCCGGGCGCGTCTTCGGGGTCCTGATATAGTTCGAGGGGTTCGGTGACGTACCCGACCGGTTCGGTGGCGGCAGCGGTATTGGGAGACAGGAACGCTGCGATGGCGAGGGCGCCGCAGGCCGCAATCTGCGTTGTTGGAACGAGGGGATTCATGGCTCTTTTGCGCGCACTCATTCGGCGGATGCAGGGGTTGCGGTGGGTTGTTCGCAATCCTGCACCGCGTACTCAATCGAGTCGGACAAGGCCTGCCAGCTGGCTTCAATGATGTTGTTTGAGACGCCGACGGTGCCCCATGTTTTATGGCCATCCGTGGATACGATCAGCACGCGTGTTTTTGCGCCGGTGCCATGTTTGCTGTCAAGGATGCGCACTTTGTAATCGAGCAACTTGATGGCGGCGATGGAGGGATAGAACGGCAGGAGCGCCTTGCGGAGCGCCTGATCGAGAGCATTTACCGGCCCGTCACCCTCGGCGACGGTGTGTTCTGACGCTCCGTTTACGCTAAGTTTGACGACCGCTTCGGTGGTTTCGCGATTGCCACCTTTCATGCGGGCGAAATCGCAATGGTAGAAATGAAACTGAAACGTTGGGCGGTAACGGCCAAGAATGCGGCGCACAAGCAACTCGAATGACGCGTCCGCGGCTTCGAATTCGTAACCAAGATTCTCGAGACGCTTGATCTCCGCGAGGATGGCGCTGACCTCGGCCGACCCCTTCTCGAGGGGGAAACCGAGTTCGCGGGCTTTGGCGAGGATGGCGCTCTGTCCTGAGAGTTCAGAGACGAGGATGTGCTGAAGGTTGCCCACGGCGCGCGGGCTGATGTGTTCGTAAGAATGAGCGACCTTCTGCACGGCATTAACGTGCAACCCTCCTTTGTGCGCGAACGCCGTTGCGCCCACGTAAGGCGCACGACGGTCGTGAGGGACGTTGGCGAGTTCATCGACGAACAAGGACAATTCGCGCAACATGGAGAGATCGCCCACCACGGGGATGCCCATCTTGAGCTGCAGATTGGGGATGAGCGTGGTCATATTGCAATTGCCGACGCGCTCGCCATAGCCATTGACGGTGCCCTGGACCTGCCGCGCGCCCCGGCGCACGGCTTCCATGGCGTTTGCGACTCCGAGACCGGCGTCGTTGTGCGTATGGATGCCGACGGGAGTTTTGAGCGTTTCGATGACGGCACCGACGATCATTCCGACTTCCTCAGGGAGTGAACCGCCATTGGTATCGCACAGGACAAGCATGTCTGCGCCGCCATCGCGTGCAGCGGCCAGGGTAGCCAGAGCGTGATCCGGGTCGTCCTTGTATCCGTCGAAAAAATGTTCTGCGTCGTACAACACCTCGCGACCGTGCTTTTTGAAATACGCGGCGGTGTCGCGAATCATTGCAAGATTTTCATCCGTGCTTGTGCGGAGCACTTCCGTGACGTGCAATTTCCACGTTTTTCCGACAAACGTCACAACGGGGGTGCCGGCCTCAAGCAAGGTTTGAATCTGCGGATCGGTGTCACAGGATGTGCCGGCTCTTCGTGTGCTTCCAAACGCGGCAATGCGCGCCCGCGAGAGAGACAGATTGCGGGCTTCCTCGAAAAACCCCACATCTTTGGGGTTGGATCCCGGCCAGCCGCCTTCAATATAATCAACGCCGAACTCGTCGAGCTTGCGGGCAATGCGGACTTTATCCAGCAGCGAAAAGGCAATGCCTTCGCCTTGGGTGCCGTCGCGCAGGGTCGTATCGTAAAGGGTGACGCGTGACATCGGGGTCTCAGTAGGTTGATGAAAATAGAAAGGGAAAGGTTAAGGCAGGGGCTGCGATCAGGCAAGGCGCGTGGTCACACGCAATTTTGAGGGAGTTTCCAGCAAAAAATGCTGACGAATTCGGCTTTTCCACGGGAGGCTGCGGAGTGCAGAATGGAGAGCGTTCATCCCCGCCATGAAATTTTTCCTTACAACAAGGTCACACACACGAGACGTATGTTTTTGCGTTAGACACCCTCGGAGAGACGCCGTCGTGCGTGCCGCAGCGATTGCCGTTGTGTGCGGTGCGTTGGCTGGTTGTATTGCGCCATTGGCAATGACGCCGATGGCAATGGCGCCGCTGATGGGGATTGTTCAGGCGGGCGCGGCAATGGCAAATGCAAGTGGCACCTCTGCTGGTGCTGGCGCAACGATTGTCGATCCGCCTTACACGGGCATGACGAAGGCCACAGCTGCGGCGCGGTATGGTCAACCAAAAACCAAAACTGCAACTCCGGAAGGTGAGGTTTGGAAATACAGCGCGGGCGGTTTCGCCGGTTTGGGTGCCAAAACGCGGACGCTCACATTTAATTCGCGCGGGAAAGTGAAAGAATATGAATGGCAATAGCACTGGGGCTGTCTCATGTCAGCGCGCCGCGGCCCGGGGCGCCGCAACGTAATCAATCGAGCACCGGCACAGCCGCCAGCAGCTTGCGGGTGTACTCATGTTTCGGCGCGTTCAGGATTTCTTCGGCTGCCCCGCTTTCCACAATCTTCCCGCGGTACATAACGAGCACCTGCTTGCTGATGTGTTCCACAACGGCGAGGTCGTGCGCGATAAAGAGGTAAGTGAGCCCGAGATCGTGCTGAAGATCCTGGAGGAGATTGATGACTCCGGCCTGCACGCTCACGTCCAGCGCGCTGACCGGTTCGTCGCAAACAAGGAATCGTGGACGCACGGCGAGGGCGCGCGCAATGCCGATGCGCTGGCGCTGGCCACCGCTGAACTCGTGGGGATAGCGCGGCATGTGCGAGGGGTCGAGGCGGACTTGCTCAAGCAGGCGCGCGGCCTCATCGTGCTTCGCGCTGCGGGACATCTCCGGAAAATGGATGGAGAGAGGCTCCTCAAGGATCTGTCGGACCGTCATGCGCGGATTGAGCGAGCCGAATGGATCCTGAAAAATGATCTGGATGCGTTTTCGCAGCGGGCGGAAACGGCGTTCGCTCAAGCCTGCCAGTTCGACCCCATCAAAGCGGATGGACCCGGCAGTGACGGGCGCCAGGCCGGTCAACGCCCTGCCGATTGTGGTTTTTCCGCTCCCGCTTTCGCCGACCAGCCCGGTCGTTGTGCCTTCTTCCACATCGAACGACACCCCATCGACGGCGCGGACGGCGTCAATCTGGCGGCGCAACACCCCGCCATAGACCGGATAATGCACCTTCAACCCACGGACTTCGAGAAGTGCCATGCGGGGATTAATGAACCAGGAAATGGAAAATGCGAATGCCGATTCCATCTGTCAGCCCCGGGAGCGGCTTGCGCGCTGGCTGTTTCGCACTAAGAAACGGAATACCTATGGCTACCGAAATTGAAGCTGTTACCGTCGAATCGCTCAGGGCGAGGCTTGGAGAATTACGGAGGTATCTTTGACCTCGCGAGCTTGAAGGAGCGTCTTGCCGAGCTTGAGCAGGCCATGGTGGCGCCGGATTTCTGGAATAAACGTGAAATTGCCCAGAAGATCATCGACGAAACGAACTCGGTCAGGAATCGGGTGGAGCCTTTCGAGAAACTTGCGCGCCGGGTGGAAGATCTGGAGGTTCTGGAATCCCTTTCCGAAGAGGAAACCGACCCGACTCTTCGCGATGCAGCGTGGCGCGATTTAGAGGAGGAAACCTCCGTCCTGGAGCGCGATCTCGGCGAGTTCGAGATCCTGATGCTGCTCTCCGGGGATTACGATAAGGCCAATGCGTATGTGACCATCCACTCCGGAGCCGGAGGTACAGAATCGTGCGACTGGGCTGACATGCTTCTGCGAATGTACCGCCGCTGGGTGGAACGCAAAGGGTATCAGGCGGAGGTTGTCGATCTGCAGGAGGGAGACGAAGTTGGGATCAAAAGCTGCACGTTGAAAGTGTCCGGTGACTATGCGTACGGGAGATTGCAGACCGAACGCGGTGTACACCGTCTGGTGCGCATTTCTCCCTTCGACGCCAACAAGCGCCGGCACACGTCGTTTGCGAGTGTCGATGTTGCGCCCGAACTGCCTGACGATGTGGAGATCGAGATCAACGAGAAGGATCTCCACATCGACACATTCCGCAGTGGAGGCAAAGGTGGGCAGAACGTAAACAAGGTGGAGACAGCGGTGCGCGTCACCCACGCTCCGAGCGGGATCGTGGTCGCCTGCCAGTTGGAACGCAGTCAGTCCCAGAATCGGGCGACGGCCATGCGGCTTTTACAAGCCAAATTGTATCAGCTGGAGATGGACAAGAAACAGGCGGAGATCGACCGGCAATACGGAGAGAAGGGTGAGATTGCCTGGGGCAATCAGATCCGGTCGTACGTGTTTCAGCCCTATCAGATGGTGAAAGACCACCGCACGGGAGTGCAAACCAGCGACGTGAGCGGAGTGATGGACGGAGCCGTGGACGATTTCATCGAGGCCAAATTGCGCGGTGTCAGAAACACCAAGGGCGGCGCGGACGACGAAGACTGAGTTGCGGCGGCGATTGCGCCGGTGTAGCGAGCGGACCATGCGCGAATTTGCCATTATCGCGGGATACTTCGTGGCGACGGCATTATCGGCAGCCGCGATTGCGCCGCCGATGTTCTGGGTTGGACGCGCAATGGGCGAGGTCGTGCCGGGACTCGGATTCCTTGTTGAAACGGAGTTTCAACGCTATTTCAACCGGTGTTTCCTGATCGCTGCGGTGGCGTTGTTATGGCCTGCGGCGAGGTTATTGCGAGTGCGTTCCCTGTCGGATTTCGGGCTGCAGCGCAACCCGCAGCGGGGGTTGGATGCCGCGTTTGGGCTGGTTGTGCCGATGGTGTTTTTATGGATGTACGGAGTGCTGCTTTTGGCGTTGGACTTTTACCGGATGAAAGATCCACTTCCGTGGGGCCGGTTGCCGTCGGCGGCAGGCACTGCGATCGCAGTGGGCATTGTCGAGGAACTCTTTTTTCGGGGAGCGCTGTTCGGCTTGTTGCGGCGGGCAGCGTCCACACGTTTTGCTGTGCTAAGCTTGTCGGCGCTCTTTTCCATCCTGCACTTTTTAAAGGCGCCGGAGGAGAGTATCGCTGCGGATGCTGTGGGGTGGACCAGCGGGTTTGCCATGGTGCCTCTGGCATTTCATCAGTTTGCGCAGCCGGGCCTTGTGCTGGGTGGGTTTGTGACGTTGTTCGTACTGAGTCTTATTTTGTGCGATGCCACGTTGCGCACGCGCTCGTTATGGCTGGCGATCGGGCTTCATGCCGGGATCGTGTTCGGGGCGCGTTCCTTTAACATCCTTGCGCAACGTCTGGATGAGCGGCTGCCGTGGGTGGGTCCCGATCTGCGCATCGGCCTCCTGCCGGTCGTTGTGCTTGGGGGTTTATGGGGTGCTATCCGGTTGTATCTGTTATGGCGTGAACGCTCTCTGGCTCCACGCACGGGGCGCAGCGCTGCTTGAAGCTGCGCGCACGCTGCTTTATCCGCGGCGTTGCGCCTCATGCGGCTGTGGACTGATGGAACTGGCCGGAGTCGATCTTTGCCCCAGCTGCTCGGCGGATGTAGTGGCGCTGGCACGTCCCTTCTGCGAAGTGTGCGCGCTGCCGGTGGAAGGGCGCGCGGGTCCGTTGTTTGTCTGTCCGAATTGTGCAGGACGGAGATTTGCCTTTCGGTTTGCGGTTGCGGCTGTCCGTGGGCGCGGCGTGGCGCGGGAAATGATTCACGGTTTAAAATATGGCGCTTCGCCGCATTTGGCCGCACCGCTTGCGCGCATTCTGGAGGGCGTGCTGGACGATGCGCGGCTGGCACACCGGAGAGACGCGGTGGTCGTTCCGGTGCCGCTGCACCGCGGGCGACTCCGCAAACGCGGGTACAATCAGGCGGCATTGATTGCACGCCGTTTTGCGCGGGCGGCAGGCGTGGCCTACGACGACTCCCTGCGTCGCACGCGTGCGACGGAAACCCAGACCCGCTTGGATCGCGACGCCCGGCGGCGCAATCTCGATGGAGCTTTCGATGTCCGGCGCCCCGGCGCTGTTGCAGGACGGCCAGTGTGGTTGGTAGACGACGTGTTGACCACGGGGAGCACCGCGCATGCGTGCGCGGAAACATTGATAAGCGCAGGCGCAGGAAGTGTGATTGCGCTTGCTGTGGCCCGCGCTTGAAACGCGTTGTTTGCTCTTGGCGGAAGCACCGTCAGGGCACCGCAACAAGGGGAAGCGGGGGACCGTTGCTGCATTCCTGCCCTGGCGGGGTTGACCCGTTCCCAATCCGCGGGCCCTGACGGCAAAATCATTAGAGCCCCCGTCGGAGATGTCGGCAAGCGCTTTTCGGTTGCGGGGCGCCATTTGAGTTGCAGTGGCGCGTGTGAGAAGCTCTTGCGGTGGAAGCCGGCATCTGGTTTTGGGTTTTATTCAATGTTGCGGTGTTAACGGTGCTGGCCGTTGATCTTTTCGTGTTCCACCGCGACGCGCGGCCCGTGAAAATCCATGAGGCGGGGGCTTGGGTGGCCGTGTGGGTTTTGCTCTCGCTGGCGTTCAACTATTTCATCTATCTCAGAGCCGGCTGGGAAAAGGCGGGCGAATTTCTCACAGGCTACCTCATCGAATACTCGCTGAGTGTGGATAACATTTTCGTGTTCGTCCTCATCTTCCGCTATTTCCGTGTGCCGTTGGAGTATCAACACCGTGTCCTGTTCTGGGGTGTGCTTGGAGCGCTGGCGATGCGGGGGGCCATGATCGCCCTTGGCGTGCATCTCATTTATCGGTTCGAATGGATCCTGTTTGTGTTCGGCGCCTTCCTGATCTTCCTCGGTGCACGATTGATGTTCGGACAGGAATCGCACCCCGATCCGGAAAGGAACTTCGTGGTGCGCCTGTGCCGACGCCTGTTTCCAATGACCGACGGATACGTAGGGGCAAAATTCACCCATCGGGTTGGTGGACGGCTGGCCATCACGCCGCTCTTTCTCGTGTTGGTCATGGTCGAGACGACGGATCTGGTCTTTGCCGTGGATTCGATTCCCGCAATCTTCGCCGTCTCCCGCGATCCGTTCATTGTGTATACGTCCAACGTTTGCGCGATCATGGGTCTGCGGGCGTTGTATTTTTTATTGGCCGGCGCGATTCACCGCCTCGAGTATTTGAAGTACAGCCTTGGATTCGTGCTCGCGTTCATCGGCGTAAAAATGCTTCTGGAGAAATGGGTGCACATTCCGCCAGTCATCTCGCTTCCTGTCATTGCAGGATCGCTTGCGATTGGAGTGGTGTATTCGCTGGCACGCAGCGCGCGCGAGAAAGCGGCAGGGGAAACGGATGCGCCACCCGTGGTGGCGCCGGGGGTCGAACCGCGTGATTGAACCGCCGCCCATGCCTGAGGGGAGCGGGCAGTCCGGAACGGGCCGGATCTCCGGCATCGAAACCGAGTACGGCTGCCTGGTCGATGGGGCCGATTACGACGCGGATGCGTGGCCTGTCCGCATCAAAAATCATCTGTTTCGCAAAGGACGTGCGGGTGCGATTGACCTTCATTATCGTGATTACGAAGAACCGCCCGGTAATGGCGGGTTTCTGCGCAACGGCGGCCGGTTGTATCTCGACATGGGCCATGTGGAATACGCAACGCCGGAATGCGCCGGAGCGATTGAAACTGCGGTGTACGATTGCGCCGGGGAATGCCTGTTGCAAAGCGCGCTCGAAGGATTGAACGCAGCGGGCAAGGCGGTGCTGATCAAGAACAACGTCGATCATCACACCGGGGCGACCTTCGGTTGCCACGAGAATTATCTCATGGAGCGGGACGCTCTCGCGGCCTCACATAGCCTTGGCGCGTTGCTTTCGTTTCTCGCAACGCGGCAGGTTTTTGCGGGGGCGGGCCGCGTGGGGCAGGCGGCGCCGTTAGCGTTCGAGTTCGATGCGTCTGATCGCGGGCGGGGTGCGCCGTTTCAAATCAGCCAGCGCGCGGATCATATCGTCAACGACATCTACCAATGGGTCCAGTTCAACCGCGCCATCATTAATGCGCGCGACGAGCCGCTTGCCGATCATCATAGATACCGTCGGCTGCACCTCTTGATCGGCGATTCCAATGCAAGCCCGTTTGCGACGGCACTGAAAACGGGGACAACCACACTTGTGCTCGCGCTGCTTGAACGGGGATACGTGCCGCGGGGCGTTGCTTTGGCGGATGCGGTCATGGCTACGCGGGAGATTTCGCGCGATCCGAGTCTTGAGCACGCGGTGTTGCTGGAGACGGGGCAACGGCGAAGCGCAATGGAGTTGCAGCGCATGTTTCTGGAGTGTACACGGGCCGAGTTGTCTGGGGCCGGCGGAGAGACCGATTGGATCCTTGCCGCCTGGAGTTTCGTGCTCGACGCCCTGGAGCACAGGCGCGATGCGCTGCTCGGCGCGGTGGATTGGGTTTCCAAGCAATGGATGTTCGAACGCTTTTTTGAGGCGGAGAACTGTGGGTGGGATGATGCGCGGCTGCCAAGTTTGGATATTGAGTATCATGCATTGGATGAACGCCGTGGGCTGTTCCATGCCGTGCCGTCGAGTCCGGGTATTGGCGAGTTCAATCGCGCGGTGCGCAAGGCCGCGCAGACGGCTGCAAGCCGTCCGCCGGCCACACGGGCGGCAGGCCGCAGCGAGGCCGTGCGCCATTTTCTCTGCGGGTCCAGCGGGTATGTGGTCAACTGGGATTCCATCGGGTTGGGTCCGCATGCTGTCCTCGCCATGCCCGATCCGTTTCACGGTTATCTGGAAGAAGTCCGGGAGTTCCTCGCACAACACGGGCCGATGCCTGGCGGTCCGCTGGATTGACACAGCCGACGCTGTGCGTTGATGTGATCCCACCGTTGCTCTTCTCCTTTTCCCCGGCCGTTCATGAAACGCATCTTTTTGATCCTTCTCTTTGTTGGCGCCGCTGCCTGTTGCGGGGCATTTCTGTTTTTGCATCGGCTGCCTGCGCCCGCGAGTCATCCTCCGCTTTCTGCCGGGTGGGTGCCACAGGATGCGCTCGTGTTTGCGCAAATGTGGGATGCTGCGGGGACGCTGAAACGCATCCGGAGCACCGATCTGGCAACGCTGGGTGCAACTGCCGAATTTCAGCGTTTCGTCGGGCGCACTTTGCGGCGTCCGCTTGCAGCCGCAATTGCGCAATGGGCAGGACGAATCGAGACATTGGGCATCCGGGAGGCGTTTGTTGCGGCTACGGCTGTTGGTATGCCGCTTCCCAGGTTCGTTGCCGGGTTTGCCTGTGACGCGCCCGAAGACGAGGTCGCCCGGATGCTTGCGGAAGCCGAAGCGGCCGTAAAACGCGCCGCGCCGGATGCCCAGGCGGGGGAAACCCAGCTTGAGAAGGAAACGGTGCGGACCTTTTCGGGGAAGGGCTGGATGCTCGCCTCGTGCCGTTATCGCGGGTATTATCTGATTGCTTCGGATCTTGAATTGCTGCGCGCCGCGCTGGGCCGCGTCGGTCGTCCTGCCCGGGAAGGATGCCTTCTGTTTGCTCGCCCATTTCGAGACGCCATCGAGCGCCTGCCGCGGCAGCGCGAAACGCTTGTGTTTGCGGATGTTGCGGGACTCAGGAAGGCCGCGCCGCCCTGGCTGCCTGGCGGTCTGCTGTCGGACTCTGAGGAAACGGATTTCGCCCGTGCAACAACCTTCGCGGCTTCCACAAGCATTGAGGATGGGCGGTTCCGCGATGCGATGTTTCTCGCGTCTGAACCACAACTCCAGCAGCGCGAGCGGCTCACACTGGCCAGTCTTGAGGTGACGTCCTTGGAAACCCGTCTTTACGCAGCTGTTGCCTTGCCTCCTCCCAACGCCGATCCGGCGCTTCCTCGGGAGGAGTTGTCGGCAGATCATCCGCTGGGTCCGCTGCTGGCCGAAATGGCACGCCACGGAATCGGCCCTCAGCAGTTGACCAATGCGTTCGGTGACGAAGCCGGGTTGGGAATTGATTGGTCTGGCAGGGGTCTTCCGCAGGTTTACGCCGTGGTGCCGGTTCGGGAGCAGGTCGCTTTAAGACGCATTGCAGAAGCGTTGCCGAAGGTCTTTCCAGGAACCGCAGTGGAGGCACAGGCACAGGATGGTTTGTTGGTGCGGTTTGCGCGTGTGCGCCATGGGAGTTTTCCACTGGCGGCGTTCGAACCGGTGCTAGCCGCAGATGCGCGTGTTGCGGTTTTCGCGCTCGATGAACGGATAGCGGCCCGAATTCTCGCGCGGGGTGCCCTGCAAGAAGCGACTCTGGACGGAATGGACCGTTTCCGGCAGGCCCGCAACATGGTGCAAGCGACGGATCTTTTCGTTTATATCGATAGCGGAGAGGTTCTTGCGCTGGCAGCCGACGCGATGCGTTCAATGGGCATCCTTTTGCGCGGTCTTGCAGGACCATTGGGCGAGTGGGTTGATATCGAGAATCTGCCCCCCGGGGAATTGCTTCGTGAAATGATCCGCCCGACCGCATTATCTGTGGCGTGCGATTCGGCGGGAACGCTCTTGGAATCCACCGGTTCGTTGACTTTGACACAGCTGACTGGAAGCGCAGCTGTGGGAGGCATGCTTGTATCGCTGCCTCAGGCATGGGAAATGCTCTTTAACTTTTGCCTCTATTTCTCATCTCCAACCTGTCTGGAGGGCGCAGCTATGTCGCTGCCGATCTCTGGAGAATCCGATCAACGCACTGATGTTCAGTGAATTAGCGCTCTGCTGTGACGCCGCTCACAGAAGCGTATTTCTCAGGCTGTATAAGTTTTTTACACTTTTCGCGTGCATTCCACGTCATGAGTGCTATTCGTTAGGTTCTATCCTATGCAAAAAAAGAGTGGCTTTTCCCGTCGTCTTCCCGATCTGGTAACTGAAGAACTCATTGCGGCCCTCTCCAAGAAAACCTCTTACGAGTTCAAGGAATTGTTCGAAGTCGTGTACGAAAAACTTCGTGCCCGCAACGCAGCCAGTGGTGGCGAGGAAATGCTGCGGCTTCGCGCTTACGAAAAACTGCAAAATCTAGTGTCCCGCGGTTTGGTTAAAAAGACCGGCAAAAAATACAAGGGTGTTCCTGCAGCATTGGCTGCTGCCGCCGCTGCAGCCGCAGCGGCCGCCGCCGCCCCCATTCCTGCGCGCACATAGCGTAGCTGATCGGGATTATCGTCGCGGTTGGCATGGCATGGCTCACTGGGTGGATCCCATCGGGTTCCGTTTGGCGTCCAAAATGCAGAGCGCCTCGACGCCGAACGCTGCCTCCTCATGACCTTGCGATGGGTTCCGAACCGTCTGCCGTGCAGTGCGGGAACTGATGGTAAGGCTAATTGAGGCTCTCCGACGGCTGACCGTGGCAGCAACGGGCTTAGGGTTTGGGGAGTCTTGGCAGGAAGCGCTTGCCTTCGCGTCTCGAACAGATCATCATTTTCCCGTTCATGATTCAGGATTACGTCCCTATTCTCATCCATCTTATTGTAGCCATCGGTTTCGCGGGTTCAGCTCTCGGGATTAGTGTGTTGCTTGGCAAGAGCGGCCGGAGGAACAGTACCAAGGACAGCGCTTATGAATGTGGCATGCCGGTCGAAGGACCCACCCAGCCCCGTTTCAGTGTGAAGTTTTATCTCGTGGCAATGTTGTTTATCCTGTTCGACCTGGAGATTGTTTTTATGTACCCATGGGCGGTCGTTTTTCGCGAGCAGATCCAGTCCTCAGCCCTGATCCTTTGGAGCATGCTGGGATTTATTGGAATCCTGCTCGTTGGTTATGTGTATGCGCTGCGCAAGGGCGCATTGGACTGGAAGAATTAGCCCGGTTGTCACACGTTCATGCTGCATCACATACGGTTGTACAAATTCCATTCCGAACCTGGGATGGAACAGCTTGAAGAAGTGATGCGCGCTACGCGGATACAGCTCCTGAAAATTCCCGAGGTGCTGCACGTTCGGTGCGGTAAACGGATCGATCCGGCCAACGAATGGCAGTTTTTTGTGGCGCTCGATTTTGAATCCACGGACAAGCGGAATATCTGCTTCGATCATCCCGTGTTTACAAACTATCTCGAGCGGGTGCTGCGCCCTGTGTCGAGCGAGTCGCTCGTGATGGATTTCGAGATGGAGCCTTATAAAGACATCAGATACTCCTGAAGCCGCTCCGCGGTCCACGCGATTTCCTCCGGAGAGATGTCGAAGGGCGGGGTAAGCGAAAGGACGTTGCCCTCGGCGCCTCCGGCGAGCAGCAGCAGACCGTCTTTCAATGCAGCGATGACAATGCGGCCGACACCTTCCCCATCGGGTTCGCCAGAACGCGCATGCACCACCTCAAGACCGGCAAGCAGTCCCGCGCCACGAACGTCTCCAAGGCGGGGGCTTTTCAGCGATCGAAGAGCGTCGTGAAGCTGCTGGCCCGCATCGCGGACACGCACGGCGGTTTCCCGATTCAGATGGGTTAGGATCGCTGCATTGGCCGCGGCGCAGGCCATGGGATTGCCGAGGAACGTACTGGTGTGCAGCGCTTCGCCTTCCGAAGGCGGCCATGCGTTCATGATCTCAGCCCGGCCGGTGCATGCGGAAAGTGGCATCAACCCGGTGAGCGCCTTGCCTGTGCAGATAATGTCCGGCATCACGCCCGAATGATCGCAGGCAAAAAGCTGCCCGGTACGGTTCCAACCCGTGTAGATTTCGTCGAAGATCAAAAGGATCTTGTGCCGGTCGCAGATGGTGCGCAGCAAGCGGAGAAAATCGCGCGGCGGCACGCGTTCGCCGCCGCGGCCCTGAATCGGTTCGGCCAGGATGCAGCCTACAGGACGGCGTGCTAATTCCTGTTCGAGGATCTGTTCGAGCTTCGCGAGGCAGCGCGAAGAGCAATTCGGAAACTCGCGGCCCTCAAGGCGATAGCCGCTCCTTTCGCCCCATGGACATCGGTAACAGGCCGGAAAAGGGGCGTGCACAGTAAAGCCCGGCAGTTGACGCCTGAACGGTGCCCGGAACAAAGGCAGTTCCGTCGTGTCGAGAGCGCCATAGCCCAGCCCGTGATAGGCGCCTTCGAAAGCCAGTACGCCCGGTAGTCCAGTATGGAGGATGGAGGTTTTTATTGCAGCTTCCACCGCCTCGAAGCCGGAATTGCAGAGGATGGTTTTGGCCGCGCCGCCACCCCAGCGGCCGTACGTTGCGGAATTGAGCGCCTTCAGCAGTTCGACTTTGGCTGCGGCGGGATGAACATCGCCCATCGCATGGGGAAGACGGCGGGCCTGATCGATGAGCGCATCGCGCGCAGGGGGAAAGCCATGACCCAATCCGGACACACCGAACGCCGATGTGAAGTCGAGAAACCTGTTTCCATCCGCATCCCACACATTCACGCCCTCGGCGCGCTCCCAGAATACCGGCCAGTCGCTGGTTACGAAGGTGACGTTTGGGCTTTCGTACCGGCGCAGTTCGGCGGCCAGGGCTTTGGAACGCGGTCCCGGGATTTCTGTGTGCAGCTCCGGCAGCATCAATCCCTGGAGACGGCGGCTGGCCGTTGCGGAGCCCGGGTGGCGGCGAGGATTACGTCGAGCAAAGCGAGATCCGTGGAGGCTTGAAACGGGAAGAGGCGGGCGCGCGCTTCAGGGTCGGCTGCCGACTCGAGCGCGTCCGTCAGTGCGGGCGACGCGGGGGCGCAAACCACATGCCCGGCAAGCCATGCGCGGACAGGGGAGAACGGTGCCACGCTTTCGGTATCGAGAAACACATGCACACCGCAGGCCGCATCGGGTGTTTCGGCTTGAGGGAGCAGCGCATCGGGATAACGCAACGCGCCGTACTGACCGGCGGGGCAACGGGCCAGTGCCGCGTCGCCGGCAACAAGCGAGAGGCCCATTTCTTCCATGTGCGGGAGAAGACGAAAAACCGCATCGAGCAGTGCCGTGGGAGCCCCTTCGTCGTGGAGACGGATGCGGTTTTGCTGTCCTGAGCCCGGGGGTGCGGCGGCTTGCGCGGAACGCAGTGCGGAAGCCTGTGCTGCTGCGAGGAAGACGGATGGATCGAAACCTTGCAAAGCGTCGCGGCGCGCGGTGAAAAGACCCTCAAGCGCTGCGGCCTCGCGGCAGAGAAACTGAGCATGCCGGGGCGTGAGCCCGAGCAGGCGGGTGGAGTGGACAAGCCCGTATTTCAACATGCTGAATCGCCCGTAGAATTCTCCGGTATCCAGCGCAAGACGTTCTGCGGGCAGTCCGAAGTCGAGTGTGCGTGCCTCCTCCCAATCCATAAGTCCCTGAAACTGCGGTTCTGCAACGAGCACGGCGGACTCGATCGGAAACCCGCCGCGGCGAAGCAGGGCGGCAGCCGGTGCGCACGGCCATTCGCACAGGACAACCTCCTGAGGCGGGGGC
>CAZZCL010000066.1:0-5589 GCA_964652295.1 uncultured Chthoniobacterales bacterium
AGCCCGTCGCGGCGGGGGCGTTGGCGGCGCCGTCTTGTGGGAGGCAACTCCGGGGGCCGCATCCATGACGTGCGGCTTTCGGCGCCAGGGTGGCAGGGGCACTTGTCCGTGCTGCGCCAACACATATTTCAGCGGAGTTTCCGACGCCACGACCGCATTCTCCTCGCCCTGCGACGGCGCGGCGGCCTTTCTCACTGCGTGACAACGTTCGCAGGGATGCTGCCCGTCGAGAGTGCGGCCGAGGCCGTGTCCGAGTCCTGCGTCACGGGAATAGCGCACAGCCATCTCAGCCCACGCAACCGTCTGCAGCAGCACGAGGTGTACGCCGCCGAGCAGCAGGCATAATGCGACAACGCAAGCCGCCGGGAGGGCGGGAAGCTGACATGAGGTGTGCGGCATGCCGATGCGAAGTGAGCGCAGCTGCCGGATTGGGTCAAGCGTAGGAGCGGGAGAAGAATGGTTACCGCGGCCGGGGGAGGCCGCGCGGCCAAGGCGCCGGTTTACAGATCGCGCGCGACGTCGCCAGCGAAATAGGTCAGGATTATATCGGCCCCGGCACGCCGGATGGCCATGAGCGATTCGTCGCGGGTTGTCTCGAGATCAAGCCATCCCATGCGGGCGGCGGCGTGGATCTGGGCGTATTCGCCGGAGACCTGGTAGGCTGCCACCGGCAGATTCGTGTTTTCGCGAACCGCTCGGATCACGTCGAGATACGGTCCTGCAGGTTTGATCATCACGGCATCGGCGCCTTCCTCTTCATCGAGCCGGGCTTCGAGAACGGCTTCGCGGACGTTGGCCGGGTTGAGTTGGTAAGTGCGCTTGTCCAGCGTCCGCGTGCCTGAGGCAAGGCTGCTGCCGAGCGCATCGCGAAATGGCCCGTAGAACGCGGAAGCGAACTTTGCCGAGTAGGCAAGAATGCCCACGGGAATATGGCCGGCATCGTCCAGCGCCTTGCGGATGGCACCGACGCGTCCATCCATCATATCCGACGGCGCGACCCAATCGGCACCGGAATTGGCCTGCATGACGGCCAGGTTGCAGAGCACCTCGACCGTTTCATCGTTTGCAACATCGCCGGTGGACGGATCCACGAGCCCGTCGTGCCCGTGGCTGGTGTAGGGATCGAGCGCAACGTCGGTGATCAATGTAAGATCCCGCACGCCAACTTTCAGCTTGCGCAATGTTCGGTAGAGAAGGTTGTCGGGATCCAGGCCGTAGGACCCCTGCGGATCCTTAACGCCCGACGCCACCACAGGAAACAGGGCGACGGCGGGGATGCCATTGTCGTAGAGCCGCTGACAATGGGACACAATTTCGCTCAACGGAATGCGTTCCACGCCGGGCATCGAGGGCACTGCTTCGCGTAATCCGTCGGCCTTGACGAACACGGGTTGGACCAGGTTCTCGCGGTGCAAACGCGTTTCCTGCACCATCGCACGGACACTTTGCGTGGTACGGGAACGCCTTGGGCGACGGACGAGTGGGAGGCGATGGCGCACAATGCCGGGTTGCATCATCCGGTTGCGGCGTCAACGGCGAACGCGGCGCGCTGGTCAGCTCGCCAAAGGACGCTTCCTAAAACTCGATCACATCGCCGTCGTTCGGAATCACGATACGCCCCACTTCGGGCAGTGCCGCCGCAGCGGCGCGTGTCACCAGATGCTCTTTTCCGGCGAGTTTCGGACTGAGATGCACCAGCGCGAGCCTGCGGATTTTGCGGAGCAGCAGGGTGCGATAGAGGGCATCCGGCGAAAAGTGGGATAGCTCGCACACCAACAGATCTGCGGGGCGACTGAGAAGCGGGTCGAGGTCCGTCGGGGCACCGATATCGCCGGAGAACACGGCGCGACGTTGTGCAGCGGAAACGGCGAGCGCCACGGATTCGAAGCGCTCAGGTCGACCTGGATCCTGCACGCGGCACAACGCGTGGAGATGGGTTGTGGGCGTCCATTCGATGACAAATGGCCCGGTGCGATGTTCTGCTGCGCGTTGCCACGGCACAAAATGCAGATCGAACCCGAGCGATTCCGGCGGCAGATACACTGCGCGTAGCCATGCTCGCAGTGGCTCCACCAGAGCGTCTGGAAGATAGATCGAGAGTGGGCGGTCCCGCCGTCCCAGCCAGTTGCCCTGCAGAAACATCGGCAGCCCGGCGATGTGATCCGAATGGGCGTGGGTGATGAGCACCGCCTCCGGTTGCGTGATCGAGAAGCCCCGCGCCAAAATGCGGTTGCTGCACGGTTCGCCCGCATCCACAAGCAGGACGCTGCCGTCGAGGTCGAGCCATGCCGAGCTGTGAAACCGTTCGCCGGAAGGTACTCCGCACCCGGTGCCGAGAAATGTGAGCGAAGCCATGGTGAAAGGGGGGAGCGCCGGACCGCAGGCTGCCGGTTCAATATGTGAGATACAATTCGCTGGGCGTTGCGGCCGGTTCCACCCGTTCGGCCGCAACGACCGGCACGACCTCTCCGCCAAGCACGCGGAACTCTGCCCGCCCATCGACCTCAATCCAATCCATATCGTTGCCGGGCGGCATCGCAGCCGCCTCAATGCGCACCGCCACGGGTTGGGCATCGGCGGCACAGCAGAAAATCATGAGTCGTGCCGCTTTGAATTGCACCCCCGATCCGCCGGCATCCTGCTGCGGATCTTTCGGTTTCAGCAGCTGCGCGGTGAAACGCACCGGCGCATTTTCATAGAGCTTGCGAAAGGCCGGATCGGCAGCGGCGCTCCACAAATCGGTGAGTTCGGCGAGGATGCGGCCATCATCGGTCCGCTGAATGTAGCGTTCAGGATCGAAAAACGCCTCCACATCTTCGCCTTCCGGCAAATCGGTGGCGTAGATCTCCGGTTCCTCGCCCGGCAGCGGCAGCGCGCCATCGATGTCCGCCATGGGATCATCGATGAATTCGTCCGAGGCTGAAAACTCGTCCGAGGAGCGCATGGCCGCCGCCGCCCGCACATCGGGTGGCGCTCCAGCCAGGCTGTCCGTGCTGCCAAGGCGGTTCCACACAGTGGTTGCACTGTAGCCGGCGGGAGCGGCTGCGGCGCTCGCGAGAATTGGTGCCAGAAGAAGAACGGCCTGCGCGAATTTCCATAGTGGCAGGGCACGGCCGGCTGCTTCGGAGGAGCTGCCCGACCATGCGGCATCGCGGGCAAACAACGTCGCCAGGGCAAGCAGAATGAGGGTGACGCCGGCGATGGGCACAAGAGGACGGAACCCCGCTGCAAGATAGACCGGCAGGCGATCAATGGCCGTGAAATAAAGGAATACGCCACCCCACACCGCGAGCGACAAGGCACGCAATGGGCGGTCGGGACTGCGTCGTCTGCGTGTCATGGCAGGAATGGCATGAGTCTATCGCAAGTTACGGCAACGACCACGAAGAGTCCAACACCGAACGCTGCCACAATCCGCTTTTTGAACACCAATGCATAGAGAAACATCAGGCGCACATCGAAGAGCGGTCCGTAAACCATGAATCCGATGCGGGATGCCAGCGGGAATGTGACAAAGGTGGCTGCAATAAACGCGTCGGACGTCGAGCAGATTGCCAGCACAAATGCGAACCCCAGCATCACAGCTGTCGCGGTCCACGGTTCCAAAGCCAGTGGCAGGATCAGATCCTGATTCACTCCTGTGTTAAACAGGCTGGTGATGATGCAACCCATTACGAGGTAGGCTCCGACTTCGGCAAAGTCGCGCCCGGCATAGCCAAACGCATCGAGCACGCGTCGCCATGGAGAAAGCGACACACCACTGTCGTCCGGAGGAAGTACAGTCACGCCCGTGCGCCCCGGCGGGCGCGGCGGAGCCAGTACGCCGCGCTTAATGTAAGTGTCGGGACTCACCGCCAGAGCGAGAAATCCGCAGCCGACCGCAATGAGATAGCCGATGCCGAACCGCGCGAACACAACCGCCCACGGCGGGGGTTCAAACGTCATCCCGCCGCCCCCGCCATAATCGAAGAATTTGCCTCCGCTGAACGCGGCGAATGTGCTCAGCAATACCACCGGATTCACGATGGGCGCAGCGAGCATGTAGGTCACCGCGCAGGCAGGCGACAGGCCTTTACGCAGGAAACGTCTGATGACGGGCACCACCCCGCATTCGCACATGGGCAGAAACAGCGGTGCAATGCCGCTGACTAACACCGCAGCGCCTTTGTTCTTTGGCAACCAGCGGTCCAGCGCCGAGGCGGGCAGAAAGACCTCCACAAACCCGGAGATCAGGCTGCCTGCGAGCAGGTACGGCGCCGCTTCCAGAAGCAGGCTGAGAAATGATATGGTGAAATCGTCGAAATGGAACGTGAACCAGGGCATCGGAATCGGCGCAATTTGCCGTGACATGGCAGCATGCCTGCGGCGCCGGGTGCGGATCAAGCGCCAACGCCGCTTTGAGTATGGAAAGATTTTTGAAAAATGGCGCGACGCTCTTAAAGTGGCGCGTGAGCGTCCCGGTCGCTGCCAGATCTATCGCTTCCCTCCCGGGCACCATCCTGGTTGGCGGATGCCTGTTGGCGTGCGTCGTGGGCAAAGCGCCGGCAGAACCCATCGCCAACGCTCCCGTCACGGCAGCGACGTCTCTGTTTTACGCGCAACATCTGAACACAGCCCTCATGCGTGTGTTTGAGACCGTCGCCCCTGCTGTGGTCATCGTGAAAGTGTCGGGACGCGGCAGCGGGGGCAAGGATGGCGGCTTCCCGGAATGGCCCGAGGAACAAGACCCTTTGCCTGACGCAGGCGAAATCGACAATGAAGGCTCCGGCTTCATCGTTTCTCCGGAGGGATATATCTACACCAACGCACATGTGGTCGATGGGGCAGGCGGAATTTCCGTGGAGTTGAAGGATGGACGCCTTTTCGCCGCCCGCACCATCGGCGTGGACCGGCAGACTGATGTAGCGGTCATCCGGATTGAGGGCGAAAACCTCCCGGCAGCCGTGCTTGGCGACAGCGATGCTGTGCGCGTTGGCCAGATCGCGTGCGCCATCGGGGCGCCCTACAATCTTGCTTACAGCTTCACCTTTGGATGTGTGAGTGGCATCGGACGCACCAACCTCAACATGATGGCCGGTTATGAAGAATACATTCAGACCGACGCCTCCATCAATCCCGGCAATAGCGGCGGGCCGCTTATCGACATTGAGGGCCGCATCATTGGTATGACCACCCTCATTAACGGCATCAGCCGGGGGCTCGGTTTTGCCATCCCCATTAACATGGTGGATGAAATCGGCAGGGAACTGATCGCCAACGGCCGTATCGTGCGCCCATGGATCGGGGTGACGATCAATGCGCTTCGTTCCGCGCCCAACGCGCGTTCGCTGTACCCAGGCCAGGCCAACGGTGTTGTCGTGCAATCCGTCGAAGAGAATTCGCCTGCCTTTGAAAGCGATCTGCGCCCTCTCGATCTGATTCTTTCGGTGGATGGCGAGCCGGTGCAGGACGAGCGCGATCTGCAAAAGGCCGTTGTGAAACGCGGTCTTGGACAACAGATAAAACTCCGCGTGGTACGCGCCGGACGATCCCTTGAGATCGCGGTCGTTACGGCGCCGTTTCCCGATGACGCAGCCGTGGCAGAGGAGT
>CAZZCL010000066.1:5599-16918 GCA_964652295.1 uncultured Chthoniobacterales bacterium
CCCCCGCCACGCTCGCGCGAAACCGCTGGCATCCAGAGTGAAGCGTTGACGCGCGACGCCGCGGTGCGCATGGGCGTGGCATCCAGCGCCGGGGTGCTTGTGGGTTGGGTGGATCCTGAAAGCCCGGCAGCAACGGCAGGCGTGCTTGCTGGGGACGTGATCGTCTCTGTCAACGACCGGCCTGTGGAAACGCCCGAACGCTTTGCCGAAGCGCTTGCCACTGCCGATTCACGGCGCGGTGTCGTGTTGAACCTTTTCCGCAACGGCAAACGCACATTTGTGCTCTTGCAACCCGAAGAGTAAGGGTTTTGCCGCACAGGCCGCGCATCCGCGACCGCATAATGCGGCGCGGTTACAATCGATCTTACAGTTGCGCCAGTGCAGGCGTTCCAACAAGGCTGACGAGGGTTTGCACACCGACTTCAGCAAGCGATTGCACCGCCAGCGAGGCGTTGCCCAGGGTTTCAAGCGGATTCGTTGTCGCCACCGCAATCACTTGCATTCCGGCGTGGCGCGCGGCCTCGATTCCCACGTGCGCATCTTCAAACACCACGCACTTTCCTGGCGGTCGCTCGATGCATTCCGCGCACTTGAGGAAGACTTCGGGATCCGGTTTGCCATGGGATACATCTTCAGCACTGACAATGCCGTCGAACATGCCGGCAAGTCCCAGTTGCTCCAGCGTCGCCGTGATGTTCAACCTGTGAGTCGAAGACCCGATGACGCGTGGCACTCCGGCCTCGCGCAATGCAGCCAACAGCTCCGACACGCCCGGTAGCGGCCAGATGCTGCGTTCCCCTACAATCTCCCGGTACAATTCCTCCTTGCGCAATGACAACCGCCGAATTTCGCCCGGGTCTTTTGTCCAGCCCAGGATGTTGGGCACAATGAACTCGTTTTTCATACCGAACCCCTTATGGAAATGGTCTGCAGGCAGTTCGCAGTTTTCTTCCGCTGCCAACCGTTCCCAGCTTTCGTTGTGAAGATCCTGCGAATCGACGATAACACCGTCCCAATCGAAAATGGCTCCTAGTTCGCGTGTTTGCATGGCAGATAAGGGGTGAGGCGGAGGGGAGGAATGTGCGGTTGAAAAAATGGCGGGTCGCGTTTCGGGTTCAGAGCCGCCTGAGTGAGGACAGGCCGTAAGCGGATTTTAAGGCAGCCTCATGTTCTTCAAGGCGTCCGGCGTCGATCACGATCTCGTGCGGATCTTCATCGAAACCGAACCGATGAAAACCATCCACAGGATTCTCAAGTGCGGCGGCAGCTGACTCAAGGGAATGAATCTTCCTGCCGTTGATCCGTTTGAGGATGAGCGGGCCAAGACTTTCGTAGCCGACAGTCTCGGCGGTGGGTAATACCTGCGAGAGCAGGACAATCTTGCGGCCAGCTTCGAGAAGCTCGAACTGGTTTGCGTCGAGATAGACCAACTCCAGCGGAGCGCGATCCCGCCAGTTGGAACCCCATTCAAGCAACATTTGACGGGACAACTCCTGCAGCACCAGCCCGCCGACCACGATATAACGCGGAGCCGTATCGATAACATAAGGTGGGATGGGATAGTCTTCGGGCTCGCGCCGATCCATGGTGAGGGTGATGGTCTGGGGCACGCCGTTACGTACGATTTCGAATTCCGCCGTTTCGCCAACCTGCCTGAGCGTGGAAAGCAAATGGCTTACGCTGAGTTCTCCATGATCCGGGTCGGTGAAGTTGCCGTCGGCATCGACATCGTACCCGAGCGCCTTAACGATCACGTCGCCACGTTTGAGGCCGGCGACCTCGGCGGGTGTGTCCGGCAGCACCTCGGTGATGTACACACCGTTCTGTCCGTCGCCGAGCCCGGCGTGCCGACGCAGGCTCGGATCGCGCAGCGGAGAAAAGGTGATGCCAGCTCTGGGAAACCCCTTGTAAACGCTGTCCGCAGCGTCTTTGAGAAAGTGGGCCAGCACCGGCGCAGAAACAAGGTCCGCCACCTGCGACCGGGCGTCGTAGCGGATCAACATTCCTGCGAGCGCACCTTCGGGAGTAACGATGGGCATGGTGAAACTGCCGTCGCGGTACTGCAGGGGGGTGTTGATTTTGTAGAGCAGAAAATTGAGTCCAAGGATGGTATAAGGCCCAACCTCGACAGTGGTGACCCGTGCAGGACTCGCTGCGAGCGTGCCATTCGACTCTAGCTGCAGCACTCCGAGCATGTCTCCGGGCCGCACCGAATCCGCAAGTGGAAGCGGGGTGATGTCGTCCAGAAATCCGTCCTCCACCGGTTCCAGCACTGCGCAATTGGCTTCATGATCGACCACGACCACGCGGGCGGGGGATTTCACCGCGTCTGTCGCCTTTTCAAGCTCCACGTAGGTGCTGTTCGCGACGAGCGTCGCTGTGACGAGCACCTGCCCATTTTCCAGCACGGCACCGATGCCTTTGCGGGTCTCCGGAGGCTTTTTATTCCATGGTTTAAGGAATTCGTAGGTCTGGGTGGTGGCATCCACCCGGATGATCCCTGCCGTTTCTCCGGTGCTTGCCGGGACGGGAGCGGGCGTGGCGGTCTGTGCGGATGCTGCGCCTCCGGCAAGAACCAGCAGGGTTAAGGCGGCGACAGGACTTGGCAGGGCGTGGCGGGCGGGCGTCATCATTCGGCGTTGGGCGGAGGAAGAATATTGCGTTCGCGGCTGACTCCGTAACTATCGAGGATACGCTGGTGGGCGTCTTCCACGGCGCGCGATTCCAAGACAATGGGCGGCAGATCGCTGAGAGCCTCGATGACAACGGTTTCACCGGCGGAATCGATGGCGTCGGCCAGTTCCTGCATGGTGCGCACAGGGTTGCCGTTGACTTTGTCCACCACCGCTCCGGCGAACCGCGTGAGGTAGGTGTTTGTCGTGTCCGGCAGGACCGCGCTGAGCACGATGACTTCCGGCCGCTCCGCATAAAGTTCATCCACAAGAAATCGTTCGTAGAAATAGCGCAACCGCAGGTCGCGCCCCCCGTAAGCTTCCACCAGGCCACGCGACAGCGGTTGAAACAGGAGACCTCCGTAAAGCAGGTACGAAAGCTCACGTTCATACTGGTTGGCCTGCATGCTCATGGGCCAGATGCCCCGCAGAGGAAACGTGACGCTCAACGGGTTGCCGTCGCGCAGCAATTCAAACCTCACGGGATCGCCCAGCTGTTTGCGCTCTGCGACCTCTGGCATCTCCACGAGACTGCCGCCGATCTCGATGTAGCCGTCGGCAAAGATCGGCAGGCCATCCACAGAGAGCAGGATGTCGCCCGGACGCAGATGGCCGTCAGCGGATCCTTCGGCGAAGACTTCACCCACCATGACGCCGCGCCCGTCGTCTTCAAGGCCCAACGCGCGGCGCTGGGTGGGGTTCACCAGATTGAGGTACAGGATCGCAAGATCTACATATCCGTCGTAACTGCCGTCCTCGATATCCTTAAGAAAGCGGCGGATCACGGGCACGGGAATAATGTAACCAACATTCTGCGCGACATCGCCGCTGTAACCCTGGAAGGCAACGCCGACCACCAGCCCGTCCTGCATGACGGGTCCACCGCTGTTGCCGGGATTGATCGCTGCATCGATCTGTACCACGAGATGGGCATCCACGCCGGAATGCGAGTAAGTCTGGAAATCGACGCGGGAAACCACGCCGCGTGTGACCGAATAGCGGTCGCCCCCGACCGGATAGCCGTAGGCCTGCACCACGCTCTCGACCGCGGGCACCTCGCCGAACTTCAGCGGCACGGCGCCGCGCGCAAAGCGTTCATCTTCGATCCGTAAGACCGCAAGATCGGAGTCGTGAGCAATAAATTCCGGCACCGCAACGTACGGACGTGGATCCCCTTCTTTTTCCACGGCCACAAAGGTGGCGTTGCTGACGACATGCGCGTTGGTCATGACCCGGCCTCCTTCAATGACGAATCCCGCGCCGACGCCCCGGTTCACGTCTCCAGGACTCCATGGCGTCTTATAATTCGGGGCCTGTGCCGTGGTGGTGATTTTCACTACACTGAGCTCCATGCCGCCATTTCCGGTGGCGCGCTTCTCCGACGGCGTAGCCGGAATGGGTGCAGGCGCCGCAGACGGCGCGGCATCCGCTCCGCAGAGCGATTCCGCCGGCCCGCTAAGAATAACGCCGGCAAGAGTGACCAGAAGAGCAGTTTGCAGCCGCATGACACGCTTATCTCGGCGAGGACGCTGCCAAGTTCAACCCGCGGCGCTCGTTTCCGGCGCGGAGGCCGCTTCGCTGTCCAGCATGGGATCGAACACCGCACACGCCACGGCAGGGAACTCCGCGTCTACCGCCGGGTTTGACGGCAGCACCAGCACGCGGTGCAGAAGGCCGGCGCCCTGCGCTTCTCCGTAGCGCGGCGGTTTCTCCCATTCCCCGGCTACCTTGCCAGCTGCGCGCTCTGGATCGCCATGTTTGCGGAGGTCCTCCGCATACTTGAGCGAAAGCTCCGGAGTAAACGGCAGTGGCACACGCAATCCACGCATAAATTCCTTGGCCAAAGCGGCAAGATGCGCGGCCGGTTCTTCCCCGGCAGCGCAAGGCTCATGCACAACGATCTGCGGATCTGCTCCGTTGTTTTGCCCCAGTCCGATGGCAATCGTGCGCAATGGCGCAGCGGTGTTTGCCAGCAGATGTTTGAGCCATGCCTGGAGACGGTCCTGCGCTTTAAATTTACGCGCGTGGAGCAGCACGATGTGGTCTCCGTACACCGGTCCGATGGATCCTTGGATGTGGACGTTGCCCAGCGATATATCCGCCTGCACAACACAGGGCCTGCCCTGCAACCCGTGGGCCTTTGCAACTTTTGCCAATCCTCGTGCGCCGTGTTTCACTGCCGCGAGCTGCAGTGTGCGAAGTGGTTCTTCCGGCAGGGCACCCAGCGCATGGAATTCCGCCTCCACAGCCGCTTCGCCGATCTGCTCCGCGTCTTCCTCCCCGCCCTCGCGGAGCGCAATCAGCATCGCGCGCCGGAGGCGGAACGCCGCCAGGGCATCGATCCTGAAAGGTTCGCTTTCGGATAACGGTTCGTCTTTCCATGTTTCCAGACGTAATCCGAGACGGCGGCGCAATAGGTACAAAGCGGGATCGTCGAAGAAGCGGAGAAAGGCGTCCACAGAGATGTCAAGATCGTCTGCGTCCGGCTCCGGCAGTACGACGCGGGGACCGTTGCGTGCGGCGTCTGGCCGGGTCTGTTGCACCGCAGCCGCGGCGTGCCATGCGGCGGAGGAAAATGTGCCGGGTCCGTCCGCCTTCGCGTAGCGCGGGCTGAAACTCTGAAGCGGCGCGCTGAAGCTCGCAGGTTGCGCATGGGCGTTGCCGCCACCGGCTGCATCGAGCACGGTTTGCAGCGCTGCGACAACGGGCGAAGGGGGAAGCGGTTGCGCGTTATCCGGCTTCCGATCGATCCAGCCGATATAGAGAACGTCGCGTGCGCAGATCAACGAATCGAGAAATGCCTGCAGATCGTCTTCACGCGCCCGACGGTCACCGCGTTCGCGCGCGGATTCCATTAGATCAAACCGCGCTCCGGGCGGTTTGCCTGGGAAATCGGCTTCATTCATTCCCAATAGACACATGACACGCGCAGGAATGCTGCGCATCGGACGGATCGAACAGAATGTGATGCCGCCAGTGAGAAATGCGCCCGGCTGGCCGAATTCCCGCACCGAATCGCGGAGCCAGGCCACAGCTGCGCTCAGGTCGACCGGCTCGGTAGAGATTGCCGCAGGGAGATCGCGCAATTGCAACAACGCCCGCTCGATTTCAAGGGCGTCGGGCAGCAGTTCTTCGGTGTGTGAAAGAAGCGCCGATGCAACATTCAGCAGCCGACCGGCCCATTCCGCCAGCGGGCGGGGCGCCGCGGCATCCGCCACGATGGGTTCCAGCATTGTGAAGACGCGCAGAAACCGTCCGAGCGTTTCGATGCGCTCGCCCTCCATCTCCACGGCCGGAAGCAGCCCTTCGAAAAGGCCGTCCTTGTTTGCATTCATCGCGATGCCCAGCAGCAGACCGTCCAGCCCGCGTTCCCATGTTCCGGCCCCTTCCACCGTGGCACCGACTGCCCGCGAACGGTGTGCGGCGTTCAAACCCCAGCGGATGCCGCGCGATCGGATCCAACCCTCAATGCGTTCGCAATCGGCGTTGGATAACGTGCACGCAGCGCGCACGGCCTCATGATTTAACAAAGCAGCCACGTCCGGCGCTTCAAGGCGACCTTCCGCCGTTTCGAGCATGGCAAAAAACGCGTCGATCCCCCGCAGGCGCGAGCGGGGTTCGCGATCTGCTACATGATACGGAATGCGGGGTACGCCCTGTTCCGTATTGCCGAACACCGCATGGATGGCGGCGCTGTAACGTTCGATTGCGGGCGTCATAACCAGCACGTCCCCGGGTTTTAAACCCGGACACCGCTGAAATTGACGAAGCAATTCATCGTGCAGAACCTCGACTTCGCGGAGTACCGTGGAACATCCGGCAAGCACGATGGAACGGTCTTCGCCTGTCGGCCCCGCGGATGGGGTGTGCCCCGTTGTGCTGCCATCCGTGGGCAGGGTATCCAGATCGTACAATGCGGCCTGGAGCCGTCCCAACGCTGTCGACGGCGCAGGGTGCTCGAATCCTTCCCACGATTGCTGTGCGCCGCGGTCGATCAGAAGGTTGATCATGTCGCCTGTTTGCATTGCCGCGGTGGCAAGAAAATCCTCCGCCGGCCCCGGAAAATCCGGCTCAACGCCCGGAGAAACTGTGCGGGCTGCTCCCCGGCGCGATAGCAGATCGCCGGGAAACAAGGGGGTCGGATGAAGCAAATAGAACTGAATTTCACAATCACACGAAGCGGCAGCGAACACGTCAAGGAAAGCGCATGGTAAAGAGGAAATCCCGAACACATGAATTCTGTGCGGCGGGTTGGGTGCGCCGGGAGTTGCCGGTGCGACGACGCCGTTTTGCATAGCGGCCCCAAGCCGGTTGTGCAGCAGTGGGAACGGCGGGGCGCCCGCATGAATTTCGCAAAGCCGACGCCACAACGCCGGTTGCCATGCGGGGACAGGCCTCGCCGCATGGGCTTCGGCGGGTTGATCATGATCGAGCCAGCCGCAAAGAAGTTCCGGCCGGTGTATCATGTATCGGTCGAACATGGCGGCCAGCGTGCGCGCAAATGTGTATCGGCGAATTTGCGGCGCCCCATCGAGATAAGCGCGCAGCTCGGTGCCATTCGGGCTTTCGGCCAGTGCAGGCAGTTCGAAGAAGATTGTCCATGCCAGGTTTTCGCGTGAAAACCCCCGTGCAGGGCTTTGACCAAGAAGAAATTCAAGAAGTCCGTCGACCGCCCGACGCGGGAAGGGAAAGTCGAGTCCCATCGCCAGCCCGCCAAGAGCGGCAATCTGTAAACGCAGCCAGCGTTCCATGCCGGGATGCTGCACGACGATCCATGCCGGTTCGAGCGGTCCGCGCCGTTCCTCTGCAAGCAGCGCGGCGAGGCGTTCGGCGAGGCGTTCCTGACGATTCGACAGGTTGAGAAAAAGCTGCGGATTCATCCTGAGAAGTGGTGCTCCGCCCCGGTGCAGAGCAGGGTCGGTGCCGGGTGTCAGCGCACGATCACTTCAAAGCTGCCAAGGGAACGCTTTCGCAGCCACTGAACGCGATCTTTGGGATCCACGCCGGAACCTGTGTGAATTCCGGGCAGCGGCGCCCCGATGCGCACGGATTCCTCTCCGGCAAACGGCGCCACCTGATTGGCCAGGATCCCGTAATGCACACGCGTGCGGCCGGGGCCGATGCCGAGCAGATGAATCCTACCCGTGGAAGGCGCATCGCGGTGGTAGAAGACATCTGCCACACCGGGATCTTCGCTTGCAAGATTCAGCAGCCGTTGCTCTCTGGGCGGGAAGAGGCCCTGCGACAGTGCGAGACGCTCTTCGCCGGGCGCAAGCTCCATTGGCGCAAGCTCGATTGACGTCCCGAAGTGACCCGCCTCTTTGGAAAGCGCAAGGCCAGGGGTATCGTGCCCCTCCAACCCGTACCGCACGCTGCAGGCCGGAAGCGTTATCGCAGCCAGGAACGCTGTGCACGTCATGACCTGCGGTCGGCTCCGCGCGAAGGGAATTGCAGCCTCAGTGGCGCGCGGCGTGTTTAACTGCTTCATCAATAATTTCATCGCTGGTCCGGCCTTCGGCTTCCCCTTCGAAATTCAGAACAACCCGATGCCGCAGGGCAGGCAGAGCGGCGCGGTCGATATCGGCGCGGGCAACATGATAACGGCCATCGAGAAGCGCATGAAGTTTCGCGGCAAGAATGAGCGCCTGCGCCCCGCGCGGGCTCGCTCCGTAGCGGACATATTTTGCGGCCAGAGATCCCTGCGGAGCGCGGTCCGGATGCGTGGCCAGCGTAAGGTCGATGGCATGCGCCTGCACATCGCGGGTGATGGGCGTTTCACGGATCACGCGGCGGCCCTCGAGGATTTCGGCGGCGGCAGCCACGGGAGACAGGGTGGGAGGCTGCGCGCCGGTGGTTCTGTCGAGGATTTCGTGCATTTCCGCCGCATCGGGATAGCCCACGTTAAGCTTGAACAGAAAACGATCGAGCTGGGCTTCGGGCAACGGATACGTTCCCTCCATTTCAAGCGGGTTCTGCGTGGCCAAAACGAGGAACGGTTCCTCAAGCCTGTACATCGCTCCGCCCACCGTGACCTGGCGTTCCTGCATTGCTTCAAGCAATGCGCTCTGGGTTTTCGGCGTGGCACGGTTGATCTCATCGGCCAGCAGGATGTTGGTGAACACCGGTCCCGGTTGAAACTCGAATTCCTTCCTCCCACCCTCGCGTTCCACGATCAGATTTGTGCCGACAATGTCCGCCGGCATAAGGTCCGGAGTGAATTGCACGCGGGAAAAGGCAAGGTGGGTGATTTCCGCAAGCGACCGCACAAGGATGGTTTTGCCAAGGCCGGGAACGCCTTCGAGCAGAATGTGTCCGCCGGTAAAAATGGCACCCAAGACATTGTCGACGACATCCTTTTGTCCGACGACCATGCGGCCGACCTCCGTGCGCATGCGGCTGAAGCATTCGCGAAACGCATCGACGGCAGCCCGCATGTCTGCGTTGGGGGACGAAAGATTCTCAGTCATGCAGTCGTGCGGCAGCGCTCAGCTCACTTCCTTTTCGAGCCGCTCGCTGAGCCACTGCTTCATCATGCTCTGGTAATTCAGGTAGCGGGACCGGGCGACACGCTTGATGCGTGCCAGCATGCGCGGGTCGAAACGCAGGGTGATGGTGGTGCTTTCGCGAGTGTCCGCCTTAAGAAGCGATTCCCGCATGAGACGCGGCGCGATCTGGGTCTGCAGCCAGTAGGCCGCTTCGTCGTGTTCGGAGGAGAACGATGGAATTTCTTTCCAAGTGTCGATGGTTTGCATGGCAAAAAGACGGCTGGGATGCGGTTGGCATCCATTACATGCCTGCTTCGGCGTTGATCCTGTCGTAAAACCCGCTTTCTTCCGGTGTCATATCCCGCGACGCCACGACGCGATGTTTCTTTCCGTCCGTCCAGAACACGCTGAATACCGGCCGACCGTCGATCGTTTGGCCGAGATTATAATAGCGCGCCTCCGGTCCGGGTGAATCTTCCGGCATCATCCGCAGGCTGAACGGGTCCTCAAAGGACTCTTCGATTTCGCGTGGGCTTATCGAATGCAGATCGAACGGCGCGTCGAGCCAATCAAATACCATGAGGCGTTCTCTAAACCCGAACGACGGCTTGCGCCATGACTTTCCCCGGCCCGCGATAGGCCCCGTCGCCGGGACAAAAGAGGGTCGGCCCTGCGATGCGCTCAGGCGGCGGCTTCCACAGGTTCACGTGCCGTTTCCGATGGCGCACCTGCCGGGGCAGCGGCTCCGCTGTTCGTCCTGGTTTTCTTTCGTGAGCGTCTTTTCTTTTTCTCTCCGGGTGCCGACGTTTCCCGGGCTTCTTTAACCTGCATGGCCTGTTTGCCCTGGCGCCCTCGCAGATAATTGAGGCGCGCCCGGCGGACAAGGCCGCTGCGTTCCACCTCGATCTTCGCAATGCGCGGGGAATGCAGCGGAAAAACGCGTTCCACACCTTCCCCATAGGAAATGCGGCGCACCGTAAACATTTCGTTGAGACCACGGCCTTTGCGCCCGATCACGATCCCGCTGAAAATCTGGATGCGCTCCTTGTCGCCTTCCACAACCCGAGTGTGAACCTTGACGGTGTCGCCCACCTTGAATTTGGTGACGTCTTTTTTTTGTTCGCTTTCTATCTTCTCGATAAGTCTCATGGCGATGCCTGTTCTTTGCGGGAACAGACACAATCGGCGAGAATCCCATGGATGCAAGCGATTGTTGGCAGTGGCAGCGCCTCGCGTCATCCGCACGACGCACCGGATTCGGCAATATACAGGCTCACAATCCCGGCGCTCAACGCGTTTGCGTTGGCGCTTGCGAAACCCGCGGAAACGAGTAACGCACACATCCCACTGCCACGCGGGAACTCTTCTATGGACTGCCCAAGATATTCATAGGCATCCCGGCGCCGCGTGAGCGCTGCTGCGAGCCTCGGAAGTACGTTGTGCAGATAAAAGCGATAGGGCGTCGCAAGCATCCCACCGGGCATCGAAAAATCGAGGACAAACGCCGCCCCGCCCGGACGCAACACGCGCCGAATTTCTTCCGCAGCCATTTGCCAGTCGGACATGTTCCGCAGTCCAAATGCGACGGTAACAACATCGAACGCGGCGGTCCGGAATGGCAGTCGGAGGCCGTCCGCTGCCACCAATGGGTCCAGGCCTTTCAAGCGCGCCTCGGCCAGCATCGGCACGCAAAAATCCGCTCCAACAATGCGGGCGCCAGGGTTGCGCCGTCGAAGTGCAAGAGCGAGGTCACCGCTGCCTGTGGCGAGATCGAGGATATCCCGCGGGTTGCGCGCAGCCACAAGACGCGCCACATGGCGCCGCCAACCGAAATCCAGAAGGCCGCTGAGCAGATGATTCGCAACATCGTATCGCGCTGAGATCGCGGAAAACAGCTCGCGAACCTTCGAAGGATCCTGAAGCGATTGAGTTCGGCTCACGAGCGGCATAGAAAAGGACGGAAGAATCGGCTGGGGACAGAACGGCTGATGATCAGACGGCTGAAAGCAGATTGGCGAAAGACCGTGCGATCCAGCGGTGCCGATTGGGTTAAACTTATAATCCCGCCACGAGACCGCCGTGCTCGCGAGAGGACTCGAACCTCCACGGGTTGCCCCATACGGTCCTGAGCCGTACGCGTCTGCCAGTTCCGCCACGCGAGC